>JAUJNU010000009.1 GCA_030448085.1 Actinomycetota bacterium | reverse complement strand
CGCTGCGCTCCCCGTGGGAGCGGCCATCCTTCAGAGCCGCAGGGCGAGCCTGGCTGTTGGCGCGGGCTCTAGTGTTCCTCGCTCTCGTCACCGCGTATCTCGTGAACGATCTGTTCGTATCGGGGGTTTGCGAGCAGGCCGCCTGTTTCAACGCCGATGACACCGGCTTCTGGTCGATGGTGTTCGGCCAGGACACAGGACTCCTGGCTTGGGACGCGGACTGGTACGAGCGGATAGCGGCTGGGGGCTACGACGCGGTTCCGAGGGAAGGGATCCGTTACTTCCCACTTTTCCCCCTGATGGGAAGAGCCCTTGGCTGGGTCGTCGGCTCTCCGGGGGCCGCGCTTCTGCTCATCGCGAACGTCTGCGCGTTGGGCCTCGGGATGCTGGTGTACCAGTTGTGCCTCCTCGAGGGACGGCCGCCCTCCGTGGCGCGAATCGCGGCCCTCCTGGTGGGGATCGCGCCACCAGCGTTCGTGCTCGTGATGGCGTACACGGAGCCGTTGGCCATGTCCCTGGCCGTCGCAGCCTTCCTCGCGGTCAGGCGGGGGAGGTGGGGCTGGGGAGCGATCGCCGGTGCGGTCGGTGGCATGGTCCGCCCCACCGGGATCCTTCTCATGGCCCCTCTGGCGATAGAGGCTCTGAGGGACTGGCGCGAGATCGGGACGAGTGGGCGGCTGCTCCGGGTCGCCTGCGTCGCCTCGCCGGTTGCGGGTATCTCGATCTACCTCGCCTGGTCCGGCGCCGCGCTCGGCGATCCGTTGCTTCCTCTCACCGTCCAGCAGGAGGCCAGCGGACGCGGCTCGTTCACCAACCCGATCGTCTCCGTCTTGCGCGCCCTCGGCCAGACATTCACAGAGGGCCACGTGCATCAGGGCCTCCACGTCGTGTGGATAGCGATCTTCATCTCGCTCCTGGTGCTCGCATTCAGGAGGTGGCCCGCCTCGTACGGAGCCTTCGCGCTGGTGAGCGTCCTGCAAGCGCTCAGCACGGAGAACTTCAACTCCTTCGAGAGGTACGGTTTCGCTGCCTTCCCGCTGCTCCTGGTGGCTGCCGAGTGGGCCGGGCAAGGGCGCTTGAGGGAGCGGCTGGTGCCGATCGGGTCCGCGGTCGCCATGGTCGGCTACGCGACCGCGTCTTTCCTAAGTGGCTACGTTCCTTAGCGCGCGGAGATGGACCTGGGGGGTCCACGGTCCCGTGTACTCCTACGGCTGGACGGGCGGTGGCTCCGCCGGACCTCCGATCGTCCTGATCCATGGGATGGGCGTGTCGGGCCGCTACTTCGAGCCTTTGGCGCGGGCCCTCGCTCCGGAGCGCTCTGTATGGATCATCGACCTGCCGGGCTTCGGCAGGAGCAGCCGGCCCGAGGAGGTCCTGGACGTTCCCACACTGGCTGCGGAGGTCGGACGATGGCTCGCCGAGGTGGGCATCTCGAGGGGGATCCTGGTGGGGCACTCGATGGGGGCACAAGTAGCGGTGGAGGCCGCGCTGCGCCAGCCCGCGTCCGTCTCCGGGCTCGTGTTGATGGGCCCGACCTTCGATCCGACAGCGAGGTCGGCGTGGCGGCAGATGATGAGACTGGCTTTGTCCGCGTTTCGGGAGCGCCCCTCGGCGTGGGCGCTGGCCCTTCGCGACTATCTTCGCTGCGGCCCCCGTCGGCTGCTCCGCACCCTTCTCGCCGGCCTGACGCATCATCTCGAAGAACGCCTGCCGTTGGTAATGGTTCCCGCCCTGGTGGTTCGGGGGGCATCGGACGCGGTCGCCCCGCGAAGATGGGCGGTGGAAGCGTGCCAGCTGCTCCGCGAGGCGAGGTTGATAGAGGTCGATGGCGCGGGCCACGCGGTTCAGCACAAGCGGCCCGAGGAAGCGGCGCGGGCCGTGATCGCGTTCGCCGAGAGCCTGGGCCGTTAGTTTGGGGCCCGAGGGGCCGGGTAGTAGACCGACGAGGCCACGGCAGCGGCTCGCGGCGCCGCCCTGCTCGCCCCGCCCGATCGAGGGCATCTAGGAACCACGGGAGGTTCTCCTTGAGCGACAACGACGACAGCAAGAACGAGGATACAGGTCACTCCTCGAGCAGGAGCGGACGAGGCTCCAGGAGCTTCGCGGGCAGATCCTCGAGGAGCACGGGGAGGCGAAGAAGGTGAGCAGACCAGCTTCTGAGCTCTCCACCTTCGACCAGCATCAAGCAGACGTGGGGACCGAAGTTGCCGAGCGATCGAGAGACCCGTCGCTCGTGGCGCGCCGATGGCCAGATGACAGAGGTGGAGGCTGCTTTCCAGCGTCTCGACGAAGGGACCTTCGGTGCCTGCGAGCGCTGTGGGAAATCGATCCCGAAGGAACGCCTGAGGCGATCCCCTGGACGCGCTATTGCGTCGAAGACCAGGCGGCTGCCGAAGGCTCAACGGTTAGCTGACGAGGGGGGCGACATGGCGAACGAGGGGCATGGACAGGATCCGGCGGCGCTCGAGGCATCGGAGCGTGTCGACGCGACCCGGATAGAGCTGGAGATCGAGGATGGGACGGTCGTGATCACCGGCGCCGTCGCTAGTGCCGAGCAGGCGACGCTTGCGGAGACGGTCGTGGCGCAGTTCAGCGACAACGTCTCGAACAACCTGCGGGTCGACCGGGGCCTTCGAGGGTGTCGAGCAGCCAACGCTGACCGAGCAGGTGACCCCGCCGAAGGCGAGGTTCTCATCGGCAGCACCGACATGCTGGCCGGCCCCGAGGCCGAGATCACCGACGACATCTCCATCGCGCTGCAGGAGAACGTGCCGGGACCCCCGATGGAGCCGACGCTGCTTCCGACCGCCGCCGAGTACGGCGGCGACGTCAGCATGGGTGACGGCGGCACAGGCGATCACACCTACGGGGGAGTCGGCCATCGTCGACCCGTCCCAGTTCAGCGCCCCGACCTCACCAAGGAAGACCGAGGCAGCCGCCCAGGGTGCCCGCTCCCGAGCCCGACCCGACTACGTCGCTACCTCTTCCCTGTCCGAGGAAGCTCCGCTGGCCATGGACCCGCTGGGGGCCGAGCCTCCGGAGGATCTGGGCGAGATGCCCGATCTCGTCCCGGGGGCCAGCGCTCGGAGCGGCCCGACGGGTGACGGCACGGTGACGGGAGGAGGCACGGGGAGAGCCCGCACAGACCGGCGCGCCGGAGTCGACACCCAGGCGGCAGACCCCGTGCACGCTGGCACCGGTGGGTCAATGACGGACAGCGGCACGCCCCGCGCCCCGCCGCCCCGGACGAGCCGGCCCCGAGGGAGGACTTCCCACCGACGGTAGGGTCCGGCTCGACCGACCGGCGGCCGGTACCGGAGATAGAGGGGGCTCTTCTTGTACCGCCCGGTGTGCGGCGACGAGTACAGAGAAGGCTCACGAGGTGCCGAGCATGATGTCGATCTGGTGGAAGAGCCACCGGACCTGCCGGAGCCGCCACGCTCGAGGTTCCATACGGACGCTTTCGCCATCAAAGCGGCATTCGTGTGCCTGGTGGCGGGGGCCGCGACCTATGTCACCGCCACGGTGATCACGAGCGTTATGTACACCGGTTGTCAACGAGGTCGGGCGGCAAGGCCGAGTGGCTGCCCTACCCTCCAACGCCCAAAACCGCGGGTATCGGCGTGACCCTTGGTTCGCTTGCCACCTTGCTGGGGGCTGTTGCCGTGAGGGGATACCTCCACCTGTCCCCTGGTTGGGCGCGGGAAGAGCATGACGCCAGGCCATGGCGGGACCGGGTCAGACGCGCGAGTCCCGGCGGGGGTGATGCGGATCCTCCTCGCGAAGTTGGTCCTGTTCTCGCTGATCTATGTGGCGACCAATGTCGCAACGGCCGGGGACCAAGCAAGATCGAGGCATCGCCGCTCACCTATCGGACTTCCGGCGACGAGCCCCCCGCTCCTCGTGACCTCCTGGCATTGAACGTCGCGGCTTTCGCGATCGCCGCTTCCTGCTTCGTGATGATGGGCGGGATCCCTGTGTACCGCGCGGCCGGTTCCTTCCACCGTTTAGACGGACTTCCGAGGAGCCCCCGAGCGACCCCTAACAGCAAAAGCGGTAGCTACGCGAGTTCCCCGGGAGCAGCGGGTTCGGATGCTGAGCAAAAGCAAGAGGTAACTAGAAGGTGGATCCTCGAAACCGAAAAACCTGCCCGCCATCCGAACGCGAGACCCAGCCTGCTCAGTCCGCCCTCACTGCCCGGCCCAACCGGCCAGCTAGTACCTGTAGACGGCTGCTACTGGGCCCTCGCAGGGCATGTCGGGGGGTCCACCAGGAAGACGTCGCCCCCGGTCATCAGCGTCTGCGAGGCCACGAGGTCCAAGAGGTCTACTGCGGAGCGTCGGCCCCGGAGCGCAGCCTCCCGGCCCCACGTCGTAGCGGCCCATCTCGGTCGCTCCCTTCAGGACGAAGAGGACTCCACGCGCCTTCGGGGGCGGCCTTCAGTGAGCTCTCGAGGTTGCAGGAGGCCTGCCCAAGCCTGCAGGACCCCGTAGCGATCGAACGCCTTCATCAGCGGCTGACGCAGGGTCGGCTGGACGATCGGCCACGCCTTCTCGAGGAGCTCGTCATCCCGCAGACCCTCGGGGTTGCCGTCGATCCCGTCCTCGACCAGGTGGTTGTAACCCGACACCTGGGCATACATGGCGCCAC
Source organism: Actinomycetota bacterium (assembly GCA_030448085.1). Next base: position 34,679 of record JAUJNU010000009.1, on the reverse strand, counting down.
GTGCTCGACCCCCGCGAGAACCAGGCATGCTCGGCATCAGCACCTTGGACACGACGGGATCCACTGCCTGGAAGAAGCGGCGGATCTGTGAGTTGCGCTCCGCCGGTGCTGCGCCCGTGATACGCGGACACCCCGCTCCCGGGGATGCGCCCGGCTCGTCGGGGGAGGCCCGGTTCGGGAGGTCGTCCCACTGCAGAGCCTCGTCGAGATTCATCGGGATACCGAGGCCGCTGAGGTCCATTTCCTCGGTGGTCGCCGGGTTGGCCCGAAGCAGGCGGATGCCCCCCCACTGAGGGCGAAGATGTAGAAGGTCCCGGACTCGCTCAACCCCTCGAGGAGCGGTTTCGTGTAGAAACGGTCGCCTATCCGAAGGGTCTCTTCCACCTCGAAGCCGAGCTTGAAGTGGCGGATCATCTCCGGCGTCCTGTAGATAGCGAGGCCTTGTGCTGGTGCATCCAGAAGTCACCGTCGTCGAGGAGGTCGCGAAGGGGGTGAGGAGCCCTCCACTTCCGGGTCGGCGTAGTTCAGATGCGAGCAGTTGCTCCTCTGCCTCGGCGAGGAAGTTCTTGAGGTGGAGCGAGTTTTCGTTCGTTTCGACCGCGGCTTGAACGGTGGGAACAGGATCGAGACGGCGGGGAAGGTTGGACCTCGGCGAGACCGCGGAGGCCGTCCTTGTCGAGGATGGGGGCTGCTGCGGGCATCAAGCCTCCTAGGATCAGGGACAGATAGCGCGCTTGCTTTCTTACCCGGCCTCCAACCTTTCCACTCAGCGGGGTTCGACCACCACCTCGCCGGTCATGCCCTGCCCTCGTGGGGGAGGCAGACATAGCGGTATGCCGGCGCGCCGAAGGTGGCAGAGAATGTGCCGCCTTCTGGGATCAAGGCTTTCGACAGTCCCTCGCGGGCGGCCGCCTCGTCTTCGAACCGCCGCTCGAGAAGTAGGAAGCGCCTTCGGGAAGGCTCCTCCAACGCCGTGACCGTGTGCGCGCCACCGCTCTCACTCGTCCAGGTGACCGTCGTTCCTGCCGCAACGGTTCGAGCCGGGTCGAACCTTTGGCCCTCGACCATGCTTACCGCGGAGCCATCCCCGCCACCTCCGCAGGCCGATAGCCCGATGAGGCCAAGCCCGCGAACAACGCCCGCCTCACGCTACCCACATCGGGTCAGGCACACCAGGACGAGACCGCGGCGAAGCCACCCGCTCCGGTGAGAGACCCCACCCGGGCTTTCCGGGGACCCCTTGTTGATCGACCAGATGACTTGGCCGATAGCCGGCAAACCCCGCCCTCTACTGGACGCACACGGTCTCCGCCACGTCCTGCGAGCAGGCGTGCTCCGAACCGTTTATCTGAAGAACAGGGGGCCTCCATGGGGGCCGCGCCGGGTCACTTCGACGGTGGCTCCGGGGCGGATCCCACTAGCGTCGAGGTAGCGGAGGACCTCCGGGTCCCCATCCGGCACCGTCTCGACGATGGCCGTCTCGCCCTTGTCGACATCCCACAGCCGCCGCTGCGAACGGGCCTCGACGTGACCCTTCTTAGTTGGTATCGGGTGCCCGTGCGGGTCGGTCGTTGGATGGCCGAGGGCTGCCGAGATCCTCCCTCCAGCTCCTCTGAGAGCACGTGCTCGAGCACCTCTGCCTCCTTGTGGACCTCGTCCCCACGGCACCCCGAGAGCCTGGGCCAGGTACGTCTCGAGGAGCCTGTGGTGCCTGATCACCTCGGCGCCGACGGCGGTGCCCGGGCCGGTGAGGGAGCTGCCCTTGTAGGGGCGTGAACGACCAGACCCAGCTCTGCCAGCTTCTTCAGCATGTTGGTGGCGGAGGCGGGGAGACGCCCATCCGCTCCGCGAGGGAGGTGGTGCTGACGCCGTCCGAGCCCTCCGAGTTCTCCGCACTCAGCAGGTAGATCGCCTTCACGTAGTCCTCGACCGCGCGTGAGACTGTAGCTTTGCCCATCCAAAGAGTTTAGCCCGGGCTAATCATGGAACGCGGCCCCAGGGGGAGGTCACGGCCCGGGGGAGCTATGCGCGTCGAGCGCCGCCTCCTCCACCCGCGCCACCATCTGGCGGGCCAGGTCCGCGGCGTCGTCGGGAAGGAAGGTCCCGTTCGGCCCGGTCAGGACGACCTCACCCAGGACGTTCCGCTGGCGGAAGACGTACCTGTAGCTCTCCAGCTCCGCCTCGGCGTCCGTCCTCTCGTAGCTGAGCTGGGCGAGCTGACCGGGTGGGTCCTCGGGTAGCTCCTCGAGCTCCTCGAGGATGCCGGTGGAGCTGAAGGCGGCGTAGATGTCCTCGATAGCGGGGTCGATAAAGACGTAGGCGGCGCTCGTGATCGTCTCGTCCCCCGCCGAGGCAGCGATCCTGTGGGAGTCGGCCAGCGAGGAGGTGATCCTCGTCACCATTGCCGGGTCCGGCCCGAATATCTCCTGGGTCTCCCCCGGAGGCAGTTTGGAGCCCTCGGTCGAGAACCCTTCCGGAAGATCCGACCCCTGCAGCACCAAAGCGTCTGCCGGCGCGGCGACGAGAACGCCGGCGGGGGCGTTGAGGGTGGGCTTGGCCTCCTCTGCCGAACACGCAGCGGTAACTGCGGCGACCACGAGAGCCGCGACAACCGCGAGGAATCTCTGCGCTGGAAAAGTCTCGCTCCTCATGCAGCCAGGCTATCCCGCCGGTCCGCCCGGTAGGGGTCGGAGTCATCACGGGCACCATCTTCTTCGTACCCGCTTGTCTGCCCAGCCCGGTAGCGGAGTCGCACTAGGCTCGCCGGGTGAAGAGGGAGAGGATCACCCGAACGCTGTGTCCGAAGACAGGGAAGAACAAGTACGACTCCTATTTCGAGGCTCGTGACGCCGCAGAGGTGATCCGTAGGACCCTCGACGAGGATCACGGCCGTCCCTACAGGTGCTCCGCCTGTGCCGGGTGGCACCTCGGGAGGTCCCGGCTCCTCTGAGCGTCCCCGTTTCCTCTGACCCGGCGGTGGCCGTGAGGTTGCTGCGTCTCCTCGTGGGCCTCTGGCTGTTCGCCCTGGGGGTCGTCCTTTCGCTGAGGGCCGCTCTCGGCGTCGCCCCCTGGGACGTCTTGCACGACGGGATCCAGCTTCGTACGCCGCTCTCGTTCGGTCTCGCCGTCATCCTCATCGGCGTCCCGCTCGTGGCCATCAGCGCGGCGGCCGGGCTTCGTCCCGGCGTGGGGACGATCGCGAACATGCTTCTGATCGGGATCTTCGAAGACCTCATGTTGAACACCGGCTGGGGCGACGGCATGGGAACCGGTCCCGTTGCGCTCCGGGCGCTCCTTCTCGTCGCCGGTGTGCTGACGATCGGCCTGGGATCCGCGCTCTACATCGGGGCGGAGATGGGGGCCGGGCCGCGGGACGCATTGATGGTGCTGATCGCCAAACGGACGAGGCTCGGAATAGGAGCGGCGCGCGCGGTGGTGGAGGGGTCGGCTCTCGTCGCCGGGATCATCCTCGGAGGGAGCGCCGGTTACGGGACCGTGCTGTTCGCCCTAGGTATCGGCCCCGCCGTCGACCTTTGGTTCCGCGTGTTCGGCATGGACGCGGCCGGAAGCCGGCGACGGTCTTTGGAGGCCGGAGGTGCGTAGGGCGCGCGGCGGCCTGCTGCTGATCGTGGCCACCTTGATCCCGGTGCTGTTGTGGCTCTGGCAGGACCCGGCGCCGCAAGCATGGTCGCTCCGGAACTTTGGTCTTGCGGCAGGGCTGACAGGGATTGCTGCTTGGGCCCTCAACGTGATCCTCAGCTCGCGCGCCGGGCTCTTGCAGAGGCTGTTCGGGGGCATCGAATCGCTGTACGCCGCACACCGGGTGAACGGCAGGGTCGTCTACCTCTTGGTCGCCGCTCACCTGACGTTGATCGTTGCCGACAGAGCTCGCGTGTCGGTGCCGTCCGCTCTCCGGACATTCTCGCCCGAGGCAGGCGCTTCGGTTCTGCTGGGAGTGGGAGCTTTCGTGCTCCTTACGATCGGGCTGGGTCTCACCCTCTATGCGCGGCTCAGTCACGAGATATTCGTTTACGTGCAGAGGGGTCTCGGAGCAACCTTCATCGTCGGCGCCCTTCACGCTTTCCGGATGCCCAGCGCGAAAGGGGTCTCGTCGGGGGCCACCTTCTACCTGGCGACGTTGGCGGTCGCGGCGGTCGCGGCTTTCGTGTACCGATCGCTCCTCGGGAACGTTCTGGTAAGGAGGTCCCGTTACGTCGTCTCGGACGCGCACGAGCTCGATCCCACGGTCATGGAGATAACGATGTCGCCCGTGGGAGACCGTCGTCTGCGATACATCCCGGGTCAGTTCGTCTTCGCCACGTTCTACTCAGAAGAGTTCGAGTCTCAGTTCCATCCCGTTAGCGTCTCGGCCAAGGGTCTGGCCGGCTCGATCATTCTGCGCCCGGGCGACCTCCGAGACCAGTTTCACCCGTTCTCGCTCACCAGCTCGCCCGACGACCGCGACCTCAAGCTGGCGGTGAAAGCGGTGGGCAGCTTCACGAAGGCCCTTCATCGGTTGCGCCCGGGAGCGATAGCCGTGATCGAGGGTCCGTACGGCAACTTCTCCTATCTCCAGGTGGGGAGCCCCCGACAGATCTGGATAGCGGGGGGCATCGGGATCACGCCTTTCCTCAGTATGGCTCGATCGCTTCCTGAAGGCGCGTTCGAGGTCGACCTCTTCTATGCGGTGAAGGCGCGAAGGGAGGCCTACTTCTTCGAAGAGCTCCGCTCGATGGCTGCCGGACGAGCCTCCTTCAAGGTGCATCTCGTGACTGAGGAGGAGGACGGCTTCGTCAGCGCCGAGATCGTGTCCGGTATGTCCGCTTTGGAGGGAAAGGACATCCTGATGTGTGGCCCACCGGCCATGATCGAGTCCTTGCGAGGGCAGTTCTCCGCCGCAGGGGTCCCCCCTGGGAAGGTCCATTCCGAGCGCTTCGGCTTCGGCCCCCGCCGCTGACGCCGATCCTTTTCGAGGCACCAGAAGGAATCCGTCCGCCAACGGGGAACTCTCTCATCCGACTAAGACCTTCGGATAGGGGAGACCAAAGATGCTGAAGAGAAGTTTGCTCATCGGGCTGGTGCTGGCGCTCGCCGTAGCGATCTATCCCGCAGCTGCCAAGTCCAAGAAGCCCAAGCCGTACAAGAGCCAGGACTTCACGATCGCCCTGTCCCACCCCAACTTCCACAGCGCGACCGAAGGCAACGTCGTCTCCGTCACGGCTCAGGAGTTCTTCGCCTCCTGCTCGATCCCCGCGAGCAACGGCCTCGACGCCCACGTGCTGGCCGTCCCGAAGGCATACCAGAAGCGCACGGCCGTGGTCAGCGCGATGGGATCCACCGTGTCTGGGGTCTACGACCTCGACCTGTACTTCTACGACAAGAGCTGTGAGAACGTTGGTGCCTCGAACACGGAGGGAACCGACGAGATCGGTGCGCTCCCGAAGGGAACCGCCTTCATTGTCGTGACCAACTACGCGGGTGAGCCCGGTACCAGCGCACACGTGATGCTCAAGCCGTAACCGCACCGTCTCACCGGTTTTCCAAGCTGCCCCCGCGAAGATGAGCGGGGGCAGCTTCGCGTTGTTCCCACACGGCACGGGGGCTTGCTTAAATGTTGAGCACCACTGTCTCCCCTACCGGCGAAGGGCCCTCAGTAGGAAGTCGACCTGTTCCTGCTTCCGCATCAGCAGATGCTCGAGGAGGTGCTCCAGGGCCTCGGACCTGGCCTCCTGCCCGCTCTCCGGGATGACTTTGTGCAGGGCCTCCAGGGCCTCTTCCTCGTACCGGATGATCCTTTTCAACCCGGGCTCCGTCGCCCCTACAGGCTCGAAGGAGGCAACCTCAGAGGTGGGGTTCCCACCCAATGCAACTAGCTTCTCGATCAGCCGTCTGGCGTCGTCCAGCTCGAGGAGGCCGAACTCTTGGAACTTGGCCCCCAGGGCCTGAGACTCGACCCCGGTGACGGCTCCGGCTGCCCAGGTATAGAGGGTGGCGGACCGCATCTGCAGGGGGATGACGTCGTTCAGCAGCTTGATGACCTCGGGGACGTTCATCTTGTCGTGTTCGGGCATGGGCGCTCCTTGGCTCGTTGGGATTGGTCAGGGTAGCGGCAGCCCGTGCCTACGAGGCACGCGCCAGCCGCCTCGTCTTCTGCCGGCTCCGGCTGCCGCTGGAGGTGCGGATCGTTCCCGGGGGGCGATAACTTCACTCGATGGTCGAGACCGCGCTGAAAACCGACCCCCTGAGGAGGCTGAGGCTCCTCGGTCTCGCGGTCCTGCTGGTGATCGTGGTGGGGACGCTCGGGTACGTCTTCGTGGAGGGGTGGTCGGTCCTGGACGGCCTGTACATGACTCTGATCACGCTCACCACGGTGGGGTTCGGCGAGGTGCACCCGCTCGATGCGGCGGGCCGTGTTCTTACGATCGGGCTGATCGCCACGGGTGTCATCCTGTTGGGTACAGCGGTCGCCTTGGGAGCTGAGGTGCTCGAGGAGGAGGCATTCCGTGACCGAGGCAGGAGGAAGAGGATGACCAAGCAGATCGCCTCGCTGAAGGGGCACTACATCGTCTGTGGATATGGCCGCGTGGGCCACACCGTCGTGCAATCGCTGAAGCGTGAGGGCGCAACCCCCGTCGTCATAGACAAAAGTGAGGAGAAAGAGGAGGGGCTCATCGACGACCAGGTTCTCTACGTCATCGGGGACGCAACCTTGGAAAGGGACCTTCGCCTCGCGAGGTTAGACCGGGCGACCGCGCTGATCAGCGTCGTCGACGACGATGCGGAGAACATCTTCATAACGATGGTTGCGAGGTCATTGAACCCGTCCTTGAGGATCGTCGCTCGTGCTGCCGAGAAGAGCTCTGAGGACCTTCTCCTGAGAGCAGGCGCCGACCGTGTGTACTCGCCCTTCGTCACGGCCGGGGTCCAGATGGCTTCGGCCGCCGTGGAGGGCCGAGGGGCGTGACCGACCGGCGTTAGACCAGCGCCGCTTCGACCTTTGTCAAGAGCTCTCTTGCGGTGAACGGCTTGTACAGCAGGCTGGCCTTCTCGATCTCTACGCCTTGGCCCCGATGATGCTGTCGGAGTGTCCCGACATGTAGATCGTGTTGAGACGTAATGTGCGCGACAGCTCCGGCCCCGACATGTGGGGGGCATGATCACATCTGTCAGCAGCACATCCACCTCCCCGTCGAGCCCTTCCATCATGTCGAGTGCCTCGGCCGCCGAGGTGGCGAGGAGGACCTGGTGGCCCTTCTCAGACAGGATGCGCGAGACCAGGCGCCCGACCACGACTTCGTCCTCCACCACGAGGATCGTCCCTTTCCGGCCCGTCTCGATCCGAGGCTTTTGTGCCTTCGCCGGGGGCGGGTCTGTTGCGGCCGCCGGAAGGAAGACGGAGAAGATGCTGCCTCGACCGGGGGTCGAGTCGACCGAGATGCTGCCGCCGAGCGATTCGACGATCCCGTACACCGTGGCGAGACCGAGCCCCGTGCCGGAGTCGCGGGTCTTGGTCGTGAAGAAGGGTTCGAAGATCCTCTCCTTCACGTGCGGCTCTATCCCATGTCCCGTGTCCTCCACCTGAAGCACGGCGCAACCGTCTATCGTCGGGTCCTTCAGGGAGGAGCCCGCCGCCCGCGCCAGGGTCCGGATCGTGATCTTGCCTCCCGACGGCATCGCGTCCCTTGCATTCAGCGCGAGGTTCATCAGGATCTGCTCTATCTGTCCCGGGTCCATCCGCACGGGGGGCACGGCCGTGTCCAGCTCGGTCACCAGCTCAACGCTCTCTCGGATCGTCCGGCCGAGCAGGCGGCATACCTCTGAAACAGACGTGTTGAGATCGAGGAGCTGCGGGTCGGCGACGGTGCGGCGCGAAAACGTCAGGAGCTGGCGCGTGAGGTCGGCCGCACGGTCGCTGGCGGTCCTGATCGCCTGCACGTCCGCGAGCGCCCCGGGCCGGTCGGCCACCGCCTCGGCAACGAAGTCCGCGTAGCTTCCGATCACGGAAAGAAGGTTGTTGAAATCGTGGGCGATCCCTCCGGCCAGCTGGCCCACGGCCTCCAGCTTCTGCGTCTGTCGCAGACCTTCTTCGAATCTTTTCTGATCGGTCATGTCGGTTGCGATGCCACAGATGGCGTAGGGGGTTCCAGAGGCATCCCGCAGCGGGAACTTGACTGATAGGTAGCTTCTCGGTCGCCCCTGGCGGTCCAGCACCTGCTCTTCCATCGAGGACGCCTCGTTCTCCCGCAGGACCTTGAGGTCGTGGTTCCTCACGTTCCTTGCGATCATCGGGTCCAAGAGCTCGAAGTCGCTCTTTCCCAAGATGTCCCGAGACCGGCGGGACAGTATCCGCTCGTACTGCTTGTTGACCAGAACGTAGCGGCCGTTCATGTCCCTCACAAAGATGATCGCGGGTGTGTGGTCGAGAATCGATTGCAGTTGGGTCCGGTTCCGCTCCATCTCCTCATGCGTTTTCATCCGTTCGGTGACGTCTCGCTGATTGACCACCACGCCCGCCACGTCGGGGTTGGCAAGGGCATTGCGCATCGTCATCTCGAGCCAGCGCCATGATCCGTCTTCGTGTCGGGCGCGGAACTGGAACGTGGCCTGGCCGTCCCGGGATCGCTTCACGTCCTCCAGCGCCCCACGCATGCCCGCGACGTCACCGGGGTGCACGTAGGGGTAGGCGGGAGCGCCCTCGACCTCGTCTGCCGCCAGGCCTAGAGCCGACGTGATGGCAGGGCTCATGTAGCTGACGAACCCCTGCTCATCGATGATCGAGACGATGTCGGAGGAGTTCGCGACCATGGCCGTGAACCTCGCTCGTTCCCTCGCCAGGGCATCTTCGGTTGCGAGGCGCTTGATGAGGCTCTTGAACACCGTGAAGAGGACGGCAGCAGGGACGATGAGCAGGAATGCCCCGGTGCGGTCCTGGAGCAGAAGGCTGACGGCGACTAGCCCCAGACTCGTGGTGCCGGTAGAGACGAAGAACCCGAGGCCGGTGCTCCTCACGAGGTCCGCGATCGCCCTGGGCTCTCCGGACAGAGTGATCGCGACGGTGATCGCGACGTGGGTTATCCCGGCGACCGCGAGCGTCGCTCCGAAAGTCGCCAGCGAGTCGCGCAGACCGGCCGGGCTGCCGCTCGTTATGGCGTGGAAGATCAAGCTAGCCGCGCCCACTTCAGTGAGGGCCATCGAGGCATTGAATGCCAGCTTCAGCCCGCGCTGCCCCCGTACCACCAGGCCGCTCGCCGTCCCGAGCGCCGCCGCAGGCACGAGGACCTCCGGCTCCACGAAGAAGAGCCCGATGACCAGCGGGATCTCGGTCATGTAGAAGGAATGGAACTGTTTGCCGAAGGGGAGGTGCACCATCGCCAGCTGGGCGCCGGCGTACATGAGGGCTATGACGGCCCAATGGATCGTGAAGGGGGCGAGCGGTGGGTCCAGGTGGATCACGAAGCCCAGCAGGAGGAGGGTGCCGGTGGCGGCGATGAAGCCCGTGAGGGCCCACAGGAGACTCGCGTTGGGCAATTCCGACGTGGCAGGGGGCGCTTGGCTTCCGCCGTCTCTCAACCGATCCCCCCTTCGTTACCCATCACTCATCTTGGGCTAAAGCTGGCCTCGAAGCAACCAAACTTCCCCAGCAAACCTCCTGCGCAGCCCGGTGCCCCTCGCTAACGAGCCCGGGCGAGAGGCGGCCTTTCGGCCGCCCGGGATCAGATGAACGGCAAGGAGGAGATGTCGCAAGTTGTTGCTGGTTGGGATGGTCATGGCCGTCGGGCTGCTGGCCGCCTGCGGGGATGACCGACCCGAAACGACGGGAACGGGCGGCGACACCGGGGGCCAGCCTCCACCGGCCACCAACACGATGAACGTCTCGATGACGGAGTATTCCTTCGCGCCTGAGGGACAGCCGGTCGCCGGGCCCCTGCAGATGGAGTTCGAGAACGTGGGTGGGCAGGTCCAACACGCGATCGTGGGCAAGCTCGATGATGGGAAGAGCCTCGAGGACGTGCAGGCACTCCTCAAGAAGGACTCGAACGCACCGCCACCACCGTGGTTCTCCGACGACCCCAGGATTTCAGCATCCTTAGCCCCGGACAGCGCGGAGGGATGGTGCTCGAGGCCGAGGAGGGCACGTACGCGCTGCTGTGCTTCATGCCGAGTCCCACGGGGGAACCCCACGTCGCGGAGGGCATGGCCACAACCTTCGACGTTGGCCCGGCGGCGGCAGCCCCGGCCGCTCCTGCGCCAACCGCCGAGGCGACGGTCTCCGAGGAAGAGGTTCCCGACCTCGAGATCCCTGCGGGCGACGCTCTGATCGAGGTGACGAACGGCGGCAAGGGAGTGACCGACAGCGTCCTCGTTGCTCAGATCGAGGAGAGGAAAGACCTTCGAGGACGTTGACAAGTGGTTCGGGACGGGGCAGAAGGGCGAGGCTCCGGTCACGTTCTTCACCGGCGTTCACCAGGTCGAGCCGGGAGACTCCCAGGTCCTATCGGTCCACCTGGAGCCGGGCAGGTACAGCCTAGTCGCCGCCTACCCGGAGGGCAAGGACGTGAAGGCGTGCAGGGGACGCTCACCGTCACCGAGTAACGCCGGCGCTTTGCCCACGCGGGCGAGCCCTGGGACCTCGGAAGGGTCTCAGGGCTCGGGCTCGGGCGGTAGCTCAGTCGAACGTGCCGCCGGAACGCCAATAGATGCCAAGGTCTCGGGTCATGAAGTGCTCGTCGACGAGGTGCCGGCGCAGTGAGGCGACGTCCGGGTGATAGGCGCTGAGCGTCTCGTTGACCTCGGCCTCCGAGTAGTACTGACCCGGTTCGAACTCCTGAGCCAGGTGATCCAGCACGACCAGCCTCTTTGACCTAACCAGTGGGATCGAGAGGAGCTTTCCGTCCCGGATGAAGCGGCGTAGCACCACGTTCGCCTCGGGCGCGGCGCCGAAATCCTCGGGGTCCCTCTGGGAGCCTTCGCGGGCGACCGCACGCAACTCCTCCAGGGCGACCTCGTAGCGGCCTCCGTCTTCGGTGATGAGGCCGCCGGTGACGAGGCGCGCCAAAGGCTTACCGACACCCTTCAAGGGCAAGCCGGTGGCCTGAGCGATCCCGCGTGTGGTCGTGGCGCCGAGAGCCACCGCGGCCACGATCCTCAGCCGGTCCTCATCTGCCAGCAGGCCGATGAGGCTGACCGCCGCGGTCTGCGCCCTATCGGCCTCCTCCTTGCTTGCTCCCACGCCTCTATTGTCGCCGACGGCGGGGATACTCTGGCGAGATGATCTACACGCTCTGCGAAGAAGGGCCCTTCCGGTCGCCGGTGATGGTCTCCGCGTTGGCCGGGTGGGTGGATGCGGCCGGCGCGGGGACGAGCGCTGCCGCCCATCTCGCGGAGGATGGGGAGGTGGTCGGGTCCTTCGATCCGGATGTCTTGTTCGATTACCGCAGCCAGCGCCCCATCCTCGACATCGTCGACGGCTCGATGAAGCGCCCTGTATGGCCCGAGGTGTTGATCACCCACGCGACCCTCGCAGGCCAGGACCTCTTGGTCCTCACGGGCTCCGAGCCGGACCTCGCATGGAAAGCGTTCTCATCCTCGGTCGCGGACATCGCCCACCGTTTAGGGGTCGATCAGCTGGTGACCTTTGGATCTGTCCCCGCCGCTGTACCGCACACGCTGCCTCCACCCCTTCTTACGACCGCGTCGGACCCGTCTCTGCTCGGCGAGGAGAGACATCCCCCTCAGGGGCTCCTGCGGGTGCCGGCAGCAGCGGTGAGCATCGTCGACCAGGCTGTAGCAGCTCGAGGCATCCCGACGGTGGGGTTCTTCGTCCAGGTGCCGCACTACGTCACCGGCCCCTACCCGGCGGGCGTCCTCGCCCTTCTGCGACGTTTGGGAAGGCACCTTGACGTGCCGGTCTCGCTTTCGGACCTCGAGGAAGAGGCCCGCACCCAGCGCACGCGCCTAGACCAGATCGTGGCCGATCAGCCCGAGGCCCTCGAGCACGTGCGAGCGCTCGAGGGGATGAACGCCGACGAGCGAGCGGTTTCGGGCGAGGAGCTTGCGAGCGAGATCGAGAGATACCTGAGAGACAACGCTCCCGATAGGAAGCCGTTCGAGGAAGACCCCGGCGCGGGCGGTGCCTCGTAGGGCCTTAGCTTGAAGGGCCGGGCCCGGAGGTACAGTCTTGGTGGACCGGTATCGATGACGCAGTGGAGGCCCGATGCCAGACGAGAAGCTCCCTAACCCTAAGGGGATCGCCGCCCGGGAGCGGCTGATCTTTGCCCTGGATGTTCCCTCGGCGGACGGCGCTGGAGCTCGTGTCGAGCCTCGGGGACAGCGTCGACTTCTTCAAGATCGGCTTAGAGCTCTGGATGAGCAGCCCCGGAGAGGCGAAGGGGCTCCCCGGCCGACCAGCGCGTCGACTCCGGTACCACGCTCAGGATCGTTCTGAAGGACTGCGCCTCCCCCGAGACGGTGGGCCGGGCGGTCGCTCAGCTCGGCCAGTTGCACGCCACGTTCGCGACCGTGCACGGGAACGACCGGATGCTGGAAGCCGCGGTAGCCAACAAAGGCGATGTCCAGATCCTGGCGGTGACGGTGCTGACGAGCCTCGACGACGGGGACCTGAAGGATCTCGGCTTCCAAGTGGACACCGAGCGCCTGGTGCTCTCGCGGGCCAAGCGAGCGATCGAGCTGGGATGCGACGGCGTCGTTTCCTCCGGCCTAGAAGCGGTCGCTCTGCGACGTGAGCAGGGTGAGGGATTCCTCGTCGTGTCTCCCGGGATCCGGCCGGTCTTCAACCGCCCCGCGGACGATCAGAAGCGGACGGTGGACGTTGTCGCGGCCTTCAGGAACGGTGCCGACCACATCGTGGTGGGCCGGCCGATCCGCGATGCGAGCGACCCCCGCGCTGCGGCTCTTGCCATCCAGGAGCAGATAGCCGGCCTCTTCTAGGTGCGGGGTCTTTCGATCGCAGGGTTGGGGCTATGGGCAGGAGGCACCCCGGCAGCGCGCGAGTTCCTTCAATGCTCGTGACAGCGATCGGACGTCGGGGTCGTTCTGTGCACTCGCATCCTCCAGCAGGTTCTCGTGCTGGCGCCGGTCCTGGCCCAGGTCGAAGTACTCCCTGAACACGATCTCGCCACGCTCGTCCCTGTACTCGGTGTATTGGGATGATGTGTCGACGAGCGAGCGCCAGGACGGGATCTCGGGTCGAGCGGGGTCGGTCCAATACTCGAGCAGGAGGCGCTCGCGCTGGTGGTCCCCCAAGAGCGATCGGCCGTCGAACCGCGACCTGCCGACCCTTCCACCCGCTGCTTCCAAGACCGTGGGTGCGATGTCGACGTTGGCGACGAGCCGGTCGTCGGTGGCCCCTTCTTCGAGGACTCCGGGCCAGCGGACCAGCAGGGGGATCCGTGCCGACTGGCCGTAGGGGGTCCGCTTCTCGCCGATCCCATGCTCGCCCCAGAGGTAGCCGTTATCCGACGTGAACACCACGATGGTGTCCTTCTCCTCGTCCAGCTCGCGGAGTTGGCGGCGGAAGGCTCCGACCATCTCGTCGACCGCGAGGAGGGACCTCAGTTGTCGCCTTCGCAGCGTCCGCATCCACGAGGAGCCGATCTGCGAGGCCGCGACGAAATCGGGCTTGTCAGAGATATCCCGCTCCTTCGGGGGCAGCCGCCGAGCCGGGACGGGAGCGTCGACGTGACGTGGAGCCGGTGTGAACGGCTCGTGGGGGGCGAGTGGGGCAACGTACAGAAGCCACGGCTTCTTGTCCGCCCGCTCGAACGAGCGCATGAGCCGTGCACTGTGGCCCGTCATGAAGTCGGTCGAGTAGCGGGACACGAGTTGCATCTCGCCGTCGATGTTGAACGACGTGTCGTAGTACGCGTAGGCGTCTTCGATCGCCCACCGGTCGAAGCAGGGCGGGTCGTTTTCAACGGGCCAGGAGTTGAGGTACTTGCCGACGATCGAGGTCCTGTAACCCTCCCGCCCGAGATCGCAGGGGATGGTCGAGCGCGTGTCGAGGGGGCGGGGGTCGTAATTCGTGTGGATGCGGTGGTTGTGGGCGTACTTCCCGGTGAGGATCGAGGCCCTCGATGGGCAGCAGAGTGGGGTGGTGGCGTAGGCGTGGGTGAAGCGCGTGCCCCCGCGCTCGAGCCAGCGTGAGGTCTCGAGCATGACCTCCAGGGTTCCCTCGGCGCGCTGGTCGTCGGTGACGATCATGAGGATGTTCGGCCGGGGCCGCTTTTTCCGGGTGTGGCCCGGGGAGCGGTCCACCTCGCTCGGTCCAGCGGAAAGATCCAACGAGCCCGAGGGGGTGCTCGAGCCGGTGCACGCCGTGGCGCAGACGCAGGCACAGGCGAAAAGGACGACCCAACGCATAGAGCAGGAAGCTACTTCGCTGCGGCGTTTACCGTTGCGTGATGGGATCGAGGAGGGGGCGTTTCGTGGTTCGGGCGGTGGCGCCCTTCCTCCTCCTGGCTTCGTGCACGGCAGGTTCCGGCCGCCTCGCCCCCGGTTCCGTATTGGTCGAGCCGGTGCCGGTCGGCCGGGTGCGGATAGCGGTGGTGGGAACCATGAACGGCCATGGCTCGTGGCGCGGCCGGCCGGCTGTGCGCGGCGTGCGAGCCGCCATCGCGGGGAGAGAAGACGTCGAGCTACGCGTCTACGACGACAGGGGAAGCCACCTCCGCTCCACCGAGCTGGTCCGCCGGGCGGCACGGGCGGGGGGCCTCGACGCCGTCGTGTTCGCCGGGATCCCCAGAGCTTTGCCACGCGCGGAGCGGGCCCTCGCGCGCGCTGGGGTGCCCGGCTTCCTCATCTACGGTGACCTGGCCTCGGCCGGAAGGCTCACCCGGCACACGTTCCAGATGGGGCCCTCTTTCCGTTGGGCCGCGAGGGACCTCGTGAAGTGGGCCCTAGGTGAGGGTCACGCCGACGGGCTGGGGGCCCTGACGGAGGCGTCGGTCCTGGGGTCCGTCGCCCGAAAGGCGTTACAGGAGGAGCTGAGAAAGGAAGGCGAGGCCCTGGTGCGATCCGAGGTGTTCTCCCCCTCGCGGCAGCATCTCTTTCCCAGCCATCTCCGCAGGCTGCGGGACGCAGGGGTAAGCGCTCTGTTCATCGAGGGGTCTCCGCCCGAGTTCGGACGGATCAACGGAGCTCTCGAGGAGATCGGCTGGCGCCCCAGGCTCCTCGGCTTCGACCTCACCCTGTCTCCGGCCATTGAGGGGCCGGCTCCGAGGCGGGGTTCCGTTGCCGCGGGCGAGAGCTTCCGTGGAGCGCATCTGCCCGGGAGTGACCTCGACCGTTTCCGTCGCGCGGCTATCGAAGCGACGGGACAACCACCTCTGTGGTGGGAGCACAGGTCTTATGCCGCAGCACGGCTCGTGCTCCGCCTCGTGCGGGAGGCCCGTCCCGGCGCAGACCTTGCATCAGCACTTGCGGGAGCGCGTGGAGGCGCTCGTTTCGGTCCCCGAGATCACGTGTGGCCGAACGAGAACGAGGCGGGCCTTTGGAAGGTGGTGGCGGCGGGTGAGCGATCTGCGCCGAGGGAGCTTCCTTGGACCCCGCTCACCGCCTACTTCGGCTCAGGTGCGGACGGGCTTCCTGGCTCTCGATGAGATGCTGAGCGGGATCGTCCCGTCGAGGGGGTAGACCCGCGGGCGGTACCGTGTCTCGATGCCGGGGACCCAGGGCCAAGACGTCAAAGATGCCCTCCACGAGGTGGCAGGGCGCTTGGATTACCCGATGTTCATCCTGACGACCCACGCGGATGGAGAGCTCTCGGGTTGCCTCATCGGCTTCATGACACAGTGCAGCGTCGACCCGGTGCGCTTCGTGATCTGCGTCTCGGACAAGAACCACACGCATGCGGTGGCGCTGCGAGCAGGCGCCCTGGCCGTCCACCTCGTCCCCGAAGGGGAGGTAGAGCTCGCTCGCCTGTTCGGGGAGCACACGGGCGACGACATCGACAAGTTCTCGAGGTGCTCGTGGGAGCCGGGCCTCGACGGCGTTCCGCTTCTACGCGCCTGTCCCGATAGGTTCGAGGCCGCGATCCTCGACCGGATCGAGGCCGGCGATCACACCGCCTTCATCGTCGAGCCTCGGGCCGCGTCTGCCGGGCGGAGGGATACCTGAACTTCCAACGTGCCAAGGACTTCGAGCCCGGCCACGATGCCTAGCTACCCCCGGGACTCTTAGTTCTCCAGGATCGAGCTCTGGGGCACATTTCCTGGAGAACTTCCGGGAGCGCCCCCCTCCTGGATCTGGGCTCGGCGCTCAGGCTACTCCGGCTCCTCCGGAGTGGTGAAGAGGTCGCAGCCGGGTGGGTCCCTCTCGACATCGGTGCCGTAGCGATTGTAGGCGGCACAGGCGGCGATCTGCGCGGTCTTGGTGGGGTTGCTCGGGACCGGTAGCGAGCCGCCGCTGGCGCAGTCCGGCAGCCCGGTGGGGTACTCAGTGTTTGAGTTCGGCCTGTCCTCGTTGCCCTTGGGCCCGAGGTTGTTCTGCCAACAGTTCCCCTCGCCCTGATCGTCCCACCAGAAGTCGAGCCCGTTGAGGTCTTCGGCGCCGTCGGGGGTCATGCTCACGAGGTTCCGCCGGTACTGGTTGAAGTGTGAGGTGTCGAACGCCTTGGAGGGGTCCTCCTCTTGGCGGATGGCGGCCGGAACCTGGAAGAGCATGAACCCGGCCCTCCAGTTGTCCCACGCTTTGTTGTCCTCGATGAGGTTGTAGTTCCCGCCGGCGATCACGAAGCCCGCGCCCACGGGGGCCGGGATAACGGGACAGACGGTCCCCTCGAAGGCCTTCTCCTTCGGTCCGGGCCTGTAGCCACGCTTCGCGGGCTTCTTGTCGCAGATCTCGGATTGGACGTATTCCTCGATGTAGTTCGAGTTGTTCGCGTAGAGCTTGTTGTCGTGGTACCAGCCGTGGTTCTGTGGGAGACCCGGGTGGTCCGGGTAGATCGAGTCGGTGACGATTCCGGTCTGGTTCGCATAGAACCGGTTGTGGTGCACGTTCACCGAGTTACCCGCGGTCCCGGAGTAGCCGGCCGCGTTGTGGTGGCTCTTGCAGTTGCGGATCTCCACCGACCAACGCTTCGTCTGACCATAGTCGTTCTCGCCGGGGTGGAGGTCCGAGGCGGACCCCGGGTACAACGCCGAGTCACCGTTGTTGTAGCCGTTGCAGTTCTTGTAAAGACCGTGGTCCACGGCGAACGTGAGGAAGGCGTACTCGTCGTTCCACCTCCCGACGACCCGGTCGATGACGAACCCGTCGGTCTCAAGGATGTAGATGGCGTTGAACTCGAACAGCTGTATCTGGAAGTTCCTCAGGTACAGGCCGTCGGAGCGGTCGCCGCGGATCCCGTTCAGCTTGGCCCACTCGCCGTCCTTGGTGAACCCTCCGGTGATCCGAACGTCGTTGGGCTCGGCTCCGGTGCCCTCGATCTGGAGATCGCAGACGGTCGCGTTGCACTCACGTTTGTCGTCACCGGGCTTGTCGTCACCGTAGATGCCGATCAGGTTCTGGGCCGCCGAGCAGTTCTTCTGCTGCCTGTAGGAGAGGATGGCGCCGCCGCCCTCACCCGACGGCTCCGGCAGGTCTTCCGCGCACTTGGGCTGGGACCGCGTTGGCTTCTCGCGGTAGATGCCGGGCAGCACGTAGATCGTCGTGCCCTTCCTGGTCACGGCGTCGACTGCCGCCTGGATGTTGCTGAAGTCGCAGCGCTTCCAAAGCTTGATGTTCTGCCTGCGGAGCTTGTCGTTCTTTATCTCTCTGATGCGTTCGCGGCTGTCCTTCTTACAGACGACCAGGTTAGGGGTCGCGATCATGGGCCGGTATTTCGGAACCGTGCCGGTCCCATCCGGGAAGTTCGTAGGCCTTTCCTTGTGGGCGAGGGCGATCCCCGAGGTCACGAGCGTGCTGGTGATCAAGAGAAGTGCGATGAGAAGCTTCGACGCCAGAGACGAGTGCTTCATAGATATCCCCCGTAGCTCGTTCAGAAACGCTTTTTCCCGTTCAGTGACGCCTGGCGCAATCTTAGGCGGCCGGAGACAGTCCTGCTCCGCCACGCCTCAATCTTAGGGCAACGCCACTAGGAGCCGGGCTTGACGTGGGTGTTCGCGAACTCCAGGAGATCGTTGACCCGGAAAGGCTTCACCAGGTATCCGGCGCTTCCTTCTTCCCGGGCCCTTAGGAGGGCCTCGGCGCTGGAGTGAGCGGACATCATCACGGTCGGTATCGCCTTGCCTGCCTCGCCCCCGGTTAATCGTTCGAGGACCTGCCATCCGTCGATCCCGGGCAACCTGATGTCGAGGAATATGAGGGCAGGGCTCTCGGCCTCGACGAGAGCCAGGCACTCTTCGCCTGTGGTTGCTTCGAGCACCTCGTGACCTTCGCCCTCGAGGATCATCCTCGCGAGCATCCTGATGTCCGGCTCGTCGTCTACGACGAGGATCCGGGGCTCAAGGGCGCTCTGCAGCCGGATCCTGAAAGCGCAGCCTCGTGGGTGTCGGCCTTCGTAGGAGATCTCGCCACCGGACGCCTCGACCAGCATCTTCACGATCGCCAGCCCTAAGCCCGATCCACCGGCTTCCGAAGAGGTGGCCCCGCGTGAAGGGCTCGAATAGGGAGGGCAACAGGTCCTCCTCGACCCCCTCTCCATCGTCTGAGACCGTGAGGGTCACGTTCCCGTTGGACGAGGTGGCGTGCAACCTGACGTTCGGCCCTCCATAGCGGTAAGCGTTCGTGAGGAGGTTCGCCACCACCTGATCGAGGCGGAGCCCGGTCCGCCAGGGCGAGAGCCCCGTCGGGGACCGTCACCTCCACGTTCTTTCCGGGTGGGGAGGCGCCGATTCGAGAGCCGCTTTCGAGACCTCGGTCAATTCCACCGGTGCCAGCTCGAGGTGAAGCTCCCCCTGTTGCAGCTTCGTAAGGTCGAGCAGGTTGTTGATCAACACGGCCAGGCGCTCTCCGGAGCGGCTCATGGCGTCGACCATCGTCTGCAGCTGCGGCTCGGACAAGGATCGCCGCCGCCGTGACAGCATCTCCACGAAACCCACAAGGGTGGTCATCGGAGTTCTCAGCTCGTGAGCGGCGTTCGCGATGAACTGTTCCCTGAACAGCTCCTGGCGCCGGCGGTCTGTGATGTCCTGGGCGGTCCCGACCATCTTCGGCCCGATGCCCTCTCCCTCGGCAACGAAGGCACCGCGAGAATATACGTAGGCGATCTCTCCCCCCGGCTTCACGATCCGGTGCTCGTACGCGAAGGGCTCGTTCTCCTCCACCGTCCTCTGCAGCGCGGCAGCCACTCTCTTGCGGTCGTCCGAGTGGACACGGGCCAGGTAATCGTCCTGCGCGGGGGGAGCGGAGTCTTTGTCATAGCCGAAGATCTGGTACATCTCCTCGGACCACCGCATCTCTCCGGTTGCCGTATCCCACTCCCAGCTTCCGAGCTTCGCCAGACGTTGCGCTTCCAGCAACTGCTGTTGGCCATGCCGCTCCCGGCGGAAGAGATCGGCCCGCTCGAAGGCCAATCCCGCGAGAACCGCCAGGCGCTCGAGCATCTCGGTCTCTTCTCGTCCGAAGAACGGTGTGTACGTGCTTGCCTCCACGGCCAGGAACCCCGCGCGGACCGGCACGGCGAGGATCTCCGTCCTCTCGTCCGTTCTCGCGGAGCCGGCCACCCGGCTCGCCAGGGCCTCGGCCTCGGGGCGCGTCAGCCCGTGTGAGCCGACGAGCTCCTCGCCGGCTCCCGTGATGATCGCGCCGCGGCCACCGACCAGCCGGGAGACGTGTGGGAGTAGGGGGCCGGCGATGTCTCGATCCGTCACCGCCTCCATCAGGCCCAACTCCGCCTCCCGGAGCGCGCGCTCCTCTGGCTTGCGCCATGCCGTCCGCACGAAACCTGGCGGAGCGAAACCGAGAAGGAACAGGAGCGCGCTGCCGAGGGCCAGCAGCTGGCTCGCGATCTGGAAAGCCGACACTCCCTCGGAGTTCGGCGCTATCACGAGCACGAGCGCGATCGCGAGGCCGATCGCGCCGAGGCTCAGGGTGCGCATCCTCCTTCGCGCCACCGTTGGCTGGCCCCTTCCTCCCTGCCATAAACGGGCGCTCACGATGGCCGAAAGCGACGACCAGTGCACCAGTAGCAAGAGGATGAACGCCATGTAGATCGGGGGTCTCGCCTCTCCGTCGGGACTCTCCGGGAGGACCGAGCCCAGCGCTGCGATCACGCCCGTCATGCCTGCGGCGGCCACGTCGACCCAGCGGGGGGTGGGGCGAAAAGACCCGGCAAATCTGTAGAGGAAGTATGGGAAAAGGACCAGCACCGCGAGGACCGACTTCGAGAGGAGCTGGAGGACGGCACCGGAAGGGTCATCCGGTATGAGGCGTCCCATGAGGACGACGTAGGCGAGGACCCCGAAGGTTGCGGCTAGCCATCCAGCGGCGCGGTCTCGTCGCCGCCCCCATTGCACGAACGCCGTCACCCCGAGGCCGACGAAGACGACGAGCTGGGCGAGCCTTAGAAACTCGTTTAGCTCTTCCACGGATCCTCTCGAGCAGGTTTTGGTGGCCCCCGAAAGGGTACTTCGGCGAAGCCTCCCGTGGCATTCTCCGGCGGGAGCGTCAGGGCGAGATGAAGAGCTTGCCGAAACGGGGGCCGAGCCACGGCTTGCGCCCCCAGGCGACGACCCCTCCCTTCGCTATCGCGAGGAGCTGGTTCATGCGTCCGTAGCCAACGAGGAGGTAAGTGAGCGGGTCGGCGGAGATGTGGCAGTCGGCGCGGGCTCCGGGCTTGGGCTCCGCGAACGAGACGGCGCCGTCCTTCACGATGGCATGCACCGGGGGTGCCCCTCTGACCCTCAGGTCGTAGACCGCGTCGAGCCCTCGGGCCCCTCGCTCGTCCACGAAGTCGGGCAGCGTCGGCAGCAACCCCAGGAACACCAGTCGCGCGTGATCCTTGGACATGGGCCAGGAGGCGCCTGCTGCCCGCGACAGGTCGAGCCCGTGCAGGAGGGCCTCCGCCAGGACGATCGTGCCGAGGGTGTAGGTGCGGACCTTGATGCCCCCGTGCCAGAGGTGAAGCTCCTCCCACCCGTGGTGGTCGAAAGCGGGCCTGGCCGCGTTCCAGGAGGACTCGATCGAGAGCGCTAGTTCCCGCATGTCAGTGACCGGGTCCTGGTTCACCATGGCGTCCCACCTCGCCGCCATGTTCCGGTGATCGTCGATCGGCGACCCCTTGCCCTCCAGGTAGCCGAGCATCAGCGAGTACACGTGTGACAGGTGGCGAGTGAGGTCGAGCACGGTCCAATGGCCGATCGCCATCGCCGAAGGGTCGGGCGCCGAACGGATGGCTGCGGCGAGCCGCCGGGTGTAAAGGTCCGCCCCGGCGAGCGTCTCGGCCCGATCTGGGACCGGCAGGCTCACAGCTCGATCATCACCTTTATCGACCTGCGTGAGTCCATCGCTGCGTACGCTTCGGGGACGCCGTCGAGGTCGACCTTCATGTCGAGAACGGGAGCAGGGTCGATCTTGCCTCTGATGACGTCATCCATCAGCTCGGGGAGGTAGGCCCTGACCGGAGCGAGGCTCCCATTGAGGGAGATGTTCTCCCCGAACAGCCGCCTCACGTTCACTTTTTCGACCCCGTGGGGGACGCCGACGAAGCCCACGGCGCCGCCGGGCCTGCAGATCTCGATCGCGGTGTCCATGGCGGACTGGGCGCCGACGCACTCGAGGACGGCTTCCGCGCCTCCATCGGTCATCTCCATGACTTCGCTCGTGAGCTCTTCTCCTGAGGACGACAGGACGTGGGTGGCTCCCAGCCTGAGGGCCAGATCCAGGCGACCCTCATGATGGCCCAGCGCGAGGATGCGCTCCGCCCCGAGGCGCTTGGCCGCGATAACCCCGCAGAGGCCCACCGCGCCATCGCCAACCACCGCCACCGACATGCCGGCCTCGACGCCCGCCCGGATCGCGGCATGATGCCCCGTCCCCATGACGTCGGTCAGGGGAAGGATGCTCTTCAGGAGGGCGGCGTCGCCGGACACCTCTTCGGGGACCCGCACCAAGGTGCCGTCCGCCTCGGGAGCCCGGACCAGCTCGCCTTGCCCGCCGTCGTTCTCAGGGCCGCCCCAGCCACCTCCGTTGATGCACGAGGTGTGGAGGCCCTCGAGGCAGAACTCGCAGGTCCCGTCGGAGAAAGCGAAGGGCGCGATGACCGCGTCCCCGCGGGCGAAGCCGTTCACCTCGCTCCCGACCTCCTCTACGATCCCCATCCACTCGTGGCCGGTCCGCCAGCCCGGCTCCCATTGGGAGACCCCCCTGTAGAACCACAGGTCGGACCCGCACACGCAGGCGTGCGTAACGCGGACGATGACGTCCTTGGGGTCGAGGATCTTCGGGTCGGGCACCTCTTCGACGCGGACATCTTGGGGGCCGTGGAAAACGGTGGCGCGGATGAGTCCTCCGCGATCTGGGTGCCGGGAAGAGACTTCAGCCGTCCGCCTATGGAGTGACTATCTCACCAGCTTCGCTCGAGAGCCGACTCAGTAGTTCGGGGGGTGGATCTGGTTGAGGAGGTGGGTCCCTGAGGGGACCAGGGTCCCGGGCCAGACGATCGAGCGCTCCACCTTGGCGCCCCGGGCCACAGAGGCGTGGGCCAGGACGATCGCCCCGTCGCCGAGCGATCCCTCGGCCATGTTCGCGCCGGGACCCACGTAGGCCCTGCCTTCGGGCACCTCGACCACCCGGCCCGGCCACGCGCCTCCGGGCGCAGCGGGGGCCCGCCCGTAGAGGGCGTCGAGAGATGCCCCGAGGTATCGCCCGGGAGTGCCCACGTCGGTCGCATAACCCTTGTTCACGTGCACTGCGAGCTGGCGCTCGGCCACCAGCCGGGGGAAGACCGTCTCCCCGAGGCCGCGCGGGAGGCCCGGGGGGATCATGTCGAGAGCGCTCCGCTCGTATACGGCGACACCGATGAACCGGTGTTCCGAAGCCTGCGGTTCGGCCCGCCTGTTGATGAATCTCGTCACACGCCCATCCGAGACGTGCAGGTCGGCGGCCTCGGTGACTGCCGTCACGGCAAGGGTGGCGAGTGCGGAGGAGGAGTGGTGAGTCGCGAGCAGCTCGGGGAGATCCACATCTGCGAGGAGGTCGGAGTTCCAGGTGACGAACGTCTCGCTCAACCGGGGCCGAAGTGCCACCAGCGTCCCCGCGGTGCCGTACGGCTCGGGGGCCTCCTTGAAGAAGAGGGGGTCGCCCCAACGACCCAGCTCGGTCTCCACCACGTCTGCGAGATGCGAAACGTTAACCAGGACGGGTGACGAGACGGCCGATAACGCGGACAGGCCGAAGGCGCCGAGGGGGACATCCAGTATCGGCAGGCACGCTTTCGGCAGGACAGCGGTGTAGGGGAGGAGCCTCGTCCCAAGGCCTGCGGCGAAAAGGACCGACCGAATGCTCATGCGACCCTCTCTATCTATCTGATATCCGCCCAGTATTCCGGCCCAACCGGTCCCCAGCCCGAACTTCTGAGTGGATGGAGCACCCATATACGTCCGATAACTCGACAAGAACGTGGGGTGCGGGGGCCGCGCGCGGCCCGCGGATACGGTTGGACCGATGCCTGAGCTGCCCGAGGTGGAGTCCGTCCGTCGTCAGCTCGACCCTGAGCTGTCGGGGCGACTGATCGAGGACGTGTGGGTCGATCCTCATCCCGCGATGCCGCGCCAGTTCGTCTCGCCGGAGAGAGCCCGCGGGGGCCGGGTCGAGAAGGTTGGCAGGAGGGGCAAGTTCCTGATCGCTCCGCTCGACAACGGGATCGAGCTGATCCTCCATCTCGGGATGACGGGGGTTCTGCGGTTCGATGTCGAGGATGCGCACGTGCGGGCGAAGCTGCGGCTCGACGACGGGCGCTCCCTCTCCTTCAAGGATGTGAGGAGGTTCGGACGTCTGGCCGCGGTGGATGCCGGCGACTACACGCTGCTGCCGGCGCTCGCGACGTTGGGGCCCGAGCCTCTCTCCGACGAGTTCGACGAGCGAGCGTTCGCCGTCGCCCTCGCCCGCACCACGACACCGGTGAAGCCCTTCCTCCTTTCGCAGCGGCCCGTCGCCGGAGTCGGCAACATCTACGCGGACGAGGCGTTGTGGGTCGCAGGGATACATCCCGCGTCCCGGCGGGTTGGTCCCGTTCGGGCGGGAGCGCTCCACGCAGCCATCCGGGAGGTGCTGGCCGCGTCCGTGGAGCGAGAGGGGACAACGTTCAGCGACTACCAGATGGTGAATGGTGAATCCGGGCGGAACGCGAGCTATCTCGTCGCCTACGGCCGCGCCGGAACGCCCTGCCCCCGCTGCTCGACACCACTGCGCAAGATCGTGCTCGGGGGCCGGGGCACCACTTACTGCCCCCGCTGCCAGAGGGCCTGACCGCTTGCCTGTAGAAGACGAGGTCTCCGAGCTCTACGCACTCCCGCTCGACGAGTTCACCGCCGCCCGTAATTCTTTGGCCACGCGTCTCGCGAAGGGCGGAGACAAGTCCGCGGCCGCCGAAGTCAAAGCCCTGCGCACGCCGTCGCTGCCGGCATGGGCAGACAACCACCCCGTACGAGAACGACCGGATGATATTCAAACGCTGTCGGAATTGCGGGCCGAGTTGGAGGGCGCCTCCGGGGCGACTGCCATCCGGGCGGCGACCGACCGCAGGAAGAAGCTCATCGCGGGCTTGGTGGCGGAGGCGGCGGAGATCCTCGAGGCGGCCGGGCACTCCGCCAGCTCGTCTCATCTCGAAGCTATCTCACAGACCATCCAAGCAGCCGTGACGGACGAGGAGGAGCGGCTGCTGCTCGAGGGGCGACTGACGAAAGAGCTGACCCCGAGCGGCTTCGGGGCCTGGGGTGCCTTGGGAGGAGAGCCGGAGGAGGAGTCATCCCCCGGGGTTGACGAGCAGGCTGAGGTCCGTGCCCGACTCAACGAAGCGAGAGATCGTTGCGGAGGAGGCCGAGTCCGCCGCCGAAGCGGCCGAAGCCGAAGCCGAGGAAGCAGAGGCCAATGTCGAAGGAGCGAGGCGCCGCCGATGCCGCAGACAGGGCCGCCGCCAAAGCAAGACGCGAGGCGGAAGCCGCGAGGGAAGAAGTCGGACGCTTAGCCTCGAAGCTCGGCAAGTGATCCGACTCGAGGGTGTCCGGGCTTTACTCCCGCCGCGGCCCCGGGGTCCACACCCTCGCCCCCCGCTCACCTATGAGCCGGTAGCCGTGATGGGTCTTCAGGTAGTGGTGCCACCCGCAGAGCCGGTCGAGGTTCTCTAGCTTGGAGCGCCCACCCGTCACCACCGAGGTGTCGTGATCGATCTCGAGCCCGTGCCTCTCCTCGCACCCCGGCACCGCGCAGCAGCGATCCCGCTCCACGAGGGCGGTCCGAAGGGGGGCCCTTATCGTTCGCCCCATGTGGTTGACCCTCGTGATGTCGGTTCCGTTCGTGAGGAGCCCGGAGATGATGGCGTCTCCCGCCAGAGCCTCGGCCGTGGCCACAGGGTATCGCCCCCACCCCCGGGATCTCGCACACCTCTCCGGCTTCCACATGACCCCTCACGAGAGCCGCATGGTCGACCCGCACGTGAACCGTCACCGGAGGTCCCCTGCCTCAGGGGGTCCTCACCGCAGTCCCGAGCATGCTCGGCCACATGAACCAGAGCGTCGGCCCCGTAGGCGGCATCTGTCTCGCTTCGACCCGCTCTTCTACCCTGCACCCGGAGCCGGTCCCAGTGCGGCCGAAGAGCGGCCAGCACCGAGGCCCCGGCGTCCGGGGTCAGGGTCCATCGAGCCTGGAAAGCCCCATCGGCGTCGGTCCAGTGCCTAAGGGCCCTGCGACGCCTGACCCGCTCGTAGCGCTCCTTCTCGTCAGAGACCGCAGAGGCCCGCACCCGAGGGCGCAGCGCTCCTTCAGCTGCCCCATCCCGTCTGACTCCGCCATCCGCAAGAGCTCACCACCTCTGTACCCGGAGCCATCGCCGCAGCGGAGGTGATCTCCGGGCCTGGCCCTGGGAGAGCTTTCCTTCCCTCAGAGCCTGCTCGGTCTCGGGCAGCTCCGCCACCCCGCTGGGCCGTCTGCAGCACGCCCGCCGCCTCACCCAGAGAGGACTTCTGGGTCCGGGCCATCCACTCGGCAGCCGAGTGGTCACCGGCTCGCCGCCACGCCCCCGAAGCAGCCACCCGCCCCGCGGCCAGAGCCTTCCCAGCCGCACACAACGCTCCATCTCGGCTAGCTGATCTACCAGGAACGCTGCGAACCCAGCCTCGAGGACCTGCGGGTCCAGGGCTCCGACAGCATTCTTCAGCCATTCCTTCGCTGCAAGGACTCCGGTTCTAGACAACTGATCCGCAGGTGCGGCTAACTCTCTCTCGAACATGGTTCGAGCCTAACGACGAGGTGCGACAGCAAGCAGAAAGCGTGCAGTGGCATTCCCTCAGTCCGTTGCCGACACGGACCTTTTCGCAGTGTGGCAACCTTGTGGCTCTGTGAACGTTCTCTAGCTTAGAGCCGGTATCGGACAAGGAGGAAGAGACGTGAGACACAGAAGGGCACTTTCAGCCCTCGCTCTGGCATGCCTCTGCCTTAGCGCTTCGCCCGTCTTCGCTGCATACTCCGCGGCCCCCGCAGGCGAACCACGACGTCTGCACATCGCATTCGGCTATACGAGCAGAGACTCCCGGGGCGTCTTCGTGGTGCGGGTGGATGGAGCGAACCGCCGCCAGATCAGTGAGGGTCTGGGGCCAACAAGGGCTACGGCTACACCCCGACTGGTCTCCGGGAGGGGGGCGAGTGGCGTTCGCCGCCGCCCGCCGGGGCAAAGGAGCAGCAAGATCTTCATCGTGCGCCCGGATGGATCGGATCAGGAGCAGATCTCGTCCGGCGCCTCCTGCTTTGGCGATAGCCGTCCTGACTGGTCGGCTCACTCACAGCATGTCGTGTTTCAGAGGGATCAGTGCGACCCCGTTGAAGTTTGGTCGGTAGGAAGGGACGGTCAAGAGCTGGAGAACTTGTCGGGAACCATCGATTACGAGACGGTCTTGGGAGCGGAGCCTAGATGGAGCCGACAGCGAACGGATCGCCTTCGTCCGCCAGGACGAGGAGTACCGGTTCCAAGTGGGGGTGATGGACCGAGACGGATCCCACAAGCGGATCGTCACCCCGGATGCGTCAGGTGAGGCTCGTTACCCTCAGCAGAGATCACCACAGTGGTCACCCGGCTCCAAGCTGGTTTACGAACAGATCGAAGCGGCAGATGGGACCCGGACCACGGACGCAGAGGTCTGCAAGGTTCGGCTGGTCAAAGGGCCCGCGGGAGCTCACTGTCTGACCAGGTCCCCGGGGGTCGATCGGGACGGCCACTTCTCACCAAGCGGAAACCACATAGTTTTCGTGAGCGATCGGGACGGCGATCGGAACATCTACGTCATGCAAGCAGACGGGTCGAACGAGCACCGGATCACCGGTCACTCAGCAGCAGATTACGAGCCTGAATGGTCTCCGAACGGGCGATGGATCTTGTTCCTGAGCAAGCGAGGAGGCCAGGTCGATCTTCACGTCGTGCGTCGTGACGGGACCGATCATCGACGCTTGACCAACGATAGCGGCGTGGAAGAAGGTCCTACCTGGTCCCCGTAGTAAACGGGGGGCGGTTGCCCAACGGTCTTATGCGACCTCGCCCAGGAATGCCAACAACTCCGAGTTGAAACGGTCGGTGCACAGGCGCTGAACGAAATGCCCGCAGTCCAGAACCTTGAACCCCCGAAGGTCTTCGAACTGATCCGCGGTGGCCCGCATGATCGGCTCGCCGATGGCCGGGTCGCGCCGCGCGTGGATCACGAGCCCCGGCTGCTCGATCTTGCCCACCCGGGCCCCCGACAGGTTCCACGGGCGCAGGTTCGCGCGGTAGTAGCTGAGGGCCCTCCTCATGGCAGCGGGGTCATCTATCTCCGTGACCGACCCGCGAGCGGTCTTCTCGATCAGCTGCTTGTTGCTCAAGAGGAACTCGATGCCGGGGATCTGGAAGGCACCCACGTACCAGGACCGCAATATCTGCCGAGGGTCCCTCAACACCCCATCGAACGCCCCCGGGTGCGGAGCGCACGCTGCGACGAACGACAGGACCGCTTGTGGATGAAGGTACGCCAGGGCATGGCCGATGATGCCTCCCCAGTCGTGACCGATCACGTGCATCCCTTCCTGCGCGAGTTTGATCCGCAGGTCTGCGATCGCACCAGCGAGTGCCCCGATCGAGTAGTCCGCGGGGGCGTCGGTGGAGCCATACCCGGGAAGGTCCGGCGCGTAGACGCGGTAGCCGGCCGCGGCCAGCGCCGGGATCTGCGGCAACCACGAGCCCCAGTACTCCGGGAAGCCATGAAGGAGGAGCACCGGGGCGCCACTCTTCGGGCCCGACACGGCGACGCGCCAACTGAGCCCGCCCGCCACAACCTCTTGCTCTTCGATCCTGTTCTTGACCGCCATGCCTACCCCTTGATCACGCCGGCGGGCCGGAGCCGGGCAACGACTTTCGTCAGCTGCGCGCCCTCGCAGGCCTCGACGACTTCGGACACGTCCTTGTAAGCGTAGGGAGCCTCTTCGGAAAGGAGCTTCGCCTGAGAAGCGGCGACGAGGATCCCCTGCTTCTCGAGCTCTTTCTTCAGGTCCTGTCCCGTCATCTGCTTCTTCGCCTTCGTTCGGCTCATCGCCCGCCCTGCGCCGTGGCAGCTCGATGCGAAGGAACGGTCCTTCGCGCTCGCAAGCCCGGTCAGCACATAAGAGTGGGTGCCCATGCTCCCCGGCACGATCACCGGCTGTCCGATCGGCTTGTAGCGATCGGGAAGCTCGGGGTGTCCCGGCCCGAAAGCGCGGGTCGCGCCCTTCCTGTGGACGCAAAGGTCCTTCACCATGCCGCCGACGTCATACGGCTCGATCTTGGCGAGGTTGTGGGAGATGTCATAAACGAGTGACATCTCGAGGTCGCGAGCGCTCCTTCCGAAGACTTCGGCGAAAGCCTCGCGGGTAGCGTCGGTGAGGAGGTGCCGGTTGGCGCGGGCGTAATTGCCGGCCGCGTCCATGGCGCCGAGATAAGCCTGCGCCTGATCGTGCTCGATGGGGACCGCCGCGAGCTGCCTGTCCGGGACCTCGAAATCCAGCTCCGGCATGAGCCGGTCCAAGGCCCGTACGTGATCGGTGCAGGTCTGGTGGCCCATCCCGCGTGAGCCCGAGTGGATCATCACGCACACCTGTCCCTCGAACAGGCCCATCACCTCGGCGGCCTCGGGGTTCCTTACCTCGTCGACCACCTGAACCTCGAGGAAGTGGTTACCGGCTCCTAGGCTCCCGAGCTGCGGAGCGCCCCGCTCCTTGGCGCGGTCAGAGATCTTCTCGGGCCGGGCCGACGGCAGAGCCCCCTCGTCCTCGCACAGCTCCGCGTCCTCCTCCCAGCCGATGCCTTTACTGAGAGGGAACTTGACCCCCTGGGTGAGCACCTTGTCGACCTCGCTGCCGTGGAGGGACATGCGTCCCTTCCCGCCCACCCCCCGCGGCACGGTGCGCGCGAGTCGCCCGACGAGCGGACGCAGCTTCGACGCGGCTTCTTTCCACTTGAGGTTGCTCCTGATGAGGCGCACGCCGCAGCCGATGTCGAACCCGACACCACCCGGCGAGACCACGCCTCCCGCGTCCACATCCGTCGCGGCGACGCCTCCGATCGGGAAGCCGTAGCCCCAGTGGATGTCGGGCATCGCGAGCGCGGCCCCCACGATCCCAGGCAGCGTCGCAACGTTCGCCACCTGCTCCACAGCCTTGTCCTCGAGCGCCTTGTGGAACAGCCGGTGTGAGCCGAACACCCGCGCCGGGACCCGCATGCCATCGACGAATCCCTGCGGCACCTCCCACAGGAACGGCTCGAGCTGTATCGGTTGCACCACGGGTGACCCCTTCGCTCTAGACGTCTACGTAGACCTGGGCGAGCCAGCCTCCATCTTCCGGCTGCATCTTCAGCCCGTGGAACGTGATCGCCTTAACGGCCGTCCCCTGCAGGACCTCTTCGACTCTCGTCCCCAACGTCACGGTACCCACGGCTCGTGTTTCCCCAACCTCCGACATGTTCACCCGTTCAGCGTGGCGTCGCGCGCCCTGGAGGTAGAGGAACCTCGTTCAGCCAATCGACGAGGAGCCCGGCCATGTCACGGGCTTCCACCTCGACGACGACGTCCTTGCCGGGGCCAACTTCCAGGCCCCGATGATGTCTGCGAGCCCGAAGGTCGCCTGCAGGAAAGCTCTCCTCGGGGGAGTCGCCCCAGGCCCTTACCCCCACGTCGGCGGTGTGCTCGATGATCTCAAGCTCCCCATCCCGGCCACACTAGCTACTTCATCTTTGGGTGTAGGAATGGTGCTCACCCGATCTAGACGAGGAGAGCCACATGGGCTTCATGGACAAATTGAAGGACGCAGGCAAGGACCTGGCCGGCGAGGCGAAGAGAGCGAGCGTTCAGGCCCAGGACAAGGCGAACGAGGTGAACGCCCGCAGGAAGGCGGACGCAGCTGCGAAGAAGCTCGGCTACCTCATCTACCGCGAGAAGACCCAAGGACACCCGCAGGCTCCGAGGTCGAGGCCCTCGTCGCCGAGATCACCTCGCCGCAGGGTCAGATCGACACGCACGTCACAGATGGCCCGGGTGCCGGGACGGCTACCTCCACCGCCTCAGCGGTACCGGCTGCAGGCGCGTCCGCCGGGGTCTCGGGCCAGGACACCTTCCTCCCCAGCAGGAAGACATCGCGGACACGGGCGGTGCGGCCGGCGGGGAGCCTCAGACCAGGCCGGCCGAGAAGTAACGGCAGCGCAGCCCGCCCGCCGAACAGGCTCTACGCAGTTACTCCGGCTCCTCCGGGATGGTCAGCTCCTGGCCTACCTGGATAGAGGTAGGTCGGCGATGCCGTTGACCTCCACGAGGTAATTGCCGTGCTCGGTCGTCCCGTAGAAGTCCTCGAGATGCTCGTTAGGGAGTCGCCCGGCTTCACCACGTAGATCTCGACCGTCTCGGTCGTCGTGCCGCTGCCGGTTTCGCCCTCCGTGTCTGTCTCCGTGTCGGTCTCACCCGTAGCCTCCGGGTCCTCTTGCGCGGCTTGGTTGTTCGCTTCTTCGGCAGCGGCCTGGAGCGCGGCCACCTCGCCCCTTAGGACTTCGTTGTCGCCCTCCAGCTCCGCAACCTTGCCTTCGAGGTCGGTGACGGTGCTGGCAGGTATCCCGTTGGGGGCGGCTGCCCGACCTAGGAGGAACGCGATGATGAGCGCGAACGCAAGTATCGCGATCCGTCCCCAAAGGACCTTTGGCCCTTCCTGAACGGCTTCTTCTTCGTCGTCCCATTCGTAAGCCGTCTGCGGCTCGTAAGGGTCCAGTGGTTGGGTCATCGGCTCTGGCATATGAAGAGCTCTCCTCTCCAGGTGTCTCGGGCGCTTTCAGGGTAGCCCAAAGGCAAGCCCCATCTGGGTTTTCGCGCTCTTCGGCTCTGGTGCTCAGTACCTGCGGAAGCGGTCGATCATCCTGCGCTTCACGTCCTCGACGAAGGAGCGCAGGGCCTTGCCGGTTCTGAGGACGTGCCGGGGCTTCATGTTGGGGACGGTGTCGGAGCTCGAGTGGTAGTCGGGCTCGTTCCCGCTGTACATGAAGGAGGCGGGGATCCCCGCGTGCTCGAAGGGACCGTGGTCGGAACAATCACACAGGGTCTGGTACCGGATGGCCACCCGCGTGTTGCGCTCGATCTTCCGGTAGAGGGCGCGGGCGACCACGTCCGAGGCGATATCCGAGTTCCCGGTGAGCAGCGGCTTGCCATCGGCGATCATGTCGACCGAGATCATCCCCGGGAGACGGTTCCGACCCCTCGGCCCGAGGCGGCCGACGAACTGCCGGGATCCATCGTGGTGTGTTCCCGCCTGCCCGGATTCCTCGGACCCGAACCCGACGAAGGTGAGGAACCGAGCCTGCGGCTTGCCCGCCGCGAGCCGCGCCGTCTCGAGGACCACCGCTACCCCCGAGGCGTTGTCGTTGGCGCCGGGAGCCTCGGGCACGGTGTCGATGTGACCGCCGATCACGAACCCATAGCGGATCGCTCCCGGCCAGCGGGCTACGACGTTCAGCGATCGGCCCCCGTCGACGGAGAAGTTCTGGAACCAGGCGTCATAGCCGTATGCCTCGAGCTTCCCTTTCATGTACTCGGCCGCCCGCCGTTCGCCTGCGGACGTCTTCGGACGGCGGCCGATGTCTGTCGCCAGCTTGCGGATGTGGCGCATGGCACGGGTGTTGTCGAAGGAGCCAAGGGCCCGAGAGCTTGTTCCCGTCACGGTCTCCTCGGGAGCCTCCTCGCCCTGGGATCCACCGGCACCATCTCCCGACGCAGTGAGGGGCAACGTCGCGCTGGTTGTGCCGGTCCCCGCGGCGGAGCTGTCGGAAGGGGCGACACCCGCTTCGGGCGCACAAGCGGCGGCTGTCACGGCGGCCGCCAAGATTGCGGCCATTCCCCATGTACGACTTGCTTTCACGCCAACTAGAGTAAGTCTCATGGCGGAACAAGAGAAGTCGAAGGACGTGATGCCCACCAGCTGGGCGGCCCGAGGAGCCAAGCTGGCGGGACAGACCGGAAAGAGCGCTGCTCGATTCCTGGGGACCCGGGCCCGTTCGTTCGCCTCCCCCGATCGAGCGGGCGAGTTCCTCGACGGGTTCCACCAGCAGACGGCGACTCAGTTGGTGGGCATGCTGGGCGAGATGAAGGGCGCGGCGATGAAGCTCGGCCAGCTCGCATCTTTCTACGAGTTCTCGGCCCCCGGGGACTGGTCGGCCACCTACCAGGACGCACTCACGATGCTGCAGAACTCGGCCCCCCCGATGGACCCCGAGGCATCCAAGAAGGTGATCAGGCAGGAGTTCGGCCGTCCGGTCGAAGAGGTCTTCGCCACCTTCGAGGAGCAGGCGATCGCAGCGGCATCCATCGGACAGGTGCACCGGGCGACACTTCATTCGGGGGAGCAGGTGGCGGTGAAGGTGCAGTACCCCGGGGTGGATGCCGCGGTTCGAGCCGACCTCAAGAACATCAGCGCCATGACCAAGCTCTCTGTGGCCATCGCCCCGAACCTCGACCCGAAGGAGGTTGCAGGGGAGGTCCGGGACCGGGTCCTCGAAGAGCTCGATTACAGGCGAGAGGCGACGAACCAGGCGCGCTTCGCCAGGATGTTCGAGGGCCACCCGTTCGTGGTCGTCCCCAAGGTTCACAAGGATCTCTCTCACACGAGGGTCATCGTTCAGGAGTACGTGAGGGGCAGGTCGTTCCTCGATGCCTTCGAGCAGGAGCGGGCCTCTCGCGACCGGCTCGGCGAGACGCTCTTCCGCTTCTTCTACGGCTGCCTCGGACGGTTCCTCCTGTTCTCGGCCGACCCGCATCCGGGCAACTATCTGCTCCTGCCTAAGGACAAGGTTGCGTTCCTCGACTACGGGCTCGTCCGTGCGATCGACCCGGGCACGAAGGAGCTGATAGCCCAGTTCGTGAGAGCGCTCATCGAGGATGACAAGGATGCAGGGGGCGGCGCGCTGGAGGCCTTGGGGATCCTCGGCAGGAAGACCCCAGCGGTCGACGCGGTGTGGGAGCACATGAGGCTCCTCAACACGCCGATCCTCCAGGACCGCGAGGTGACGGTCGACCGGCCGATGGTGCAGGGCATAGCGGCTGCGGGCTTCGACCCCCGCTCGCCGGCCTTCAACACGCTGCGCAAGGTGGGCGTGCCCGGCGTCATCCTCACGCTGAATCGGATGTCCTTCGGGCTGCTGTCCATGCTCGCCCGGCTGGAGGCGACCGCTAACTGGCAGCGGATCGCGAAAGAGCTGTGGTTCGACGAGCCCGCGGGCACAACGCTCGGCAAGGCGGAGCTGAAGTGGCTTGCGGACAAGCACCCGGATCTGGCCCCCCGCTAGGAGGGCTAGGACCCCGGCTTCACCGTCATGTCGAGGATGACAAGCACGAGGACGAGGAAGTCCAGCCTGGCGACCAGCTTCACCCTGTCCGACAGGCTCGTCACCTCCGGATCGTCCATCCCCTTGCTCTTCACGAGCTCGCTCAGCTTCACCGACTGGGGGCCGAGGAAGCCGGCCCCGGCGGCGACCGAGAGAGCGTAGAGGACGATCCCGATCAGGACCCAAGGTGTGGTGAATCCCCACTCACCCTTCAAGACCAACCCGATCGCCGCGAGGAACAAGATCCCCGAGCTGGGCGCGATGACCCGCTTCCCGACGAAAGCGGCGTTGTCCACGGCCTGACCAAACAAGACCGGGTCGGAGGTCTTGCTCGCCTTCTCGGCCAACAAGTTCGCGGTCAGTGCCCCCCCGACCCAGATCGCGGCCATCAGAACGTGCACGAACAGCAGAAGCTCGTAGAGCGTCATCGGAGTCTCCTTCCAGTCAACTGGGGCAAGTATCTGCAACAGGCGCGCCGGCTTCAAGGTGCTCGCCTTGATTGTTTCCCTCTAACCGCCTTGGGTAGGAGACATGGGTACCTATCGGACAAAACGCGAGGAGGTCCTCAAGTGGCCAAGAAGGCGCGGGACATCATGACCAGCTCTCCGGAGTGCATCGGTGAGAAAGACACGGTTCTCGACGCAGCAAAGCG
>JAUJNU010000097.1 GCA_030448085.1 Actinomycetota bacterium | reverse complement strand
GTCTGCCCCAACGCCCAACACCCAACGCCTAACGCTCCCTCTCCTGGCACTCTCTTCGGCGTCGCCAAGGGCTCCGGCATGATCGCGCCGAACATGGCGACGATGCTGGCGTTCCTCGCGACCGACCTGAACCTCGACGGCATCGACCTCCCGGGCACGCTGCGCCGCGCCGTCGATCAGAGCTTTAACCGCATGACGGTGGACGGCGACACCTCCACTAACGACATGATCCTGGTCCTCGCCAACGGAGCCTCCGGGGTGTGCCCCGCACCCGAGGCGTTCGAGAGGGCGCTCGTCGCCGTGTGCGACTCGCTCGCGCGGCAGGTGGCACGCGACGGGGAGGGGGCGACAAAGCTCGTCGAGGTGCGCGTGACCGGGTCGAGCGATCCTGTGAAGATCGCGCGGACCGTCGCGGAGTCGCCGCTGGTGAAGACCGCGATGTTCGGCTGCGACCCGAACTGGGGCCGCATCCTGATGGCCGCGGGCCGAGCGGGCGTTCCGTTCGACACCGCGAAGGTCAGGCTCGCGCTTCTCGTAGGCGGAGAGGAGCACGTCCTCTTCGAGTCGGATGCGCCCGCGCCCTTCGACCCCAAGCGGGTGTCGACCGCCCTCAAGGCCGACCACGTCGCCATCGACCTCTACCTCGGCGAGGGTGAGGCGGCAACGGTCTACACGTGCGACCTCGGGTACGGCTACGTGCGGATCAACGCCGAGTACCACACGTAGGGGGAGATGGTGGTTTGTGGTTTGTAGCTTGGAGTCTTGGGGAGCCGCAGGCCCACTCGTCTAAAACTTACAAACCACAAGCCACAAACTACAAGCCACAAGCTCCCCCCTCACCGAGGACAGTTCGGGTGCCAGGGACTTCGATCGGGGCGACCCGGAGTCGGTGGCAGCGGGTAGAGGCGCATCAGCTCGACGCCGGACCAGGGCTCGCCGCAGGGGTTGGAGAGGACCTTGCCTTTGCTCATCCACTTCGCGTGGCCGTCGAAGTACGTCATGTTGACGCCCCCGCCCTGGAGATCCAGCGCGAGCACGGCAGGGCCGCTTCCCTTCGGGTAGAGGTTCTTCGGGGGCTCGAACCAGGAGTCGTCGTAGCTTCCGTCCTTCACCGTGATCACGATGATGTCCGCGGGGCGCTCGACCTGCGAGGCGTTCAGTCCCTCCGCCGCCCGGTTGGCGACGTACGACCGGGGGAGGAAGGGCCGGCCGCTCTTGCCGTCTTCCAAAGCGTGGGGCCTCCGCCCGGAGTCGCTCGGAGAGACCAAGATATCCTTCGACTTCGTGTACGGCAGGATTTGGTTCCACCACCGGTTCTCGATCGTCGCGGGATAGGGCAGTTCGGGCCTTACGCGCGAGCGGTCGACGTCGTGGGCCATGAAGAACAGGGTGTCGTCGTGGTCCCCCGCGTACATGGTGAGGGCGATCCCTAACTGCCGCTGGTTAGAGAGGCAGGCCGTCTTTTTGGCCGCTTGCTTGGCTTGGGCAAAGACGGGAAAGAGGATAGCCGCGAGGATCGCGATGATGGCGATCACGACCAACAGCTCGATCAGGGTGAAGCCCTTCCGGAGGGGAGAGAGACTCATTATTCGGCGTCCTCACGCGGAACATACTCGAAGTGCGTGAACCACCACGCCCCGCCCGCCAGACACGCCAGGGACAGGATGACGAGCACCGTCCAAGCCGTACTGGGAGGGATCGTATTGACCCCCAAAGCGCCGCTCAGGAGATCGAGCACCCCGCTGGGCGAGTTCGTGGCCGGCCGCTCCGAGAGGCTCGTGAGGTAGGAGTTCACGGAGAGCCAGTGCAGGTCGCCGGGCATGTTCGGGATCGCGGTCTCCCATCCGAAGGCGAACAGGAGCGACACGAGCATCGCGCGGTTGACGAGCAGGCTCACGAAGGTGAACAGCGATCCGTAGGCCACGGCGCCTATCGCGAGCGCCACGAGGTCTCGCGTCAGCAACGGGTTCGACTTCCCGCCGAACACGGCATAGGACACCGCGATGGCGCCGATCCACGAGAGCAGCATGATGACCAGGATCGCGGCGAGGGTCCGCGCCAAGAGGAGCTTCCAACGGTGGATCGGGCGCGTCAAGAGGTACACGATGGTCTTCTGCTCCACCTCCGCGCTGACGACCTGCGTGGTGTAGACCGCCGCGACGAGGGGCAGCAAGCGGTACACCAGGATCGCCGAGAGCATGGCGTAGCTTTCCTGCGGCGGCGTCGTGGTCACCTGCCGGAAGATCCGGCCCACTCCGTAGAGGAGGAGCGCCGCGATGAGCCATGCGCCCACGCGGCGAGGGCGCAGGAACTCGCCGAGCGTATGGCGGAAGACGTAAAGCTCTTTCATGCCTCCACCAGATAGCGAAAGATCGACTCGAGGTTGTTGTCCGGGCTGTTGAAGCCCTGGACGTCCAGCCCCTCTTCGAGGACCAGCCCCGGAAGCCGGTCGTAGAACTGGTCCGGCTCGCGCGTCTGGATCTCCAGCCCGTTCCCCAGGGGGTCGAACTGGACGCTGAGCACGTACGGCAGGGCCACCGAGCCGCAGCCCCCAAGCTTCGGGGAAGAAGACCGGCGGCTGTCCTA
>JAUJNU010000096.1 GCA_030448085.1 Actinomycetota bacterium | reverse complement strand
CACCTGATTTAGCGAACTGCCGATAGAGCTCTCTCAATGTCTGCTTCTGCTCGTCGGTGAGGTGCGGGTCCTGCAGGATCTCGGACTCGAGGTCGCGCTCCCTGTGCTCTTCGAGGATGCCCGCCCTCACGTAGAGGGTCTCCGCCGATATCCGAAGAGCTTTGGCGATGGCCTG
Source organism: Actinomycetota bacterium (assembly GCA_030448085.1). Next base: position 2,483 of record JAUJNU010000096.1, on the reverse strand, counting down.
CAGGATCTCGGCCGATGGCTTGCGGAGCCCCCGTTCTATCTGGGAAAGGTAGGGGTTCGAGATCCCCGCGGTCTCGGACAGTTTCCGCAGCGATAGTCTTGCGCCCTTACGCTGGTCCCGGATGAATGAGCCCAACTCCCCGAGCTTCATGCGTCCGCTGCTCACGAGGTCCTCGGCTCGATCCTTGTTCCCCGTCATGGAAGTTTCATAGCAGTAAGTTTTAACAGTTGCAAGCAGTCTGACGGTGGGGAGAGATTAAAATCGCACTGATCAACTACTTAGCGTTACCGATGTGACTACAGTGGGTATATAGAGGGTACGCGTAGCGCGATGTAGAAGAACTAGGAGCCATGAAGAACACAGCAGCGTCGCCAGGAAGGAAGACTGGGCCCCGTAAAGCGGTGGCTCCGCTTCTGGCCGGCCTCATGGCTGTCGTGGCGGCGAGCCTCTTGATCGGCTTCAGCCTCATCGCCCAGCGCTCGGTGCTGGATCAGGCCCCCTCGGACAGGCGCCTCGAGGCCGCCGCGCCCGGCAAAGAGGGCGGGTCGACCGTGGTCCTCCTCCCTCGAATGGACGACGACGAGGCCACCATTCAGCAGGAGGTGACCGAGCCGTCCGAGACCACCCTCGTGGCCGACATAGACAACCCGGCCCTGCCCGACGGGGGCCCGGGTGAGGGCGGTAACGGGGGTAAAGACCGTAACGACGGTAACGACCCCGACGACGACGGGCGGGAAGGCCCCAGGGGGCCGAAGGGATGGGACCCGCAGGGGCCGGGTGGCGACGGTGAAGAGCCCACGGAAGGCGAGACCCCGCGCACCCCTCCCGACATCGACAAGGACAAAGACAAGGGCGACAAGGGACTGGCCCCCGGCCACGTGAAGCACGGGGAGACGGACTCCCACAGTCCCGGCCACGGGGACACCGGCGGCCCTGACCGAGGCGACAAGTCCGGGCCTGGGAGCACTGGGTCTTCAGGGCACGAGAAGAAAGACGAAGGCTCTAAGGGCCATGAGGGCGGCAGCCACGGCAATGGCAAGGGCCCAGAGAACGGCAAGGGCCCAGAGAACGGCAAGGGCCCAGAGCACGGCAAGGACCCAGAGAACGGCAAGGGCAAGCCCTAGTCCGATCTAGGGGCCCAGGCCCCAGCGCTAACCCGCGGTCAGTGAGGTGGGGTCGGCCTCGCCACTCGTGTAACGGCGAACGATCTCGCTCTGGACCCTATCCATCACGTCCTGCACCAACTTGCGACGAGCCGAGACCTCCTGCTCGTTGGCCGCCAGAGCGACCATGATCTTCTTGATCTCCTCGGCCGGGATGCTCCCCAAACGGGCCAGGGTCTGCTCCCCGACGATCTCCTCGACGCGCCTCCGCGGTATGTCGGCGTTCCGAGGCGTCGAGAAGTCCGGCGCGCGAGAAGGAAGGAGCCCGCCTCCCGAGCCGCCTTCAGCGGCAAGGATCGAAGGGAGCCGGGACATGAGGTCGCCCTGCACCTTGCCGGACCGGCGGTCGAGCTCGGCGGCAAGGATGTCGGCCCGTGCCTGGCACAGCCGGCGCTCGAAGGAGAGCTCCATCTCACCCTCGCGGCAGACATCTCGCATGGCCCGAACCTCGTCGAGGCTCTTGGACTCGAGCCCATCGAGATAGTCCGCATCGGTGATGGCTTCGACGAGCCGTCTGCTCTGGGGTGGCATCCCGGACAGCCTACCGCGGTGCGGAAAGTCCCAACAGCTCTCTCGCCTGGGCCGGGGTCGCGATCGCGCGGCCCCACGCTTCGGCTATGGCGCCAACTCGAGCGATCAGCTCCGCGTTAGACCCCGCCAATCGGCCGGCATGCAGGTAGCGGACGTCCTCGAATCCCGTGCGTACGTGGCCGCCAAGGGCGATGGTCTGCTCCGTCACGGGGAGGTGGCTGCGCCCCACGCCGGTAGCACTCCATGTAGCCCCAGGCGGCAGGTGCCCTACGAGAAAAGGGATCGTGTCGTCCCACGCGGGCAGTGCCCCGGGGACCCCCAGCACGAAGTCGAAGTGAGCGTGGTGCGGGCTCCCGGCCCCCTCCATCAGCCCGATAGCCGTTGCGATCATCCCTGCCTCGAAGATCTCGAACTCCGGCAAGACGTCGTGTTCGAGCATCTCCGAGTAGAGCCGCTCGACGAGGGCCGGGGGATTCCAGAAGACGCCGCCCCCGAAGTTGACCGTTCCCGTGGTGAGCGAGGCCATGTCCGGCCTGAGGGCCAGGGGGGCCGCGCGCTCATCATCGGAGTCGCCAACGGCTCCCCCGGAGGTGAACTGGACGAGGAGGTCAGTGGCATCACGGATCGCTTCGAGGCCGGCTCGGAAGCGCTGCGGGTCCATAGTCGGGTGGCCGTCGGGCTCTCTCACATGAAGGTGATAGATCGACGCACCCGCCTCGGCGCACTCGGAGGCGTCACGTGCGAGCTGCTCGGGGGTGATCGGAAGCCCCGGCTGCTGCTCGAGGGTCA
>JAUJNU010000008.1 GCA_030448085.1 Actinomycetota bacterium | reverse complement strand
CACTATGTATTCGTTAGAACGCTCGATAAGGGTTTGGGGTTCCCAAAAAAAGATGAGAAATCGTGGTTCCGGCAGGAAAGTTTCGAGGGCCCTTCCCATCAGGTGGGTGGGCCTGGGGATCCGCGGGCTCCTGGGAAGCCCCGCCCGGGCCGTCAGGGGCACCGCCCGCCTGGTCGCAGACCCCTCTCGACAGGTCATGGACTACTGGGGATCGGAGAGGGCGACGATCCGCCAGGGGTTCATAGCGAACCTCATCTCGGCCCTCACGTCCCTCATCTCGGGCCTGGTGCTCGCCTCCTTCGAGCACCGCCTGACGTCGGTGAAAGGGCTCTTCGTCCTGATCCCGGTATCGATCGGGATGAGAGGCAACATCTTCGGCGCCCTCTCGGCTCGCCTCGGCACCTCGATCCACACCGGCCTCTTCACCATCTCGCGCGAGAAGAGCGGGATCCTCGGCCAGAACGTCTACGCCACGACCCTTCTGACGCTCGGCACCTCGGTTGCGATGGGCATCATGGCCCGGGCGATCGCGGGGCTCCTCGGCATCGACACGATCTCGACGCTGGAGTTCGTGGTCATCGCCCTGATCGGCGGGGTCCTCTCTTCAGCCCTCGTGCTCGCGTTCACGGTGTTCCTGTCGATCCAGTCCTTTCGCAGGGGATGGGACCTCGACTCGGTGGGGGCGATCCTCATCACGGTCGTGGGCGACGTGGTCACACTGCCCTTCCTGTTCCTCGCCTCCTACCTCGTCGGGATCGAGTACGTCACTCCGATCATGGGGATCCTGTGCGTCGCCGCGGGAGCCTTCGCGATGTTCAAGGCCTGGACGACCGTCCTGCCCGTTGCCAGGCGGATAGCTCGAGAGAGCTTTCCGATCCTCTGCGTCGCGATCGTCCTCGACATCCTTGCCGGCACCGTCGTGGAGCCCCGGATCGGGGAGGTGTTCGTTCCCTACCCGGCATTCCTCATCTTCCTGCCGGGCTTCCTCGAGAACACCGGCGCCCTGGGCTCGATCCTCGCCGCGAGGCTGGGCACGAAGCTGCACCTCGGGGCGGCGTCCCCCACGGCCAAGCCGGACCCCGTGGCCCTGATGGACACGACGATCGTGCTGGCGCTGGGGCTCTTCCTTTATTCGATGACGGCCACCACGACACTCCTGGTAGCCGAGGTGACCAACCAGGCCTATCCCGGGGCGTTCCGCTTCCTCGGCTCGGCCATGGTCGGGGGGATGTTCGCGATGCTCGTCGCCTGCTTCATCGGCTATTACGCAGCCATCGTCACGTTCCGCTTCGGGTTCGACCCCGACAACCACACGATCCCACTCGTCACGAGCGGCATGGACCTGCTCGGCGTGATCTGCCTCGTCGGGGCTCTCGTCGTCTTCGGAGTAGCGTAGTTAATGGGAAGGAGCCACAGGTTGGATAAGGGAGATAGCCCGAGGACCGTCAAAGGATTCCTCGCGCTCATCAAAGACTCTTCGGAGCTCATGGTGGACCTCGCCTACGCGGCGGTGTTCTTCGCCGACAAGGATCTGGCCAAAGAGGTCCGGCGGCTCGAAGAGCGGATGTTCGGTCACCTCCATCAGTTGCGGAAGACCGCCATACTCGCCGCCCGAAGCCCCGAGGATGCCGAGTACATGGCCGGCGTGCTCGAGATCGCTTCGGCCGTCGAGAACATCGCGGACGCGGCGGAGGACATCGCGAGAGTGGTCTCCTCGGGACTCGGGATAGTCGAGGACCTGCGCAAGGACCTGCGGCATGCAGACGAGATCGTCTCTCGCATCAAGGTGCGAGAGGGCTCCCCCGCCATCGGTCAGAACCTGAGAGAGCTGTCGATGCCGGTGGAGATCGGCATGTGGGTGCTGGCGGTCCGCCGCGGTGGCGAATGGGACCTCGATCCCGGACCAGATTTCTGCATGGCCTCGAACGACGCCGTGCTGGTCAAGGGCCCCGAGGACGGCGTCGCCCTCGCGAGGGAGCTGATGGGGGCGCCTCCGCTCCCTGAGACCCCGGAGCCGGGAGAGGTCGTTCTCTCGGAGCTCGACCGAGCGGTCGACCTCTTGGTCGAGATGAAGAACTCGGCCGAGGTCGCAGTGGGTCTCGCCTACTCAGCACTCCTCTTCAACGATCAAGCTCTGGCCGCGGAGGTGTCCAACCTCGAGGCCCGCTCCGACGCGGTCCACGACGAGTTGGAATCGTGGGTGCTGAGGAGCGCGCAGGAGGCCCGGAACCCGGATGACCTGCGGGGGCTCATCCGCCTCGCCGGCGCCTCCGAGATGATCTTCGACTCGGCGCGCGAGATGACGAGGCTCGTCGAGCGGGGGGAGGAGCTCCACCCCGTGATCGCCGCGGCCCTCGTCGAGTCGGACGAGGTCGGGCACGAGAGTCAGGTGGGGGCAGGGTCTCAAGCGGACGGCAAGTCGATCAAGGACCTCTCGGTCGAGACCGAGACGGGGATGTTCATCCTCGCGGTCCAGCGCGGCCGTAGGTGGACCTACCGGCCGAAACCCCACTTCGTTTTACAAGCCGGCGATCGCGTCATCGCCATCGGGCCGGCCGAAGGTGGAGAAGAGCTGGACAGCGTGGTCGGGATGCAAAGGGAGCTTGCGGAGGCATAACACCCCAGCCCCTTGGGCATACTCGTTGTTTAAGGAGGACCGATGGCCAAGAAGAAGACACTTCCTGACGGCTCGACGCCACAGAAGGCGTCACCGCTGCAAACGATCGGGGCCACGCTAGCCGGCATGGTCGCGGTGCGGCTGGCGACGTACGTGGTCACGACCCTGTGGCGTCTCGTTACGAAAGAGGAGCCCCCACAGGTCGACGCGATGGTGCCCGCACGCAAGAAGGCCGCCTGGATCGCTCTAACGGGTGCGGCCGCCGGTGCCGCTCGTCAGACCGTGCGCGACATCATCAAGCCACCGTCGTCGGGAGCAGCGTAAGCACTCAGTCGACGACGAAGAAGGCGCGCGTCACGAGCCAGCCGCCGGCGTCGCTATCCCGCACCACCATGTTGAGGCCGCCGCCCTCGTAGTAGTAGAAGCAGCGGAACTTCGATCCCTCTTCCTCGCAACCCATGTACTCGAGGGGGTTGCCGCTGGGGTAGGCGAACAACTGGTTGATCGCGGGCACCGTCGCAAAGGCAATCGCACCCTCGCTGTCACCCGCCACCCACCTGTCGTGGAAGCCCTTGGCGGCGGCCTCCGGTGTGGGGGCCCCCGACACGACCGGCCCCTCGAACTCGGAAGGGTCGGGGGCTGGAGTGGTTGGGGTGATCGAGGGGGCCGGCGCGGTCGGGGTGGGAACCGTCGGGGTACCGGGGGCCGGGCTCACGTAGGTGGGCTCCGCCACCTCAGGCGAGTTCGTTGCCTGCGGCTCGACAAGCAGGTCGTCGTCCCCGCCGCAACCGGTCATCAGCAGGACCGCCACCAACGGAAGAGCCAACGCCTTCATCCGCGACCTCCGAGCTCGGGCTGCGTGCATAGCGGCACCCTAATCCGCGAGGTCCCGAGTGGCGGGGAACTCATCCCGGAGCAGCCTCGGGCACCACTGCGCGCGTAGGGATCGGACTCGAGGTATCAGGTGAGGCCACCCCCGGCTCAGATATCCTCCCTGCGGCTCTAACGAAGGGGGGGAGACATGCAAACGCCCGAGGATCCACAGAACCAGCCGGCAACACCCGAGCAGCCACCGACCGCGCCCAAGGAAACTCCCGGGGCAGCCCAGATAGCGATCTCAGTCCTGCTGCTGGCACTTTGCTTCCTTGCGGCGGTCGAGCTCCCGTTCTCTTCATTCGAAATTGGTGCTGCCACAGCCCGCATCTTGATAGCGGTCTTGATCGCTTACGGGATCAGGTCCATCTACGTGAGAACCAGGAAGCGCACCGGCACGGTCTGGTCCCCCTGGATCTTCCTCATTGCACTGCTGGTCATCGCACCGCTCAGGGTCATAGGCGACGAAAGGCCCCCGAACGCTGAGCAGGTCCGGGCGGTCTTCATCCCGCTCCAGGGATACACCTATCAGGAGCTGCCCCCCGCTGCGCTGGAGCAGGTCAGGTCAGGCTTCCGCGACGCCTTCGGTGAGGATTCGCTTTCCGTCGTCGAAGGTCGACGGCTGGTCCCGGAGAGCGGCCAGCCTTCCGGAGTGGTGGTGCTAGGCCTCGATCCAGGCGCGATGGGCGACTCCGGGCGAGATGAGGCGAAGCAAGGTTTCATAGATGCGGGAGGCACGGGGGTTCGGGATGTAGAGATCAACGGGATCCCAGGGTTCGCGGGCGAATTCCAGGGCGTGAGCGGCGTCGTAATGCTGCACGAAGACGGATACGTGTTCTACGTCGCCGGCACGGACCCCTCGACGCTCGAGGAGATCGCGCGGCAGTTGACGGCCCCTCTGTCTTAGAGTTCGTCCGTGAACCGTGGTTCGGGCGCCGCGATCCTGCTCCTCGCGTCCCTCTTAGTCGCCTGCACGGACCCCAGCCTCCCGGTCCCGGCCGCCCCACCTTCTGCCGCATCTAGCGTGTCCGTGAGCGAGAGCCCGGGTACCGCTGTCACCATCGAGGGCATACACGAGCATCTCGAGGTTCTTCAGCACATCGCCGACGAGAACGGGGGGACCCGAGCCGCAGGTGACCCCGGGTACGAAGCTTCCGTCGACTACGTGTCCGAGGTGCTGGAGGAGGCGGGCTACGAGGTCACCATCGACTCGTTCACGGCTCCCGTCTTCGAGCAGACCGCCGACACCGAGTTGGAGATCCTGTCTCCACAGCGGGAGACGTTCGAGGACGGAGAGGACGTCCGGGCCCTCCTCTACTCTCCCGCTGCCGAGGTGGAGGCGCCCCTTTATCGGGTGGGCTCGGACGGCGTAAGCGCCGACGCCTGCGAGCCGGAGAACCTGACAGAGGCAGTCCCGGGGGCCATCTTCCTCGTCCGCTCCGGCGATTGCTTCGTGCGGGATCAGGTAGTGAACGCACAGGCCGCCGGGGCTGAGGGCATCATCGTGACCTTTCCCGAGTACTCGACAGAGGATGGAGTCCTGCGCCCGACGCTGCTCAGCCCCGATGGGCTCGAGATCCCGGTGTTGGGAGTCACGGGCGAGACCGGTCGGGCCCTCGCGAGGGCGGGGGCAGGGGCGAAGGTCAGGCTCGAGACCAACACCATCAACACCTCGGAGACGCTGCGGAGCGTGATCGCGGAGTCCACGGGTGGGGACGCCTCGAACGTCGTGATGGCCGGCGGTCACCTCGACTCCGTTGTCGACGGGCCCGGGATCAACGACAACGGGTCCGGGGTGGCGATGCTGCTGGAAACGGCCGAAGAGCTGTCCGGCGAGCCGCTCGTCAACCGGCTCCGCTTCGCTTTCTGGACGGGAGAGGAGTCCGGGCTCTACGGGTCCCGGAACTATGTCGAGAGACTGCAGGCGGAGCAGATCGAAGACATAGCCGTCTACCTGAACTTCGACATGATCGCGTCCCCCAACTACGTCCCCTATGTCTACGACAACTCGGGGGCACCACCGGGATCGGAGACCGTCACCCAGGTGTTGATGGAGCAACTGGATGCTGCCGGGGTGGAGGGGGAGCCCATAGACCTCACGGGCAGATCCGACCACTACTCCTTCGAGGCCTCCGGTGTGCCCGTGGGCGGGCTCTACTCCGGCGCCGAGGGGCTCAAGACATCATCCGAAGCAGCCCGTTACGGCGGTGAGGCGAAGGCCCCCCTCGATGCCTGCTATCACCAGAGTTGCGACGACCTGTCGAACATCAACGACGAAGCTCTCGCACTGCTCTCGAACGCGGCTGCCGCTGTCATCGAGGGTTATGCGCTCGGGGTCGAGCCCCTCCCTTCGCGCTAACGGCAGACAACGAAGAAAGGCCCGGGCTTGAGCCGCCCGGGCCTTTCCCTATTGCATCTCTTGCCTGATAAAGGGTGCCGCTACTTCTTCGTCGTGATCTTGAAGACGTCGAAGCCGCGGTTGATGTCGTTCGAGTAGATGTACTTCCCCTTGTGGAACTTCGAGCTCCACGATTCGCCGCCCTCGGGCATGAACCAGCCGAGCTCCTTGACGCCCGTGCCGCTCTCTCCGAAGGTGGCCCCGGTTGGGTTGGAGACGTCGAGGTAGCGGGTTCCCGCGGTGTACCAAGAGATGGCGACCCTCTTGCCGTCGTCCGAGATGTCGAAGACGTGGGAGGTGCAACCATCGAGGCCCTTCTGCCCGTCCCGGGCGAAAAGCACCTCGTTCGGCTCGTAGATGCCGGTCAGCACCGGGACCTCCCCGCCGACAAGGTCGTAGAAGTAAAGGGCGCCACCAGGGCACGGGTAGCCACCGCCACCGCCACCCTCGTCGCCCACGATGAGGCCCTTGCCGTCAGGTGTGAACTTCGCGTCGTGCGTGATCGAGCAGCCGGGGCACTGCCACGTGAGCTTCAGCGAGGGCTTGGCCGGGTTCTTCGTGTCGATGAGGTCGATGTGGCTGATCGCCGCGGTCACGGCAAGCGTGCCCTTCTTGTTGAAGGAGATGTCGTGGGGGCTGTGGCCCGGGATGATGAGGTCGGTGACCTTCTTCGGCTGCGCCGGGTTCTTGATCGACCAGACCTCGATGTTGCCCCGGCCGCCAAGGTCGGCATCCGAGTTGTAGACGAAAGGTTTCGTCGGGTGGGCCGTGATGTTGTGGGATCCACGGGAGATCTCTGCGAACCCGATGGGCCTCGGCTTCTTGGGGTTCGAGATGTCGATCGTCATGAAGCCCTTCTTCCCGAGAGCAAGGCAGGACTCGGCGCCGCCGGCGCTGTCCGCAGCCATGATCACCGTCTTGCGGTCGTGACTGATCTGGATGTCAGCCTGGTAGACGGAGCACTTGAGCCACGCCACTTCCTTGGGCTTCTCGGGGTTCGTGATGTCGATCACGTGGAGGCCACCACCATCCTTGACCTCCGCGAACGACCCGGTGAAGGCGTACTCACGGCCCTTGATCGTCGTGAACTCCATGTCCGAGCCGCTGGAATACGGAACGTTCGCGATGAGCTTCAGACCTTTGCCCTCGCCCTTCAGGGGGGCCGAGGTCGGACGAGCTCCGGCGCTAGCCCCGATGGCGCCTGCGAGGAGCCCAACAGCCACCGTCGTGGCAGCCAGCCTCTTCCTGCTAAAGATCGACTTCAATCCATCTCTCCTTGTGGGGGGTGGCGCTCTACGGCCACGTCGCCTGCAGGATTCGACGGCGAAGTCCGCTGCTCCTGCTTGCCTTCTCTAGGAGGGAAGGAGCCGGGTGGTGGCGAAACATGGCAGGACAACCTCACATCCAGATGGGAGCGGCCGGAATGATCAGGACCTCGAAGATGCTGCTGGCCCTCGGACTCAGCGGGCTCGTGCTCACCTCCGCCCTGCTCAGCGGCGGGGCGTCCCTTGCGGCAGGACCTCGGGCTCCAAAGCTCTACAACCTCGACAAGGCCCCCAAGCCCAGCGTCACCGGCAAGCAGATCATGAGCGGCCTCGAGGAGTTCGTCGACAGGTTCCCCCTCCGGCAGAACATGCTCCCGAACAACGTCGCCGCAGCCGAGTTCCTCGCCAAGGAGGCGAAGAGGAACGGCTTCAAGACGGTCATCCGCAAGTTCCAGGCCGGCACCCCCGCCCGCACCGTGCGCGTCATCGAAGCCGTGAAGAAGGGAACGAAGAAGCCCAACGAGTGGATCTCCTTCATCGCCCACTACGATGTGGTCGCCAGCGCCGGAGCTACCTACCAGGGGGCCTACGACGACGGGAGCGGCACGAACATCCTTCGCTACTTCGGCAAGGCGTTCTCGAAGGTGAAGACGAAGCGGTCGATCGCGCTCCTCTGGTTCGACGCCGAGGAGAACGGCCTACTCGCATCCGAGGTCTACGCCAAGTACCTCAAGAAGAACGGGCAGAAGATCCATGCGGGACTGGGCTTCGACATGGTCGGGATCGGCTACCCGGCGGATTACTGCATCTGCATCTATCACGGCCCCCGGCCTGAGGACGCTGAGCGGGCAGTCCCGATCATCAAGCACGTCAACTTCGACTACCTGAAATTCCCGGAAGGGGACGGAGGCAGGTCGTTCGCGGAGAAGTGGCCGATCGGCACCAACGGGCACATCTGCAGCTGCGGGGTCAACATCCGTAACTCCGACGAATCGAACTTTGCCGACCAGGGGTACTTCACGATGCGCTGGACGGGCATGCGTACCGCTTCCGACTACCCCGGGTATCACCAGCCGTGGGACACGGTTCCCTTCATGGAGGTTGTCGCGGGAGGCCGGAAGAACCTCGAGGAAGGCATCGAGAACACGTTCGAGTCGGCCTGGTACACGACCTTCGTTCTCGACAACCTGTAGGGAGAGCGGGTCCACAACCGAGTCGGCCGAGCGGGGCCGCGCTGCTAGACCCAGCTGCGCCGCGGGACGAAAATACGCACAATTCGTATGCATCCCCCCTTCCACAGCGCCGGATTCTCCTAGATGATGGAACGCGCCAAGGTAGCGTGCGTGCTGGATGGGGGCGAGAGTGGCTATGGGGACGGCTAGAGGCGGGCGGGAGCTCGCGCATGCGCCGGTGTTCGCAGGCGCTTCCGAGGTCTCGGACGAGCCCTTCTCCTACCGCCTCCGTACGGTCCGGGTCGGCGTCATGGCGACCTTCGTCTCCGTCCTCGTCCTAACGGTGTTTCTGTTCCTTCCCCATAACCCCCTGCATCAAGGTTTCTTCTCCATCCTGTTGATCGCCACTTTTCTAGGGGGTGTCGTGGTTGCCCTCCTTCCGTGGCGAAGGCTGTTCGAGATCGGCTGGGGTGACACTGCGATGTACCTCTGGTCGGTGCTCGACATCATCCTCATCACCGGGTTCATCTGGACGATGGGCCTCACCGACTCTTCGGGGCTGGTCTTTTACGCCCTCACGACTGTTTTCTTCGCTGCGTCTTACCCGCTAAAGGGACAGATCGTCTTGATGTTGTTCACGATCGCGGCCTACCTCACGGTCCTCCAGATGACCTCTGAGATGGTTCCGGCGGGTGTCGTCCTGCTCCACGTCGGCATCTCCCGGTGCTCGCTTTCATGGTGAACTTCCTGAATGCCGAGCTGCTCGCTCCAGACGAACGCCTACAAACAGGCGCGGAGTCTGAACGCCGCGCCTACGTCCTCGCCCACGTAGCCGCTGCCGCCTCGACAGATGAGCACGCTCGGCCCGACATGGTCCTGGCATCCGTGGTCGATTCCCTGCGCAGCCTCGGGTTCGAGGGTTCCGAGATCGGCCTCCTGCAAGAAGACGAGCAGCACTCTACAAGGTGGTCCACTCCCGAGGCGTGCCTTCGGGGTACACCAAGGGGAGCATGATCTCCGCCGGGGCATCGTGGCTATGGCCTTCGAAGAGTCCGCACCGTGGCGGTTCAGGACTACTCGACGATCGACGGTGCCGACCCCACGGTGTGGCCGAAGGCTATCGGTCAATCATCGCCACTCCCTCTGAGATTGGAGGACCGCGACGTCGGCGGTAACGGCCGCGGGCAACGAGCCCATCACGGATCAAGAAGCCGAGGCCCTGAGCTTCTGGCCGCACAGGCCGGCAGAGCCCTCGACAACGCCCAGAAATACGCACGGTTGAAAGAGGCGGATGGAGCACTACGCCAAAGCCTCTTCGAACAGCAGAGGATCCAGAGGGAACGAGAGGTTCTAGAGGCGCAGCTGAGACAGTCCCAGAAGATGGGAGGCGGTGGGACAGCTCGCCGGGGGGTCGCCCATGACTTCAATAACTTGCTGGCCGTCATCCAGAACTACGCCCATTTCGTCCTGGAAGAGCTCGAGTCCGGTGACTACAGAAGGGATGACGTACAGGAGATCATCAAGGCAGGTGACAGAGCTTCCACGTTGGTCCGTCACCTGCTCACGTTCTCTCGGAAGCAAGTCGTCCAACCCGAGGTCGTCGATCTAAACGAGATCATCGAGGATCCAAGAAGCTCCCGCCGTACCATCGGCGAGCACATCAGCCTTCGGACCGAGCTCGAGCCGTCGCTGTGGGCGATGACTGCCGACGGGGGCAGGTGGAGCAAGTGGTCATGAACCTCGCTGTTAACGCTCGCGACGCCATGCCCGACGGCGGCACCCTGCCTGCCTGAGAACCTCGAACGAGACGGTCTCGGAAGATGAGGTGGTCGAGAACAAGGGGATTGCCCCCGGCGACTACGTATGCCTCTCGGTGTCCGATGACGGTTTCGGGATGAGCGAGGACTTGCAGGCGCGCATCTTCGAGCTGTTCTTCACAACGAAGCCGGTGGGTCAAGGGACAGGCCTCGGCCTCTCCACCGTCTACGGGATCGTGGAGCGTGGGGGCGCAACTCCGGCTCGAGTCGTCCCCAGGCGGAGGAACGGAGTTCAGATCTTCTTCCCACGGACCTCGGAGGTAGTTTCTGTCGATCCGGGAAAGCCGGATGAGGGGGCCCACCAAGGTCGAGGGGAAACGATCGTCGTTGGGAGGACGAACCTGCGGTTTGAGAGATGGTTCAAAGGCTGCTGCAGACACACGGGTACACAGTGATCGCCCCCTCCTCCATCCCAGAGGTCCTTCGGGCGTGGCAGGAGAACGCGGCGGAGATCGATCTTCTCCTGACTGACGTAGTGATGCCGGAGATGTCGGGCAAAGAGCTGTCGAGGATGACGGGGCTAAGGACCGTCTTCATGTCCGGATACGCTCACGATATGTTAGGGGACGACGGAGTCATCCCCTCGGATTCCCCCTTCATCCAGAAGCCGTTCACGACCAACTCGCTGCTGAAGGTGATCCGTCGGACATTGGACGGATCACCGGTGAGCCTAGGAGGGTGACCTTGCAGAGCAGATGTTTGCCACTGATCTCAGCCGTACTCACGCTCTCGCTCGCTGCATGCGGGGGAGGCGGGGGTGAAGAAACGCCACCCGTCGAGACCTCTTCCCCGTCCGGGGCGGTATCGCCCTCGGGGAGTCAGGGATCGGCGGCCGTTGCCTGCGCCGCACCGGCCGGACAGAGCCCCGGAGGGGCGCTCTTGCACCAAGACGACCTCAGCGACGCGAGCGTGTGGGGGCTTGACGAACAAACCATCCTCCAAGGCGACGGCTGTCTCGTCATCTCCGCCCAGACCGCGGGCGACACCATCGAGGCCGCCCCCTCTATCGAAGACTTCCAGGTTCCGGGATCGATCGGGGGCACCCTGACGGGGCTTCCCAGGATGGCCCTGGAAGTAGACGCAGGGCCGGTGCAGGGAGGCCCGGGGAGCTTTTTCGGACTGGTCTGCGGAGTGACGGAAGATCTGAAGTACTACCTCGGAGTGGGAGGCGACGGCACTGCAGTCATCGCCGAGGCCCAAGGCAGCAACATCGAGACGGTTGCGGCCGAGCCAGCCGCTGCCGATGCCGTGGTGGCGGGACAGGCGCAGCGGCTGCGGGCTGAGTGTGATGTGGGCGCGTTCGAAGCGGTGTTCGCCGTTCATCTCGGCGGCAAGGAGCTCATCTCGAAGAAGGTGAGCAACCTCGACATCCTTGATGCCTCCGACACGTTCCACCTAGCCGGAGTGGTCGCGGGTGTAAGCGAGGGCCCGGCCCAGATCTCCTTCGATGACTTCTCGATCCACGAGCTGCCCTGAGCCGGTCCAGCTCACGGCTCGGATAGAGCCGGCTCCTGATCTTCCTCCACCCGCGAGAGGGTGATCTCGACGGTGGTACCGAGACCCGGCTCTGACTGCAACCAGATGGAACCCCCCACGCGGTCAACGATCCCATAGACGCTCGAAAGGCCGAGGCCGCTCCCCTCACCCACCTCCTTCGTGGTGAAGAAGGGCTCGAACACCCGGTCCGAGACTTCTCTCGGCATCCCGACCCCCGTGTCGGTTACGCGGATGCATATGTTCTGTTCGTGGGAGGAGTCGCTGAGGCCATCGCCTGCTCCCCCGAGGCCGATCAGATTCTCGGTTTCGATGGTGAAGACGCCCCCCTGGGGCATGGCGTCGTTGGCATTGATGGCCAGGTCCACGAGGACCCTCTCCAGCTGCCCCACGTCGATCTTCGTACCCCACAGCTGAGGGTGAAGACGAAGGTCGAGGACCACTCTTTCGTTCAGACAGCCACGAAGCATCGGTTCCATGTTCCTAACCACCTCGTTTGCGTCCAGGACGACGGGGGCCAGGTCCTCCTCCCTCGAAAACGCCAGCAGCTGGCGTGTCAGCGAGGCCGCTTTCGCGCCTGCCTTCAACATCTCCGCGACATCGGCGTATCGCTGAGAAGCCGGATCTAACCCTTCGAGCGCAAAGTTCCCGAAATTCATGATCACTGACAGGAGGTTGTTGAAATCGTGCGCTACCCCACCCGCGAGTTGCCCCACTGCCGTCATCTTCTGCGAGTGGCGGAGCCTCTCCTCCATCCGCTTGCGCTCTGTGATCTCCATGAAAAAGCCCAAGATGGTTGGGTCTCCTACAGGAGGCGTGATCAGCCTCGCCTCCATCTGGATCCAGATCTGACGCCCGTCGGTCCTGCGGACCTCTGCCTCGAAACCGGCTACGTGCCCGGCCCGCTGCAGCTCTTTCACCAACTCCATCCTGCGCTCGGGATCCACGTAGAAATCCGAGGTGTTCCTCACCCCCTCGATCGCCTCCTCGGGTGAGCTGAAACCAAAGATGCGCGCACCAGCGGGGTTCATCGTCAATACTTGGCCGTTTTCGGTGGTCTGGTAGAGACCCTCCAGCACGTTCTCGAAGATGCCCCTGTACTTTTCCTCGCTGGCAGCGAGCTCTACCTCTCTCACCTCGAGAATGGCAACCTTCTCCATGTACAACCGGACCAGCCTTGCAAGACGCGCCCCCACCAGCACAGATATAGCGAGAGAAGCGGGGATGGCGAACCAGAGGTCTAGGGGCTTGCCCCGGGTCATCTCCACCACGAAGACCACAGGTGTGAGGAGAGCCCCCAGCAACGTGATGACCAAGCGCCCCGGCCGCACGACGCCCGCGGACTCTGCCTCCACTATCTCGGGCGCACCCGACGTGCCTAACAACGCGGCGACGCCGACCGCAACGTAGCCGATCAACCAGCCAGCATCGAGTAACCCTCCCTCCACGTAGGCCCCTAACAAGGCTTGGCGGGCATAGATGAGATCGGCGACGAGCACCAAGCAGAAACCAATCGTCAGTGTGAGTGTTGATGCTCTCCACGACCTTCGAGCGAAGGCCACCCGCACGAGAACGGCGATCAGCACGACATCAAGGGCTGGAGGCAAGCCGGACCAGACGGTCTCCCAGATATCGGCGCCGGCCCCGTGGAAGTACCCACTGAGGACGAACACCCAGACGAAGGTGGAGGCCCCGACCGCAACGATGGCCGAATCGAGGAGCCTGTCAAGGCTCTTTCTCTCTGAGCCAACTGCGAGCCACAGCCCCATGGCTATGAACGGATACCCGAGCCCGTAGAGGCCGTCCGCTATGGAAGGGAATCCGGGATGGCTCCCCACGACCGCCGCGCCGGTCCAGATCCCGTCGGCGATCACCCATAGGGCCAGACCGAGCGCGATGCGTCGCCATGCTCGTGCCGCCATCCCCCGGCCGCGGCTCGCGTACAAGGTGGCTGCAACGGTAAGGACGCCCACCAACGAGTAAAGGAAAGGCTGTGACGCTGCTCCTACTACGAAGTACGCAAATACTGACGTACTTGCGAGAGCAAAATACGAGACTAGCAGTGGGTTCATACCTATACCTTCGGCATCTTAAGTCGTCGGCGCCATAGGCAATGCGAATGATTTGTCACTACAAATTAGCCTAGCCGGGCATGGTCACCCCTGCGCCCCTCACACCGAACGCCTCTTTTGCGACTAGTTATCCCACCCAGCGTGGCGGGCCCCGCCGCGAGACGACGAGAGCGTCGAGCTGAGAGGGTCAAGATGATGGCGGCTCGCTACTGGCGGAGTTGTGAGACGGACCCCTACTTCTAGTAGTAGGACCCGCGGCGGTTTCCGATTCCTGAAGCTCGAGCCGGGAGGGGAATTGAACCCCGACCTATTCATTACGAGTGAATCGCTCTGCCGACTGAGCTACCCCGGCTGGGTCCTTCGATTCTAGTGCGGCGCAGAAGCCCTCAGGACTCGGCCGGACCTCGGCGACCGGGATCGTGTAGGAGAAGGTCGATCCCTTCCCAGGGTGCTCGTGACCCAGATCCTGCCCCCTTGGGCCTCGACCATCGACTTGCAGGATGTAGAGGCCAAGGCCGGTCCCTTGCCCTCGCCGTGATGGGTAAGCCTGGAGAATTTGTTGAACAAGCGGGGGACATCCTCGGCTTCGATCCCGACCCTTCGTCTGTCACCGACACCCTCAGCATCTCACCGCGGCGACTCACCTCCCACCTCCACACGAGCACCTTCGCGGCGAACTTCCTCGCGTTGGAGAGAAGGTTGCGAAGGACCTGCTGGTTCCTCATCTCGTCGCCCACAGCAAGGGGGAGACCTGTTGGGGTCGTCACTCGAACCACCATGTCGGAGGCGGAGAACTCCATGGCGGTCTGCTCCACAACGAGCGCCAGGTCGAAGGGCTTCGTCTCGTAGGTGAACTGCCCGACTCGAGCCTCGCCACTTGCAGCACGTCCTCCACCAGGTGGTCCAGGCTGTGCACGTTCCGTGACATGCGCATCGAAGAGGGTGCTCCGCTGGTCGGGGTGAGGCTGTCCCACCGCTTCATCAACGTCTCCGCAGCGGCGGCAACCACACTCATCGGCGAACGCAGATCGTGAGCGATCATGGCCACGAAATCGCTCTTCAGCCTCTCGAGCTGGGCCCGCTCGTCACGTCTCGGATGATGGCCATCACGAAGCGCCCGCTCTTCGAAGCGTGCTCTATGGGCGTGAGCGAAAACTCGATCGTCAGCTCGTGCCCTTCCTTGTGGAGCGCCGGTAACTCGAGGATCGTGTGCTGGTCGATCAGGTCCCCTGCCGGTATCGCGATAGCGCGATGCCGGCCCACGGTGCCTGTCCCGAAGCTCCTCCGAACCAGGCAGTGAAGCGGGATCCGCTTCGCCTCCTCGAGGCTGTAGCCGAAGATCTGGGTGGCCGCCGGGTTCCAGAGGACGATCTTCTCTGTGTCGGCGTCCACGCGACCACGACCGCCTCACGAACGATGTCGAAGAGCCGCCTGAAACCGAAGTCCACCAGGTGCACCGGCACAAGGTGAGCTCTTTCCGAACCGCCTCGGGGTTGGGGCCCTGCCTGTGACAGGGGTCATGGGTCTAGCCCCAGGCGGAGTCTGCCAGCCTCCGGCGGTGAGATGCATGCTGCTATCTCTACCAGAGCTGACTCGATCGCAGGGGAACATTCGCGTTCTTCACGAGGGTCGAGCGGGCCCAGACACACCGTTCAATCGCCCCCAGGAGGTGCAGGTCGCTGATGTTGGTCAGGAGCCAGGCCTCGAGCTCGGGGACGAGGTCGATGTTGGTGACACTGTCCCCGCCGCCCCCGCCGGGCGCCACGACATCTTTGTAGAAGGAGCCGATCGTGGACAGAGCCTCGCCGAGAACCTCTTCCTCGAGGCGGCGGAGCTCCCGCTTGTGCCGCTTGGCCAAGGTCGCCCTCGCCGCACCCGTGCCTCTTGTCTCTCCCTGCGCCTCGGCCAGCTCTGCGGCTTCCTGACGCTGAGCCTTCTCCCTCCTCCAGAGCGCCCTTCGCCTCGACAAGGATCTCGCCGGCGATGTCCATCGCGTCGACCGCGGACTCCAGACGGGGCGGGATACCAACCCAGAGACTCCTGCGAGCGAGAACGGAATCGTCCTCGGCCAGGAGCCGGGCCCGGTCGAAATCACCCCGGACAGACGGGCCGTCAGGAACGCGGCCCTTCGCCACGCCATCTTCGAGAAGCAGTTCGACGATCCTTTGCTCGGGACCGGATCGAGACGCACGACCCGCAGAACGGGAGACGATGGTCTAGAGCACTTCTTCCTCGTTATCCGAAACCAGGATGAAAACGGTCTGCGGCTGGGAATCTCGAGCGTCTTCAGCAATGAGTTCTGAGCGGCGGGGTTCATCCTCTCGGCCTCTTCGATGATGAAGACCTTGTTGCGCCCTTCGAACGGAGAGCGGGAAGCTTCCGGGATCACCGTCTCCCGGATCGTGTCGACCGGGATGAGTGGCCCTCCGGAGTTATGTGGTGAACGTCTGGATGTCGCTTGCGCATAACCCGGGCGCAGGTCGAGCAGGTGCCGCAACCGACGCCGGGCTCCCGGGTGCAGTTGAGAGCGGCCGCCATGCAGAGTGCGGCTGCGACTTTGCCCGAGCCGCTCGGGCCGAGGAGCAACCACGTGAGCTACCTGTTCCGAGGCCATCTGAACGGCTAGGCCCTCGACGACCCGCGATCTCTGAAGCTTGTCCCAGACGTTCACCTGGCGATCGGGCCCGGGAGGATTGGGCTCAGCGGGGCCTCGGGCTCTTCTCCCTGCCTGTCAGGGTGGCCGCCGTCACCGAGCGATGGACCTCGGCCTGGCTCCCTAGCTGCGTCGATCACCACGAACCTTTCGGGAAGCTCTCCGCCAGCTGGGTATAAGCCGCCGAGACTTGCCCGTGGAAGTCACCTTCCTCGTTCTCGATGCGGTCGGGAGTCCCCGGGATGCGCTCCAGACCGACGTTGTGATCGGGTTCAGGTACAGGACCAGATCCGGCAAGAGACCTCCTGTTGCCCGCGCTGAGCGAAGAGACCCGCTCAGGCCAAGGCCCCGGGCGATGCCCTGGTAGGCGAGGGACGAGTCGACGAACCTGTCGAGATCACAGTCTTCCCGGCCTCTAGTGCGGGCCGGATGACCTCGGCCACATGCTGCGCCCGGTCGGCGGCGTAGAGGAGCGCCTCGGCACGGGGTCCATCCCGGCCCCCTCCGGATCGAGCAGGACATCTCTGATGCGGGCCCCGATCTGGGTTCCTCCGGCTCCGTGTCCTCACCACCTCTTCCCCGCGAGCCTCGAGCCAGTCAACGAGAGCGTCCATCTGCGTCTTTCCAGCATTCCCCTCCTCGAAGGCGATGAAGTAGCCTGGCCTTCCCAAGGTGCGGCCAGCTCCTCAGCGGCCCTGTCCCGGATGGCGGATCGAGAACACCCTCCTCCACCGCGCGCACCAGTCCGGCGAGCCACAGGGTGACCCGGCTCCCCGGCAGGTCGAGACGCCGAAGGGGAGCGAGAGTGTGGTCACCGATCTGATCCGCGATGGGGGAAGAGGCCAGGCCGACGGAGGTCCCGATCCGGATCACGGTGTAGGCGGCGCTGAAGGTCCTCCCCTCGCGTCGTCGCTGGTCCTCTCGTGCATGAGCGAGTACCCCGTCGAGTAAGCAGCCCCTGCGAAGAAACCGAGCGTGCTGGCGATGGGGACGGCCGCTGCGAGAGCTGCTCATGCTCGCAAGGGCGAAAAGGCCGGCGCCCAGCAGAACGATCGAGGCCGAGAACAGAACGTCCTTCTGGATCCTGCGCGCGATGAGTCCCACTGCCAAGAGGCCGAGGATCATGCCGGTGCCGAGGAAGCCGATCAGGAGTGCGAAGTCTCTGTCGTCGCCGCCGAGGACGCTGTCCACGAAACCGATGCCCAGCGAGAACACGCCGCCGGCCGCCGTGAACGTGAAGGCGATCCCCACGATCCAAGGCCTGACCTTCCTGTCGTTCTTGACGGGCCTCAAGCCCTCGACGAGGTCCCGCTTCACTTCGCCGAGGTCGAGGCGCTCGGCTGGCGGCGTGCTCGGGATCACGAGCGTCGAGATCATGAGCGCCGAGAACGCGAACGTCCCGAATCGACCCACAGCGCCAGAGACTCCTCACCCTGGCTCAGTCCCTCCAGAACCGGCACGTGAGTGGCAAGGAAGGCTCCCAGCGTGGCGAGGCCCAGAGGATCGAAGCGAGCGGCCAGGGCGCAGACGGCGAGAAGGGACAAAGAGTTGGCGTGCGTCAGTTGGCTCAGGGGGCACGAAATGAGGCAGTGACGCGTCCTTTGGCCGGCCCCCATATAAGGGGTCAGGCTCTCCAGCACCACCGAGGCGAGCAGGAGATACAGCAGGCTGGGGACGAACGGAAGCGAGAAGATGACGCAGGCCCGGATGATGTCGCACACGACCATCGTCTTCTTGCGGTCGTACCTATCCGCGAGGACTCCCGCCAACGGGCCGACGATGAAGCCGGGAGGACGCGCGCCGTCATCACGGTTCCCACGCCGGTCGCGCCGCCGAGGCGTGCAGCGAAAACGGCGATCGCTATCACGCCGACCCAGTCTCCGAGGCTGGAGACGAACTGAGAGATGAAGAAGCGACGGAAGTTGGCGTTCTTCAGGAGGAGGAGGTAGGAACCCCCGTCCTCTTTCCCTCCCTCTGGTTCAGGAGTGACAACCTTTAGCTCGGGTCGCTGCCGTGGAGCCTGTTGGATCAGGCTCCTCCCTTTCCTCTCGACTTTCTCCCATCCCTAGGAGTGCGGGAGAAGCGAGGTCAGGAGCCGACCGGCTCTTCCTTGGAGCTTCTTGGCCTTCTTGAGATGAATTTGCACTCCAGGTAGTTGGAGCACCCTACGAAGGGGCCGAAACGTCCTCGCTTCTCGACCAACGGGAGCTGCAATTGGGGCAATTCTCGCCGGTTTCCTTCTGGGCGGGGCCTTCGGCTCCTTCTTGATGTGCTTGCACTTCGGGTAGTTGGAGCAACCGATGAAGGGCCCGAAGCGGCCGCTCTTCGCCACCAACTCCCCCTCGCCGCACTCGGGGCACTTCTCGCCCGTGCCCTCCGGCTCGGGAAGGGGCTCCCCGTGCTCGTCCAGCTGCTGCGCCTTGCACTCGGGCCAGCCGGAGCAGGACAAGAACCAGAGACCGTGCTTCCCGAACTTCTCCACAACCGGCCGCCCGCAGTCGGGGCACACCTTGTCGGTCGCTCGGGGCGCGAGATCTTGTCCTTCTGCTCCTCCAGATGGCCCATGAAGGACTCGAAGAAGTTGCGGACAGGCAGACGAGCTGGGACTTGCCCTCGGCGATCTCGTCGAGGTCCTCTTCCATGTGGGCCGTGAAGTCGAGTCGACTATCTCCGGGAAGTGGGACTCGAGAAGCTGAGTGACGACCTCGCCGCTGGGGTCGGAAAGAGACGCCGGCTCTCGCTCCGGACGTACTCCCTGTCGACGAGCAACCTAACCGTGGGCGCATAAGTGGAGGGGCGGCCTATCCCCACTTCTTCCATCTTCTTCACCAGCGTCGCCTCCGTGAAAGCAGGCGGCTGCGTGAAGTGCTGCTGCCGCTCGAGATTACGGAGTTGGAGGACGTCGCCTTCTTCGAGTGTTGGCAAGCGGCCCTCTACCTCTCGGGGTCATCGTCTCCCCGCTCGAGGTAGACCCTCATGAAACCGTCGAACTTCACGATCTGCCCCGAGGCCCTGAAAGTCACGCCGTTGGAACCGATGTCGACCGAGGTGGCGTCGTAAACGGCATCCGCCATCTGGGAGGCCATGGTCCGCTGCCAGATCACCTCGTAGAGCCGCAGCTCATCTCCGTTGATCTCACCCGCCAGGTCCGAGGGCGAGTTCGAGGCACTCGAGGGACGGATGGCCTCGTGCGCCTCCTGCGCCCCCTTCGACTTCGACGTGAACTTCCGCACCTGGTGGTAGTCCTTGCCGAACTGCGACTCCACCACCCCGCCGATCTCGCCCAAGGCGTCGTTGGAAAGGTTCACGGAGTCGGTCCTCATGTAAGTGATGTGTCCGGCTTCGTACAGCGTCTGGGCGAGCTTCATTGTCTTCCACGTCGGAAAGCCCAGCTTGCTCGACCCCGCCTGTTGCAGCGTCGACGTCTTGAAAGGAGGGGCCGGCTTGCGGGTCCGCTCGCTCTTGCGGACACTCTCGACCACCCAGGGGCCCGGACGCGCCTGGTCCTCCACACCTCGCGCCGAAGCTTCATCCCCGAGCGTGAACTTCTGCTTCTCGCTCGTGGGGTGCATCGCGGTGACCTCGTCTCCTGCCTCAGTGGCTAGGAGTGCTGTGAGGTCCCAGTACTCCCTCGGGTCGAAAGCCCTGATCTCGCGCTCCCGTTGAACCACGAGGAGGAGCGCGGCGCTCTGCACCCTGCCAGCCGAGAGGTTGGGGCCGACGGCTCTCCACAGGAGAGGAGACAACTTATAGCCAACGATCCGATCCACCGCCCGCCTCGCCTGTTGCGCGTCGACGAGGTTCATGTCGATCGTGCGAGGGTGCGTGAAAGCCTCGGTGACGGCGCGCTTGGTGATCTCGTTGAAGGTGACCCGCTTCGCCTCGCCCTTGAACTTCATGAGCTCGGCCACGTGCCACGCGATCGCCTCGCCCTCACGGTCGGGGTCGGGGGCGAGCCACACCATCTCGGCCTCTTTCACCGCTTTGCGGATCGCTGCGACGGCTTTCTTGGCCGCAGGCCGGGCGATGGCCTCGTACTTGATGGTGACGCCCCCGTTCACCTCGATGGCGAAATCGCTCTTGGGAAGGTCGCGGACGTGGCCCATCGAGGCGAGGACCTTGAAGTCCTTGCCCATGTATTTCTCGATCGTCTTCGCCTTCGCAGGAGACTCGACGATCACGAGGTTCTTGGCCACTACCGCTCCGTTCTTGGTTGAGGTGAAGGTACGGCCGCCCGGTATCTCACCTATGGGGGCCTCTTGTCAACCGGAACACCAACGTACCCCCCACTGTTCCCGGACGGGTTTTTGCAGGTGGAACCGGCATTAGCATGCTTCGCATGGAAACCCTGATCCACTTCATGGAGGAGCTGGTCACCAACTACGGCTATCTCGCGATCTTCCTGCTGATGGTCGCCGAGTCCGCCTGCATCCCCTTCCCCTCCGAGGTGACGATGCTGGTCGGGGGCTGGTACGCCGCGGATGGACGGCTCTCGTTCTTCTGGGTGGGGGTCGCAGGTGTCGTCGGGAACCTGATCGGCTCCTGGATCGCCTACGCGATCGGGCGGAAGACTGGGAGGGGCCTGCTCGACCGGTACGGCAAATACGTCCTCATCAGAACGCACGACATCGACAAAGCGGAGGTGTGGTGGGAGAGGCACGGTGAAGCGGCCACGTTCTTCTCACGCCTGCTCCCGGTACTGCGGACCTTCATCTCACTTCCCGCCGGCATAGCCAAGATGCCGTTCGGCAAGTTCACGGTCTACACGTTCCTCGGTGTCATCCCCTGGACCTATGCCCTCGCCTACCTGGGGCTCGTGGTGGAGGACAACTGGGAGAAGGTTCTCGCCTACTTCGACCTTCCGACGTTGATCATCGGGCTCGTTCTCCTGGGGGCGGCCGTGGTCTGGTACGTGCGACGAAGGAAGGCCAAGCAGGTCGTGAGCTAAGCGGGGGCCGCGTCGGCGCCCCCGAGCCCGATCTCGTCGGCTACGTCCTGCACCCCGGAGATCCCTATCGCGATGAACTCGTCCATCGGGATCCCGATAGTGCTCTCGACCTCCCGTATCTCGGCCCGGTCGACGCCCGGGGCGAAGGACTTCTCCTTGAGCTTCTTCTTGACCGACGAGACCTTCATCCCGGCCGCCTTCTCCGGCCTGACCAGCGCGGCTGCAACGAGGAGCCCGGCGAGGGCGTCGGCGTGGACGATCGCGTTCGACAAGAGATCGTGGCGGTACTCCGGGAAACGATGGGCCAGGATCGCGTTCAGCACCCCCTCGTCCTCGTACCCCTCCTCCTTCAACCACTCAACCGCCAGGTAGGCGTGACGGTCGAGGTCCGTCTGCGTGACGTCGTAATCGAGGTCGTGCCACAATCCCGTGAGGCCCCAGCGAGACTCGTCCTCTCCGAAATGACGTGCTAGGGAGCGCATCACGCCTTCGACGGAGATGAGGTGACGAAAGGTGATCTCCTTCGTAGCGTACTTGCGGACCAACTCCAGCGCGGCAGGACGATCCATCTTGAGGACGGGCGCCTAGCGGTCCCCGGCCAAGGCCGTCTGCAGGTCCGGCTCCGCCTCGGAGGTTGCGATCGCCAGGACCTCATCGCCTTCCTGCAGGGGGGTCTCGGGGGCAGGTGCGATCACGTGACGATCCCTCACGACGGCGACGATCGTGCAATCCGGCGGCATGTTGAGCTCCCCGATGGTCGTGCCGGCCGCGGGCGAGTTGTCGGCCAAGGTCACCTCGAGAAGCCCCACCTTGCCCTGCTCTAGTGAGAAAAGCGTCACCAGCTCCCCCACCGACACGGCCTCTTCCACGAAAGAGGTCAGCAGGTGGGGGGTCGAAACCGAGACATCGACGCCCCAGGTCTCGGTGAAGAGCCAGGCATTGTCGGGGAAGTTGACCCTAGCCACTACCCGAGGAACGCCGAACTCCTGCTTGGCGAGAAGAGAGATCACGAGATTGTCCTCGTCGTCTCCAGTGGCCGCCACCACCACATCGCAAGAGGAAAGGACCGCTTCGTCGAGGGTGTGCAGCTCGCATGCGTCTCCCACGATCCAATTGACCGGGACCTCCTTGGTGAGCGCGGCGGCCTTACCCTTGTCCTGCTCGATGAGCACGACCTCATGGCCTTTCGAGCGAAGGTCGTTCGCCACGTAACGTCCCACCTTGCCCGCTCCTGCTATGGCGATCCGGTTGTTCTTGGGACTCATCCGTGGTGCTCCGTCTTCCGGAACTCTTCGGATAGAGCCGCGACGTCGGCCCGGATGGCGGACACGTAGAGCACGTCTCCCTCCTGCACGGTCAGGTTCTTGTCCGGGACTCGGGGGACCCCGAACCGGCTGACTGCGACAACCCGTCTCCTGCTGTCCAGGTCGAAATCGAAGACGGGACGGCCGACCGCCTCGAGGGGGGCCTGGAGGGCCGTCACCACCACGTCCCCGCTATCGAAGGTGTACTCGGTCGGTTCCTCCTCCGGCAGCATGAAACGCATCATCTGATCCGTCGTCCACCTGACCGTGGCGACGGTCTGGATCCCCAGTCGCTGGTAGATCTGGGCCCTGCGGGGGTCATAGATGCGGGCGACCACGTTCTGGACTTTGTAATGCTCCTTGGCCACGCGGGCCGACAGGATGTTCGAGTTGTCCCCGCTGGTGACCGATGCGAAGGCGCTGGCGTCGGCTACCCCTGCCTCCTCCAGCGTCTCCCGGTCGAAGACGAACCCCACGATCTTCTTGCCCGAGAAGGAGGGACGAAGCCGCTCGAAGGCCGGGGCGTTCCGATCGACTATGGCGACCGTGTGGCCTCTCTCCTCGAGGCTGTGAGCCAGCTCGGAACCCACCCTTCCGCAGCCTGCGATGATGACGTGCAAGTTCCCCGACGCTCCTTTTGGAGGATGCCCGATTAGCTCCGGGGATACTGCCATACTTCGAAATCGTGACGTTGCTGAGCGGGCGGTTGAAGAAGCTCTCCCAGTCGCCGGAGCAGGCGAGGGATGAGCTCGTGAAGCAGTGGGTGACCACGCTCGAAGGGGTCACCCCGATAGGGGACGCGGAATCCCGTCGCCACGTGCGAGTCGCAGGCGTCGTCCAGTCGATCCGGATCGACCCCAGGGAGGGCAGCGGCTCCATCGACGCCACGCTGTGTGACGGCACCGGTGAGGTCGTGGCCCGGTGGCTCGGGCGCCAGACCCTCTCCGGCATCAGACTCGGCACCGGGCTCATCATGGAGGGCATCATCGGCGGGGGGCCACGCGGCGCAAAGATGATCCTCAACCCGAGCTACGACCTGGTCGACGCTCCGGGTCACAGGTAAGGAAGCATGGCCAAGCCGATCGACGTGATGAAACGCGTCTTCCTTGGGAGGACGATGTCCTTCGGCGAGATGGAGCACACGCTCCTGCCGAAGACGATCGCCTTGCCCGTCTTCTCCTCGGACGCCCTCTCCTCGGTCGCTTACGCCACGCAGGAGATGCTGCTCGTCCTCGCCATCGCCGGAACGGCCGCTCTGGGATACGTCGTTCCGATCTCGTTCGCAGTAGCGACGCTCCTCGCTCTCGTCGTCACCTCTTACCGACAGACGGTGAGGGCGTACCCGACCGGTGGAGGCGCCTACAGGGTCGCCAGGGAAAACCTCGGTAAGTACCCCGGCCTCGTCGCCGCCGCAGCTCTGTTGATCGACTACATCCTCACCGTAGCCGTGTCCATCACGGCCGGCACGGACGCGATCGTCTCCGCGGTCCCCTCGTTGGACCGCTGGCAGATCCACATGGCGATCGTCTTCATCCTGTTCGTGGCCCTGATGAACCTGAGGGGCGTAAAGGAATCCGGAGTCTTCTTCGCAGTCCCCACCTACGGATTCATCCTCTCGATAGCGGCGTTGCTACTAGTGAGCTTCGTCAAGTGCGTTGGGGGTTGCCCTCCCGCAGAGACGGCCGGCGCGGTCATCGAGCACGCTGAGCCTTTCACGCTGTTCCTCCTCCTGAAGTCCTTCGCCGCCGGCACGACCGCTCTGACTGGAGTAGAGGCGATCGCGGACGGTGTGCCCGCCTTCAGGTATCCCCAGTCCAAGAACGCCGCGACCACCCTGCTGATCATGGGAAGCATCTCGATCTCGATGTTCCTCGGAGTCTCTTTCCTGGCCGACCAGATGGACGTCGTCTACCACCACGGGGACAAAGTGACGGTGCTCGGCCAGATCGCGCGCGCCGCCTTCGGCGGGGGGATCGGCTTCTACATCTTGCAGGTGATGACGGCCCTGATCCTCATCCTCGCTGCCAATACCGCGTATCAGGACTTCCCCCGCCTCTCCTCGATCCTTGCGACCGACAGGTTCCTCCCCCGCCAGTTGATGAACCGCGGGGACCGACTCGTATTCTCGAACGGCATCGTGTTCTTGTCCGTGCTCGCATCGCTCTTGATCATCATCTTCAACGCCGACCTCAACCGCTTGATCCAGCTCTATCTGGTGGGGGTGTTCGTCTCCTTCACGCTGTCGCAGGGCGGCATGATCCTGCACTGGAGGAAGTCGAGAGAAGAAAAGGGCTGGCGCCGTAGCGCGATCATCAACACGGTAGGTGCGAGCCTCACCGGCCTCGTCTTGATCGTAGTCATCCTGACCAAATTCATCGGGGGCGCCTGGATCGTCATCGCCGCCATCCCGGTGATCGTCTACATGATGTACTCGATCAACAAGCACTACGTCGACCTACGAGAGGAGCTGGCCGACCCCGAGCGGGTTCCCGAGGACCGAAGGCCGGGGAACCAGCACATGGTCATCGTCGTGCCTAAGCTCGATGCTGCGGCCCGCAGGGCGATCGGCTACGCCCGCTCGATCCGGCCCCGGAGCCTCGCCGCAATGACCATCGATGCAGGCATCGCGACGGAATGGCAGTAGGTGGCCGCCGACATACCCATTGACTCGATCGATGCGTCACCGTTGTCGTCCCAGAGTTCATCGTCGCGACGGAATGGGCCACACTGCGCTCATCGTGGCGGCGGCCGTTCGAAAAGGGAGTGAGTTGTCGTTTCAGTCCCCTACACCTCTAGGACCTACCGAAGGGAATCACCTTCAGGAAGCCAGCGGTAGCCGAGTCCTCGGTGGAGATCCACCTCGGCAGAGGGCGTCGCGCAACTTCCGGCGCAACTGTTTCACATAAAGCCGCAGATAGTTGGACTCCGTTCTGTATCCCGGCCCCCACACTTTCTGCAGCAACCACGTCCAGTAGCTTGCCAGGGTTAGTCACCATCGCTTCGAGCAACCGGTACTCGGTGGGCGTGAGATGGACTGTCTCTCCGCCGAGAACCACCAGCTTTTTCATGAGATCCACGAGCTTCGACGACGACAGGATCAGACGATCCGAGCCAAAGTTCACCTATGGCGAACGGTTTATCCGCATAGTCATCGGCTGCCCAGCGCCGAGACCTTGTGTCCGTCTTGCACGGAAAGAACGATGACGGGCAGAGACCAGGCCCGAAGGCGCCTCTCGTGTCCCTCGATCCCCGGGGGTCCTAAGAGGAGATGTACCTCTTCGCGACTCAAAAGCTCGATGGCCGTCTCCCCGTTACCTGCTGTCAGCACGGTGTAGTCACGAGCCTTCAGCTACTACTGCCCTCAACATCTGGGGGTCGTCGTCAACGACCAGAACCCGCTGTCGGTCCCCACCTCCCCACTTCGTGAGAACCCCTGGGAGCTCGAACGTAAACCGCCCCCCACCCGGAGGAACACAGCTCACCCTTATCGCTGCGCATGGCGCGCGCCATCCCCCGAGCCCCGTTCCACTGTGATGCTGAGACCCTTTGAGGAACGGTTCGAAGATCGCTTTTCTCCTCATCCTTCGAACGCCAGGCCCGAGTCCGTAACCGTGACCCGTACGTTGTCCTGTCCTCGAGCCGACTATCGGAGTCGCGGGCGTGAACTTCATGCGTTCTCGATGAGGTTCGTAAGCTGTCAATCTGTACGACGTCTATCGCTACCTCGTGGCTGCACGAACCGAACGTCACGATCCTGAAGACGAGGGCGCAACCGAGCGACCACGCTCTCGAGCAGCTCGTCCACGGCGGTCAGCTCCTTCATCGGCACGGGCTCCGCGCGCAGTCGTCCGAGGAGGATGTCGTTGACGACCGAGTCGGCCTCCTCTTTGATCATCTCGAGGTGGTCGCATCTCTGCACCGTGAGAGCCCTGTCCTTCGAAGACTTAACTGAGGCTGTGAGATCGCGGCCAGGGGCGTTTTGACATCGTGGGTCACGCCCGAAACGAGTCGATGAGCTTCCGACTCCATCTCTGTTCGTTTGACCTCTTCACTAAGACGTACCTCACGAGAGCTGGCTTCCCGAATGCCTCGATGACCTGGGTCTCATGGGGCGAGAGGAGAGCTGCGCCTCGCCATACGGCCATCTGCCCGACAACTCGATCGAGAACTCGTCTGCCCTCAGTCCATGGCCCGAAGGGTCGATCATCGTTGCGCGACAAAGTCGATCTCTCTAGTCTCCATCGGTTCGCCCGACAGCAATGAGGTCATCAATCGATTCATCACTCGCAGTTCCAGCTCTCTGCGTTCCGCCCGTTTCCGGTCCTCATCGAGCGGAGAGATCACCGAGACCGCCAAGAAAACAACGGGGCGATCAACAAGGTCGGCTACTTCCAGCGTGTGAAGCGGCGGGGTAAAGAAGTAGTTCAGAGACAGAAAGGACAGGACCGCCGCAGCCAGGCCGGCGACTTGACCACCGACGCTGGTGCTTACCACCACAGCAAGAACGAAAAAGAAGTGCGACGGCGGCGATCGGCAGGTCCTTGGGGATGGCAAGCAGCGAAACCGCCACGGTGCCAAAAACGCTATCAGCGTCGAACTGCCCCGCTGAGACGTCGGCCGGAGGGGCGAGAAGTCGTGATAGCCACATTGTCGATGCTGGAGGCCGAGGCCGTTGCCGACCTCCTGTTGTTCCTTACGGAATCCACACGTGACGCACCGATGCTCGGAGCGATGAGACAGACCTTCGATCCGCCCTCTTCGAGGGGCCGTGGGCTGGGAGCGCTCCCTCAGGCGACCAAGAGAGTGCTCCAGGGCGCCCGATGTCTTCGGGAGAACTGGGACACACGCTCCTCCCCAAGACGATCGCCCTGCCCGTGTTCTCGTCCGACCCACTGTCGTCCAGAACCCAAGAGCGTGCTCTCGCTCGCCGGTGCCGCCGGCATGGCTCGATCTTCCCCGTGTCGATAGCGGTTGCCAGCTGTTCATCGTCGACCTCGTACCGGCAGACGGTCAAGGCGTATCCCACGGGTGGTGGGGCCTAAGAACCTCGGCAAGTACCCGGGCCTGCTGGCGGCCTCGGCGCTGCTGAGATTACGTCCCGACGGTCTCGGTCTCGAGCAGGCGTCGAGGCCCTGGTCTCGACCTCCGAGAGTCTGGAACCGCGCGTTCGGCTTCATCGCGTTCGTGACCCTCATGAACCTGAGAGGAGGAAGGAGTCCGGAACACTGTTCTCCTACCTATGGCTTCGTGGCCGTCGTGCTAGTGGAAGTGCGTAGGCGGGTGCCCGCAGGCCGAGAGCGCCGATGAACCATCTAGAGGCTCCGGTCGCCATCACATTTCGCTCTGGTGATCGGGAGCATTCGCCGCAGGCACCACGGCGCTGACGGGGGTGGAGGCCATCGCCGACGGCGTCCCGGCGTTCCGCTATCCGCAGTCGAAGAACGCATCCCAGACGTTGTTGATGCATGGCCGGTCTTTCGACGTCGATGTTCCTGGGGATCGATCGTCTATAGCGAGCACTTCGGGTTGACGGCATCGGTGGTAGCGCATCGCCGCCGCGGTGTTCGACTCCGATGTTCTACGTCGTTCAGTTCATGTCGACGGCGACCCGACCTTGGCAGCCAACACCGCGCTTGATTCCCAGGCTGGCATCGATCTTGGCAAAGACAGGTATATGCCTCGTCAGTTCATGAACCGCGGTGACCGCTTGGTGTTTTCGAACGGCATCATCATCCTCGCCGTCCTCTCCGGACTCCTCATCTATGTCTTCGATGCGCACCTCACGAAGTTGATCCAGCTGTACCTGGTGGGTGTCTTCATCTCGTTCACCTTGTCTCAGACGATGGTCGTGCTAAACGTCTACAAGAGGCGGGGTGGAAGAGGGGCGCGGCGATCCCTTCGGTGGGACCGTGACCGGGATCGTCCTGGTGGTCATCACCTATTCCAAATTCGGCAAGAGCGTGGATCGTCATTGCGGCCATCCCCGTCGTGATGTTGCGGCGATCGCCGCGCACTACACCGACATGAGCCACCAGCTAGGCCGGCCCGAGCGCAAGCCGGTCGACCGCCGCGCCGGCAACGCTCACTTCGTCATCTTGGTGGACCGGGTCGACGCTGCGGGGCCGCACGGGCCGTGGGCTACGCACAGTCCACCAGGGCTCACGACATCTCAGCCGTCACCTTCGACACCTCGTTGGAAACGTCTCGCGCCGGGCATCTCCTCTGCAGACACTCTCGGGCTCCAAACAGAAGCGCTAGCCCATCTCAGACAGAAGAGGACGGAGCTGGCCGAAGAAGACTTGACGGTGGTCACACCGGATCCTCAACTCACAGCTTCTTCGAAGTCATCAAGAGGCTGCACCGTCTGAAAGCCCTGCTGGTGCAGCCGAGATCCGAGGTCCTGGACATCCCACTGCTGCGAGACGACATCGATGAGGGAGCCGACCAGGCGCGCGAGCCTGGTCGTAACGACGTCATCGTGCTGATCTCCGCCGTGCACAACGCGGATGTTGCAGGCGATCGCGCGCCGAGACGCTGCGACCCTCGGATATCAGAGCCGTCTCTTTCGGGCTCGACCCGGAACAGACCGAGAAGCTCGGCGACCAGTGGCTGGAGGCTCAGGTGCCGCATCCGCTCGAGATCCAGGTCGCCCTTCAGAGATCTCGGCATCTCCCTGCAGCGCTACCTCGACCGCTTCAACCCGGACGGCTTGGATCAAGTGGTGACGATCGTCATCCCTGAGTTCATCGCGCAAGCGGCGCCACCAGATGTCACGGACAGACGGCCCTGATCGAACGCCGGACCGAGAGCGGCGTCGTGGTGTGGTTTCGGTTCCTACCACCTCTAGGGACGGCTCGTGGCCGGGGCTCCAGTGTCTCGATACTGCTCGGTTCACATGGTGCGTGCACCGCCGGGCGAGATGTCGGCGTCCATGGCCTCGCCCTTGCGCTTCGAGAACATGATCGCGTGAGGATGACCAGCGAGATGCCCGCGATGGCGAAGCGGGCTCTGTCGTTGTCCTGCAGGTTGATCACCGCAGGCAGGATCAACAGCGACCATCACCTTGATCAACGGGTTCAGCGCGGGACCGGCGGTGTCCTTGAACGGGTCACCAACCGTGTCACCGATAACGGCGGCCTTGTGGGCCTCGGAACCCTTCCCACCTTCGTGGCCGTCCTCGATGTGCTTCTTGGCGTTGTCCCAGGCACCTCCCGAGTTCGACAAAGACCGCCATGAGCTGCCCGGTCAGGATGACCGCGGCAAGGAACGCTCCCAGCGCCTTGTAGTTGATACCGAAGCCGATGATGACGGGGGTAAGGACGGCCAGCAGAGCCGGCGTAGCCAGCTCTCGAAGTGAGGCCGCAGTGCAGATGTCGATGACTGCCCCGTAGTTCGGCTTGTCCGTGCCGAGCATGATCTTCTCCTGGAACTGCTTGCGCACCTCCTGAACGACCACCGCCGCGGTACGTCCGACCGCGCGGATGGCAAGAGCGCTGAACATGAAGGCAACCGACCCACCGATGAGCAGACCGATGAAGGTCTTGGGGTCGGCGACGTTGATCGAGGTGTCGTGAACAGGTCCTGCTCCTCGACCACCACACCGAGCTCGTCGGCGATCGTCTCGATGAACGAGGCGAACAGCGCGACCGCTGCGATGACGGCAGAGCCGATGGCGAAACCTTTCGTAACGGCCTTCGTCGTGTTTCCGACGGCGTCGAGGCTCACCATGATGCGCTGAGGCTCGCCGGAGAACTCACCCGACATCTCGGCGATGCCGGCGTTGTCGGAGACCGGGCCGAAGGTGTCCTCAGCAACACGACGCCCGTCGTCAGGAGCATGCCCATACCCGTCAAGGCGACCAGGTAAAGAGCGAACTGGATGTTGCCGCCGCCGAGAACGATGGCCACCCGAGAGCAGCTGCGATGGCGATGACCGCGACGACGGACGACTCGAGACCCGACGAGATACCGGACAGGATCGTCGTGGCTGGCCCGGTACGGGTCGGCCTCTGCGATCTCACGAACAGGGCGAGTCTCGGTGGAAGTGAAGTACTCCGTCAAGCGGCTGACGACCTGCGCCAGGACCAGGCCGATAACCACGGCGAGGAACACCTTCAGACCCTCGTGACCGCCGCCGGGACTCTTGTCACCGACGTAGGTGAAGGCAACGATGCCGGTACCGATGATCGTGAGCATGCTGGCCGTGAGGAAGCCCCTGTTGATGGGCGCCATGGCGCTCGTGTCCTTGTCCGTCGCCTTGACGGAGTAGATGCCCACGATCGAGGCGAGAACGCCGATGAAGCGAGCAACGAGCGGGAAGACCAACCCAAGAGCCGGGTTCGCGCCGATCGACTCGAAGCCGCAACGCCGAGGATGATCGACGCAACGAGCGTCACCTCGTAGGACTCGAAGAGGTCGGCGGCCATACCGGCGCAGTCACCGACGTTGTCGCCGACGTTGTCTGCGATCGTGGCGGGGTTCCGAGGGTCGTCCTCGGGGATACCGGCCTCGACCTTACCCACGAGGTCCGCTCCCACGTCTGCGGCCTTCGTGAAGATCCCGCCTCCGACCCGAAGGAACAGGGCAAGCAGCGACCCACCGAAACCGAACCCGATGAGGATCGCGGAAGCGGTGTTCTGGAACAGCAGGATGATGATCGTGGCGCCGAGGAGCCCCAGGCCGACGGTGAACATCCCGGCCACTCCTCCGGTTCGGAAGGCGACCTTCAGGGCCGCGGGAAGCGAGCCCGACTTGGCTGCCGCAGCGGTACGGACGTTGCCGCGAACCGCGAGACCCATCCCGATGAACCCGGTGAGGCCCGACATCGCACATCCCGCCAGGAAGGCGAGCGTCCGGAAGATGCCCGACTGCGCGAAGTTAAGGGCCTCTGTGCCGTCATCCCTCAGAACCTCGGTGGACGTGAAGAACACGATGGCTACCAGCGGAATCAGGATGATCCCGATCGTTTTGAACTGGCGCTGCAAATAAGCGAGCGCTCCTTCCTGGATCGCTGATGCGATCTCCTGCATCTTGGGGGTCCCCTGGTCCGAAGCGAGGACGCCCTTCATCAAGGCGAAACCGACCGCGATCGCGAGACCGCGGTCGCTACCGAGAAGAACAACCAAAACATCTCGGCCCCCCAGCTCGAAGGCCTGGTACCCCCTCGGACGCTAGAACCTTATTCATACCGCATCTCCCTTCTATCTCTAGTGGCGACGTCCGCCGCCCCGCTCATCTTTTCCTAACTGCGTCTTGCTGCCCCACTCCTGCCTCCTGCAGCCCGATCTTCCGGACGAAGATCTGGTTCGCTACCTTCTCTCCGACCGTCCGCTCGATCCCCTCGACCCTCAGGACCAGGGGGCCGTCGAACGGGTGCTTCTCCTTGACCTCGACCCGCACGCCGGGCCGCAATCCCAGGGTCTCTAGGAACTTCACGACCTCCGGGTCGGTCCGGCCGGGAACCGCCACGATCGCCACGTCGCCGGCGTCAAGCGCGTACAGCGGAGGCATCTCATCGATCTCCTCCACGTCCCGCGCCGGGATCGGGAACCCATGTGGGCAGGTTGCCGGCCTGTCTAACGCGACGAAGAGTCGGTCCTCCACCTCCTGGGGGATGTCGTGCTCGAATGAGCCCGCCAGACGGTCAGCCTCGTTCCAGGCGTAACCGAGCATGTCCGAGAGGAACCTCTCGACGATCCGGTGCCGCCGGATGGCAGCAACGGCCGCCTGGCGGCCCGAGCGGGTGAGCTCTACGCCGTGATAGGGCTGGTGGTCCAGAAGCCTGCGTTCGGCCAGCTTCTTGACCGTGCTCGTAACCGGACCCGGCGCCACCCCGAGGGCCTCCGCCAGCGCCCCGGTATGAGCGCCGCGGCCGTCCTTGGTCAGGCGATATACGGCTTTAAGAGTGTCGCGCTCGGGACGCGAGAGTGTGGAGACCATGATTTTGAAGAAGCAAAGGTAGCTTTTGCCCCTTCAAAAAGTCAAATTGCCCCTTCGCCCCTGTGCCGGTTGAGCATCAGCTTGGTCCTCATGCCCCCACCCTCCCGGGGGTTCAACTCGAACCCGTCGACAAGGCTCTCGAGGAGAGCGAGCGAAAGTGTGAGGCGGGTGGAGAAGCCCTGGGTGTCAATACCGTCGGCGTCTGCCTCGACCTTTGGCCTGCGGTCCCAGACTTCGACGACGATGCTGTCCTCGTCCTCGTCCCAGGTGACTGAAACGTTGTCGGTGGACCCTGCCTCCTGGTGGGCCGTGACCGCGTTCGCACAGGCCTCCGAGACTGCTATCCGGAGGTCATCCACCGCCTCCTCTCCCAGCCCGGCCTTGCGCGCGAGCGAAGCGAACGCCAGCCTGATGACCCCCACGTAGACGGAGCGGGGCGGGATCGTCAGCTCAACCGTAGGCATGATTAGGCGCCGGAGCCGGTCGCCTCGTCCACCGAAGAATGGATCGGGAAGACCTTCGTCAGGCCCGTGATCTTGAATATCTTGAGGATCTTGTCCTGCGTGCAGACGAGCGACAGGCTTCCGTCGTGAGCCTTCACTCGCTTCAAGGCCCCCACCAGCACGCCGAGGCCGGTGGAGTCAAGGAAATCCACACCTTCGAGGTTCACGACGACGTCGTGAGAGCCCTGCGAAACCAGCTCGATGAGCTTCTCCCTCAATTTGGGGGCCGTATAGACGTCGATCTCGCCCTTGACGTCGACAACGGCGTGCGAACCGATCTGCTGCACGTCCAAGCCGAGTTCCATGCTGAATCCCTTCTGTAGGAGATCGGGCACGGGCCCGCTGTCGCTGGAGATTGAGGGCACATCCTAATGGACGGTGCTCGAGGCACCGCATGCGCCACATATCCGCCAGCGGGAGCCAGACTTTAATAACGTTCGGTCGGCTGGACCGTATTGGCGATAGGGAGAGGGACATAGAGCCGTTGTTCGAAGAGAGCGAGGAGCTGGAGCCGCAGGTCGAGCTTCACGTGGAGGAGAAGGGCCCCGCAGAGGCCACTCCTCTGGAGGTGGAGGCCGAGCTCATGGCCGAGGAGGCCCGCACTTCAGAGGAGGAGGTCCTTGCGTCGGGCGGGCCTGTGGCCGCGGTCCCCGTCGCGCCCCCTCCGCGGGAAGCGGAAGAGCCCGCCGGAGACGACGCCCCCTCCCCGCTGGCGGACCGGCGGGGCCTGATGGCTGGGATCGCCGTGGCGATCGCGATCCTCGTCATCGCCGGGGTCGCCATCCTCAACCGACCCGCACCTCTCAAGACCGCCGGAGGAGG
This sequence comes from Actinomycetota bacterium, assembly GCA_030448085.1. Next base: position 8,250 of record JAUJNU010000008.1, on the reverse strand, counting down.
GGATCCCGCCACGGACGAGTCGGGGCCGGCACTGGAACAAGCGAAGTGGAAGTTCGCGACCGAAACGGCGGGCAAGGGCATCTCAGGGAGCGAGAAGAAGAAGGCTTTGCGCGAGGGGACGCAAGTGCAGGCCACGATCGCGGAGCTATACGAGGCCCTCTACCTCGATCCGAACGATCTCTCCCGAGCGACGGATGCAACCATGACCCCACAGGCCGCCCGGTCGCTGCGCTCATCGAACCTGCCGCTCCCGAACGAGCTGCGACGGATCCAGACCACCGAGAGAAGGGGTCGCATCATCTTCGGGCCCCGGGACCTCGACCATGCCGCCGCCAGGATCGCGATAGAAGCGAGAGCTGAAGCCGGCAAGAAGACGGTTCGCTTCACACACCAAGCCACCCTGTGGCTGGAGCGCAACGGCAAGCGTTGGACGGTCATCGCTTTCGACGCCCTGAGGAGACCCACTTGATACTTCGCCGGGCGTCTACCTCGATCGCTGCGATCCTCTGCCTCGCAGGGGGGGCCCTAGCTGTCATCGCCCTCGCCCTTGCCGTCCTCCTAACCACCCTCGTTCCCACTTCCGGAACCAGCTCGGCCGCACCGGCTCTCATGGTCGGCCGGGTGCACGAGACCTATCAGCCCCAGGACGGAAAAATCTTCGTTCTCGCCATCGGTAACGACGCCCGATCGGGGAACCCCGACCGGGCCCTGGCCGACGCGATCCACATCATCGGAGTCAACACCAAGACGATGAGAGGCGGCGTCCTCAACTTCCCGCGCGACTCATACGTCCCCATCCCGGGGTACGGCACTGCGAAGATCAACGAGGCGCTGCTCCAAGGGGGGCCTGAACTTCTCGCCAAAACCCTCGAGAACCTGACGGGGATACGGCTGGACTACTGGGCGATGGTCGGCTTCGAGGGGTTCGAGGACATCATCCACGGCCTCGGCGGGGTGAGGGTCCGGGTCCCGAGGACCTCTACGACCCGAACGGGTCGGGGGCCAACCTGAAGGCGGGGTCCGCAACCTCAGCTACTGGCAGTCCCTCGCCTTCGTCCGGACCCGCAAAGGGTTCCCGAACGGTGACATAGACCGATCGACCAACCAGGGGAGCTTCCTCATAGCGATGCTCCGCAAGCTGCGAGAAGAGGTGGACAGGAGCCCTGGGGCTCTGCTGAAGTGGATGAGCATCGCGCGAGCACGCCCGTCTCGACATCGGGCCTTCGGAGATGTTCAGGCTCGGGATCCTGGCGACGCAGCTCTCGCCTCAGAAGGTCGGCAACCGCACGGTGCGTGTCGCTCGGCCAGGTGGGGGCCGCGAGCGTGGTCTTCATCAACGGGTCCGCTCAGTCGATCTACCGCGAAGTTCGAGAAGAACGCCTCCCTCTAGACGCTAGACGAGCTCGGCGGCGAAGGCCTGAGCGGAAAGCGGTCCCCCGGTCGCCTGGCTAACCAGCTCGTCCCAGCGGTGCAGACTTCCCTTGCGGAAGACCCGCTCGGTCAGTAGCTCTCCCACGCCGGGCGTCCCAACCAGACCCCCACACTCTTGCTCGATCGTCCGAGCCAGCTGCGAGGCCAGCATGTCTCCCAGCAGGTAGTTGTGGTAGTAGACGGGGGCCACGGCGAGGTGGATCTTCGAAGCCCACGCCCCGGCCGGGGGGTCCGGCGGCGGTGGCACATGCTGGAACCGCTCCACCAGCTCCCACCAACGCGCCGAGATCCATCTCCGGGTTCGAGGACAGATCGCGTTCGAAGTGCACCATAACGAGCCCCCAACGGGCGAAGAGAAGGCTCTGGGCCGCCGTGACCCGCCGCAGCTCCGCCTCTATCAAGGCCACCTCCGCCGGTGGCAGCCCCGCCACCTGTTGAAGCCAGACAGGCTCACGCACGAGCCGGCCGGAAAGGAGAGCGATCGCCTCGGTGACGGCGATGTGCGCCGGCCTCCGTAGGAGATAAGGGAGCCGCGGGTCGATCGAGATGTCATAGGCGGCGTGCCCGGACTCGTGCAACATCACCTCGGCCCACCGCTCCCCCGGCTCCACATTGCCGAGGATGCGGACATCGCCCATCCGGTCGACGTCCAGGCAGAAAGCGTGCTGGCACTTGCGCTCACGGGGGTAGAGATCGCTGCGCTCGAGCACGCGCTCGATGTCGATCCCCCACGCCGAGAACGTGCGACGGGCCAGATCGGAAGCGTCGGTTCCGGCGAGCGGACTGTCGAGCGAGACCCTGCCGTCGGGGGGAAGCGCCTGGAAGAACGGGTCGGCGTAGTGCCAGGGATAGAGCTCCGTGGTGCCGAAACGCTGCTCGAGCTCGCGGTCCAAGCCACCCTTCCAGACCGCGAATGGCTCCTCCGTCAGCCGCTCGAGCTCACCCAACAGGTCGAAGAGCCATTCCTCCGGGAGCTCTTGAAGCTCGAGCTCCATCCGGTAGAAGTCTGCGAAGCCGAGGTTGTGCGCGGCACGGTTACGGAGCCGGGCGAGCTCGCGCAACTGTCCCGAGACTTTGGCGCCGATCTCCTTGGAGGCCGCCCAGACCCGCTGCCTCTCCTCCGGATCATCGGACTCCCGTAGGTACCTGTCGATGTCGTTCTCGCTTAGTCGGACGCCGTCGATCTCCGGGCGGTACGCGGCGAAGGCACTCTCCACCTGGGAGGACACCTCGACCATCTCGGCGCGCTCTGCCTCGCCCATCTGATTCCCGGTGAGGGACAGCCTGAGCACCTCGAGCTGACGGCGGAGGTTCCCGTCGTGCAGGGGCTCGTCCAGGGCCTGGAGTACGGCCTCTAGAGCTGGGGCGTCACCCTTGACGGTCCTTAGCTCGAGCTCCAGCTCGGCCCTGCGCTGCTCGTTCTCGGGGGTCGCGTCGATCTGGGAGCGCCAATAAGCCTCGTGAAACTCTGTCTCCAACCGCTGGAAGCGGCCCTCCAACTCGCTCACCAGTCGGTGGGCGGATACGGTCATGCGGTCGTCCCCCTCGATAGCTAAGTCAGCGGAGCATCCTAGCTTCTAGAGCCGAGCAATTCGAAGTGCCATGGCTCGTTGTAAAGGGGCCGGTATAGAGGAAGACCTCGTGCGACCGCGATCTCGGCCGCCAACTCGAGGTTCCCGGCGAGGTCCACCGCCAAGCCAACCTCGTGCAGAGAGGACCCGGGTCTGGCGACCCAGTCGTCGGCGATCTCAGGGTCGCCATACTTCAGAAGCGCCGCCTCCCAGAGCTCGACCTGACGCTCGTGTGACCTGAAGCCCGAAACGAGGTAGACCTCACCCGCTGCTGCCGTCAGCAGCTCGTCCACCGCTCGGCGCATCCGGGGCCTCAGCCCGGCCGTGGTCACCCCGAGGTCCGCCGGCCTGAGGAAGCGGGGGTCCACCTCGGCGCGGGCTCGTGCGCTGGCATCGGCGAGGCTTACCTCGACCTCGACCACCGAAGCCCCTCTGGGACAGTCGCAGGAAACCAGCGTCGCTCCGTTGCGTCGTGCGTACGACTCCGCCTGCAGCCGGCCGTCTCCCCCGCCACCGAAGAGGGACTCGGCCGCAGCCGCCAACGCGGCTCCGTCGGCCGCGAGCTGCGCTCGCGCCTTCATCTCGGTCACCTCGCCCACCCGGACGGAGAAAACGGCCAGCAGCATCGAGAGGGCGAGCGCCACCGACAGCAGCAGAACGATCATGGGTTCTCGATCCGCATCGAAGCCTCAGCAGTCAATTCGATGCCCCCGAAGACATGACCGATCACCGGGATCCGGGGTCTCGGCGAGTAGGCGAGGGTGACCGTGATGGGCTCGCCCCGGCGGCGCTCCCTATCGAGTGGGCTCACCCCCACCTCCACCTCGGAGAGACCCGAGGAGCGGGCGGCGTCGACCACGTGCTGCTGGTCCGAGTCCACCGCAGCCACACGCACCGCCTCGCGGGCCGCGTGCCACAGCCGGGTGCCGTCACTGGCAAGCATCCCGACCTCGATCAGGAAGGCGACGATGAAGACCAAGAACGGCAGAGCCAAGGCCAGCTCGAGCGTTGCTTGACCGCTCTCCCGAGGTCTCACCCCTTAGCGCTGTCGATCAACCCCGAGACGATGCTGTGGAACATGTCCGTGAGCGTCCCGGACTTCACGAACGCAGCGAAGACACCCACGATCAGTCCTGCGACAAGCAGGACCAGGGCGTACTCCGCGGTGGTCTGGCCGTCTTCCCGGCCCGCGAGGGATCTGAGTCGATCCAATGGGTCACCTCCAACTTCCGGCCGGCACTGCTCCGGCGTCTTCGGTTACTTCAACGTGGAGGTGGGAGTTGCGCTGTGATGGTCGTCACTACTCGGGGATGGAGGTGACGAGCTCGATGTGATCGCCCAGCTCGATGCCGCGCTCGGCAAACACTCCCTGGTTGACCTCGAGAGCGCCCCGGTAGGGCACCCCCGGGTCGTAGAGCGCAGAGTCGAGCTCGCAGGGCTCCATATCGACCATCCCGACGATGGTGCCGTCGACATCGAAGTACGCGATCGACAGCGGCAGCAAGGTGTTCTTCATGTAGAAGCCACCCTCGGTATCCTCGAAGAAGACGAACACCATGCCTTGGTCGTCTCCTCATCTCGGTCCGAAACATGAGACCCAGCTGACGTTGCTCCGGCGTCTGCGCTACCTCCACCTGGAAGATCGTCGAACCTTCATCGGCCCGACCAGAGCGGTGCCGACGCCGAACTCGGGGTACGGGGACGGCGCTACCGCTCCTTCGTCACAGCTCGCCCTGGCAGCCGTCGTTTCCTGGACGCTGGTCGGGAGGGGGTGGCGCCTCTTCGGAACAGGAAACGCCGATGAGGAGAAGAACGAGGTGGACCCGGCCCCCATGAACCGCCGCGCACGCATCGTTGAAGCTTCGCACACCGAAAGTCACACGCTTGCGGCCACGCTTCGGACGAACGGGGCGAGGGCGAGGAGGCCGTAAGCGGGAAGGATGCACAGCGTCAGGGGCAGGACCATAGCCACGGGCGCCCTTCGCAACCGGGCCTCGAAAGCCTGGCCCGCAAGGGCTCTCCTATGACGGGCGAAAGTCTCCAGAGCCGAGACGGCGGGAAGGCCTCCCCACAGGCTGCGGGCGAGGACGTCTCCCAGCTCACGAAGGCCCTCGTCTTCCGACATGGCGAGAGCCTCCGTCCAAGAGGCGCCAAGAGCGTGTCTTCGGGCAGCCCTTCTTAGCTCCTCGCGCGCAGCCGAGGGGGCGGACTCCGTCACGGCAGTGAGAGCGACGTCGGGGTAGACCCCTACCTCGAGGATGCCGGCCACTCCTTCGGCCACGACCGCGGCGGCGTCGTCGGAGTGGGGAGCAGGGACCAGGTGATTGATCCAGCGCAGCCCTCCGAGCGTGAGCATCACGCCGACCAGAACGATCATCAGCCCCGGTGGATCCGCTGCCGGCCGGGTTGCCGCGGGAGTGAAAGGTACGAACAGGAGAGGCAGGCAGGCGATCATCCGGCCCGACAACCTCGCTCCGGCGGCAGCCGCCACTCCGGCGCGCAATACCCGGTCCCTTTCGTCGATGGCCGCCGCGAGCCGCTCCAGCATCGGGGCCAGAGCCGCTCCGCTGCGCTCGGCGAGGTCGAACAGAAGCGCCACGGTTCCTGCATCCGAACCGAGGACGTCGAGGGAGGCAAGCGCTGTGGTGGTCGGCTCCCCTTGCCGCAAACGAGCGGCGAACGCCGTCAGGGCCCGGGCCAAGCCCGGGGGCGCCTGCTCATGCCAGGTCAGCAATGCTTCGAACGGAGCCAGATGGACGGCGGCCCCCGCAGCCAGCGCTCTTATCGCCGCGGCGCGCCTGCCGAGAGCGCTCACGCGTCCACCGTTTTGAGGACCCTCTGCCCCCCCTCGGTCCGCTCGAGATGAACGACGACGTCAACCGCGCTGTCGACCATCCGCCTGACCGCGGTCTCGCCGAGGCCCGCCCGGGCTTGGAGGGCCAGCGTCACGAGACGGTCCCTCACCTCGCCCGAGGACCGGGCATGGATGGACAACATCGAGCCGGGGTGCCCGGTCGACATGGCGGCCAACGCGTCGAGCGCCTCGGCTCCCCTCACCTCGCCCACCACGATCCTGTCGGGCCTCATCCGCAAGGCGGCCCTCACCAAAATGCTCTGGTCGATGCCGCCGAAGCGCTCGGCGTTCGGCTCTCGGACCACGAGCGAGACCAAGTGGGACCCGGCGGCCCTCAGCTCTCGTGTCTCTTCGATGAGCACGACCCGCTCCCCATGAGGCAGCTCGCCGAGAAGAGCACCGAGGAGCGTGGTCTTGCCGGTGCCGGTCCCCCCGGAGACCACGATGCTCCTACGCGCCCGGACGTGCCGCCGGAGCGCATCGGCTTCCTCGGTGGTGAGGAAGCGGGAGGAGAGAAGGTCGGACAGCGACAGGGGATGGGCCGGGAACCTTCTGATAGAGACGAGGGGGGTGGTCGAGACCGGGGGAAGAACGACATGTAAGCGGGAGCCGTCGGCAAGGGTGGCGCCGCCGATCGGATGAGCCATGTCGACCCTTCCCTGCGAGCGCGCCATCAGTCGCTGCGCCCAAGCCCTCAGCTCGTCCTCATCGCTGAAGGCCACGTCGGTCCGCTCGAGGGCGCCACCCCTTTCTACCCACACCTCGTCCGCTCCGTTCACGAGGATGTCTGTGATCCGCGGGTCTGCCATGAGCCCGGCCACGGCCCCGAAACCGTCGATGTCGGCGGCGAGGGCCGCAACGAGATCCGGAAGCTCGTTCGGGTCCACCTGATGGGCGAGGAGCCGGCGCAGAGACAGACGCCGTTCGGCCGGGTCCAGCTCGGCAAGGTCGTCCTTCTGGAGCACCAGCCCGAACAGCCGCTTCTTTGCCTCGAGCATCAGGCCGTCCCGAGGGCCGATGCCAGTAGGGCGATCCGGGACCTCCAGCGAGACCAGCTTCCGAGCAGGCGGCCTTCATCCTCGGCGTCCCTCAGCCCGGGAGTGCAGGGGAGCTCCAACAGGATCTTGCGCCCGAGCCTGTGAGCGAGCGAGGCGGGAGAGATGTCCCCGCCCCTGCCGAGCCTGTTCGTCACCACAGCGAGCCGCAAGGAGGGCACCGCCCCTTCCAGGGCCCTCCTTGCTCGATCGACGCCCGGGCGTGTGGGCGAGACCACGAAGACACAAGCTTGGGCGAGCGCCGGGATGTTCGCCCCGTCCTCGCCGGGGGGAAGGTCCACAACCACCGGGCCGGGCACCGAGGGGTCTCCCAGCGCCGCGACAGGATCATCGATGACTCGTCCATCTATCAGGCGGATCCCGTCCCGGACGGGGATCGGGGCGAGCCCGGGCCCTGAGGAAGGCGTGGCGGGAAGCTCGATGCCGAGTCTGGCCGACGCCCCTCCCCAACTACGATCGAGGTCCAGCAAGGTCGCAGGGGAGCCCGGTCGGGTGAACGCCGCTGCGAGGTGGAGAGCGATCGTCGTCACTCCCGTGCCCCTGCTCGCACTGGTCACCAGAACCAACCCTCGGTCCTGATGCCGGGCCCGACCGATGTCATCGAGAACCCGGGCCGGCGCAGCCGGGTCGAAGCGGATGCCGCGTGGGTCTCCTTCGATGTCCGGACCGAAAACCACGACGCCCGGTCCCGTGGGGGCAGAGGTGGCGAGCTCGACCGTCCAGTCGGCCGGAGCGGTGTCGAAAGCCCGAGCCGCCGCCGCGCGAACCAGCGGGTCCCTGGTCACGACGGTCACCGAGAGCGGAGCCACGCCCAAGAGCCTCACCCGGACCAAGCGAGAGGGTGTGTGATGCGGCTCACGTTCGTAGCAGGACCAGGCCCAGGGGAGGGCGAAATATCCTCTTTATGATCACTAAAACGCGTCTCCTCATGGCCCTCGCGGTCCTCGTCAGCTCCTTCGTCCCGACCACGGCCCTGGCTCGCTCCGCCCCGGACCGTGGACGCGCCTGGGAGCCCTCGCCCAAGTCACGCCCTCTCTACGGGACGAAGTCCCCGGACAAGGACCCGGAGCGGCAGCGGCATTACGTCAAGGCGCACGATGGCGTCGACCTCTACGTCGAGACCTGGCTCCCGGCCGCGAAGAACGGCAACAAGCCTCCCGCCAAGGTCCCGACCATCCTGATCATGACCCCGTACGTCTCTCAGGGGGTCGAGGAGTATCCCCCCTCGTCCAACCCCGAGGTCCCCGGGTTCGTCGACTACTTCAACGCTCGCGGATACGCAGTCGCTCAGCATCACGTGCGCGGCACGGGTGAGTCCGGTGGTTGACTCGAGCAGACG
>JAUJNU010000095.1 GCA_030448085.1 Actinomycetota bacterium | reverse complement strand
GCTCGCCCGAACGGGCGCCACCCCCGCTCGCTCCGCGAGGAACCTGCTCGGCTCGCCCCTTCGGCTCGGCCCGGGAGAGGTCGTCACCATGCATCTCTGCGAGGCGCGAGTGACCGCGACGTAGAAGACCCGGCGATCCTCCATCTCGTTCTTCTTGGCGCGCACGACGGCGTCTGTCTCGTCGAGGAAGTAAGGGTCGAAGAGGCCGGTGGCACGACGGCCCTTGGGGATGGCCCCCTCGATGGCTCCGGCTACGGCCACAAGCGCCCACTGCTTTCCTTTCGCGCCGTGGAAGGAAGCGACGCTTACGCCGCCGCGGGCGCGCTCCGGAGGGAGCCACGGGTCTGAGCCGAAATCGGCGCGTCCGATCGCCTCGAGGTACTCCTCGAGCGTTCCTTCGCCCCTTCGCCTCTCGACGAAACGGCCCAGAGCACGGGAAAAGGCAACGAGCGCGTCGAGATCGCGATGAGCGGGATCCTCGAGTGAGACGCGGGCCCGCTCGCGCAGCCCCCCACACAATCTTGACCGTTCCCACACCGCCCAGAACGATTCCTCCGCCGTGGACTGGCGATGGGAGCGGAACAGGTCCCGCAGGGTGATCAGCTCGGCCAGCTTCTCGCTCGTGGGCTCATCCAACGGCAGGGGCCGGTTCGGGGCTTCGACGAGGTCCACCAGGGTGGCGCCGGAGATCCGCGCCAGCCGCTCTATCTCCCTCACCGTCCCATCCGGCAGGTCTACCAACGGCGAGCGGAGTATCTCGGGCAGCGCGTCCGGGTCGGGCTCTTCGGCGTAGGCGAACAGGGCAAGGTCGCAGAAGGCGCGCACTATCGTCTCGCGCCCCAGCGGCCGATCGGGGGCATCTATGGAGAACGGCACCTCGAAGGCGTCGAGCGCCCGCTCGAAGTGCGGAAGCATCGATCGAGGAGAAGTGCAAAGGATCGCCATGTCCTCGTAAGCAAGTCCCTGGGTCAAGTGGGCCAACCTCAGCTCACGTGCGATCGCCTCTGCCTCGAGGGCCAGGCTCGGGAACCTGCGGACCTCTATCTCAGCACTACCAGCGAAGCTCGTCGGCCGGTGATCGGCGCTGCCGTTCCTCTCGATGAACCTCATCGTCTGGGCACCGGAGGCGGGCCCGAAGCGGTAGGACGTCTCGAGCGTCACACGCTGGACGGATCCGAAGTCGGAAGGGAACGAATCGAGCCAGCTGGGGTTCGCCCCCCGGAACGTCTCGATGGTGGAGTCGGGGTCGGCCGCCAAGACAAGTGATCCGTTCTCATCGACTCCGCCCCCCGCGCCGGACAGGAACAGAAGGAGCCGCTGCTGAACAAGCGCAAGCTCTTGGCCGTCGTCCACAAGGATGTGGCGGAACTGCCGGTGCAGCCCTTCCCTGATGTCATCGTGGTTGGCGATTAGCTCCGCGGCGTCCGCGAGGAGCGTCGGGTAGTCGACGCGGGACCGGGCGCGGAGCCTGGCTCGGTGCGCCTTGAAGAACCTGATGATCCCGGCCCAAGCCGGACGGGCCGCGGCCAGCTCGTCGAGTTGCACTGGGTCGAGCAGCCTCTGCTCGGCCCGGATGCAGAAGTCGACGACCTCATCGACAAAGCCCTTGTTCTTGAGCAGGTGTTGGTGGTGGGGCCAGTCAGAGGGATTCTCAGCCTCGAGCGCGTCACGGACGTCGCCCCATTGCTCCGGGCTCGTCAAGAGCACGGGTGGTTCCGGGTAGGCCAGCCGGTCGAAATGACGCGACACCAGGTGGTGCGCCAGACCGTGCCACGTGTAGACCGGCACAGCGATCAGGGCTTTGAGCCCTTCGCCGAAAAGAAGGTGCCTCGTCAATCTGTCCTGGAGGGCCATCTTCTGAGCCCGGTTCGGCACCAGGAACAGGATCGAATCGGGCGAGCAATCCGTGCGGGTGGCGAGCTTCAGAAACCTCTCTTCGAGAACCGTCGTCTTGCCCGTGCCCGGCCCCCCCAACGCTACGAGCGGGCCCACCTCGTGCTCCACGACGCGTCGCTGAGCAGGGTCCAGTTTGCTAACCATGTCGCTAGCCACGTCGCGGGTCACGGAAGTCATAAGGGCACGTTACCTAAGAGCTGTGACAGCTTTTCCGCTCCGCCCCCTTGGTAGCCCCTCCGCGCCTTGGTAGCCCTCCGCGCCTTGGTAGCCCTCCGCCCCCTCGGTAGTCCCTCCGCCCCTTGGTAGTCCCTCCGCCGCCGTTTGTCCCTCCGCCTCCCGGCAGTCGTTCAGCGGCCGAAGCGGAAGTCCTTCCGGAGACGTCTCGACGCCTCTGGAAGGAACAATTGAACCTTGTCGTACGTGATCTCCGATGGGAAGTTGTCACGCCTCAGGAACGGCGTGTCCGACTGTGTCAGCTCGAGGACGATCTTGTGCCCCTTGCCGAAGAGCCACCCGTTCCCGAACAGCGAGAACTTCCTGCAGTCGACGTTGGGGGCGGCCTCCTCGTTGACACGGCAGGGGCCTCGGGTGACCAGGGTGAGAGTTCCGTCGGGGGCCTCGTCGAAGAGCCTGCCCTCGATCCAGTAATCGGCTGCGGCGGCGCTGACCGAGTAGTCGAGCTTCAGGACGGGGATCCCCATCATCGTCATGGGCTTCCCGAGTGGCTCGGAGGAAACCTGCACCACACCCGGCCCGGGGGAAGTCCTTGAAGTCGTGAAGCAGATGTTCGACAGAAAATCACGCGCGACAGGATCCTAATCAGCAGCAATCGAGTCAGATCCAAAGAGCTTCCTGTAGGC
>JAUJNU010000007.1 GCA_030448085.1 Actinomycetota bacterium | reverse complement strand
AGCTCGAACCGCGCCGGCGGGGTCGACTCTGCAGGGCTGCCGCGCCCCCTGCCGGCCTGTCTCACGCCGACCCACAGGTTCGCGCACACCGGGACGGAGGAGTGCGAGTCGACGTAGAGAGCGTCGTAGCCGACGTAAGCCAGCGAGAGGAGAGCCCCGAACGGAGCCTGGGATGTCACCTCCGACAGCTGGCGCTGCGTGTAGTAGTCCGGTGAGACGAAGGTGTCCACGTTGAGACCGATGAGGTTCGCTGCGTCCTCACCCGCCGGGTCGTCCACCTGCAACACGGCTGCGTAAGCCCAGTCCCCTTCACCCGAGAAGAGGTAGGCCTCGGTTCCGTCGTCGCTCTCGCCGCTCAACTGCCACGGCGCCGGGAGGGGGATCTGAACCTCTCCCGCAAGGAGATGTCCGGTCCCCGTGGGGGTGGTGGATGTCGGCGACGGGGATGGGAGCGGAACCCCCGGCGAAGACGAGGCTGCGGGCGAGCTGACCGGCGTCGACGGCACTGGGGACGCCACCGGGGTGGACGGCACCGCGGAGGGCGAAGCCGCCGGCGAAGGCGGAAGCGTCGGCGAAGAAGACGCCTCTACCTGCGGAAGGGCGGCTCGGGGCTGGATCACGGGCGTCGCCCCGCGGCCCCGTGCGGGTATCGGTCTGCACTCGTGTGTGGGGGAGTTGGCGTGATCCCCTCCGAGCCCCCCCAACACGCCCGCCCCCGACAGGGCCAGTACACCCACCAGGACCGTAGCGATGGTCTTCGCTCTGCTGGACCTGTAGAAAGCCGGGTGAGGGCGACTGCTCAAGCGACACCTCCTGCAACGTGCTCGGTGATGTGGCGGCGGGCGATCTTCGAGGTCGCTCGCACGGACATCCCGCAAGCGATGCAGAACATCGAGTCCGGAAGGAGGCCCACCTCACAGTTCGGGCAGTAGCCGCCGTCCGTTGTTGCCGCCTTATGGCGACGATGGTTGACGGCGTCCTCGACCGCTGCCTCGAGGAGCGAGGACTGCAGCATGGAACGCATCCTGATGACCAGGAAGCCAAGGATCACGAGGCCCCAGACGAGCGCCAGTGCCTGACCGAAGGGGGCATAGGCAAGGAGCCGGATGCCGAGCCAGTAGGCGATGTTCGCGCCGACGGCCATCGCGAAGCTCGCGTAGTACTTCGGGGTGAACCCGTCGACCTTCTCGCCTCGCCCGGAGAAGGTCGCCAATGCGATGCCGGTAGCGGTGCCGTAGATCAGTGACTTAACGATCATGAGGTTCAGGATGACCATGAGCCAGGTAGACAGGCCCTCGGTCGTCTGCAGCTGGTTGGAGGCGAAGACCGGGGCGTAGGAAACGACGGTCTCGAAGGCCGCGTAAGCCGTCCCCGACGCGACACCGAAGGTAAGAGCGTCGATCTGATCATCGAATGCCGGCTTGCGGGCGAGAAGGATCGCACCCGCCTGCTTCACGACCTCGGCGACGAGGGGGAGCAGCACCGCGAAGATCAGGAGCGCCGGAACGGAGATGTTCCCGAGGCCCCCGCCCCGCTCCCCCGTCCCTGCTGCGAGCGCCAAGAAGTGGTTGTCGAAGATCGACCTGAAGAAGACTATGGACACGAGCGTTGCCAGTAACCCCGTTACCAGGAACAGGGAGCCGAGCACCGGGATGGGCGCGTCCTCCCATAGGTTCACGTCCTGGATGTAAACGAGGTACGTCACGGGCACCAGGAAAGCCGCCGCCACGATCGCAGCGGGCAAGATGCCGATCAGGTTGAAGATGATCACGAGGGCGGCCGTGGTGAGGAAGGCCCAGCGGTAGTTGTCGGCCGTGTCTCGATTCGAGTGCGGCATGATCGTAGAGACGATCGCGAACTGGTTGACGCTCTCCGAAGGCGACACCGCGTAGCTGTTGTCGCGTCCGTGCTTGGACGCGTCCACCCTAAGCAGAGCGTGCCCGCACTTATTGCAGTACTGGGCTACCTCCGGGTTCTCGGAGTGACACTCGGGACATGCCAATATGAACCTCCCCTAGCCAGCCGATCGTCGGGCCTCATTGTGAGGCTTGGAAAGACCTTGTCAATGGCTTTTCAAGGTCGGTTCGCTAGCCTCACCGAGGCTCACTTCTCCGGGGCCATCCCAGGAGCCTCAGGCGCTGAGGTTTGTGGCTCAGAGGCGACCGGAGGCTCGGCCCCCTTCAGACCCAACACCACTGCCCCGACGCAGAGCGGGAGCGAAAGGATCAGGCCCCACGTCGGACCTGGGGCCTGGAACTGAGCGTAGTTGCCTCCGATCTCGTAGAGCTCCTGCACGTAGCGGTTGTCCGCGATCGCCTTCTGCAGAAGGACCCCCATCAGCACCACGGCGAGCCCGGTCGGGACCCAGCGCCACCAGGAAGGCCTCCACGGGCCCCGATAAGCGGCCCAGAGGACTATGAGAACCAGAAGGATGCCGGGAACCGTCGCATCCCCCGTTGCCCAAGCATTCCTGCCCTCGTTCGCGTAGGTATAGGTGGTGCTGTAGCCGGAGTAATCGTAGTTAGTCGTGTAACTGGTCTTGAAGTCACCCGTCCATTGCGAGATGAAATTCAGCATCCCCAACGCGACGCCCACCAGGAGAGCCCGCCGGGGCCAACCTCTCAACGGGAGAGCGGGGTCGAACGGTCCCAGCTCGCCCCTTCGGTAGGCGTCCTTGACGAATCGGAAGGTCCCGTAGATGAAGACCAACCCCACAGGGAAGCTGGCGCTGCCTCGCATCACGGACACAGCGACGAAGACGAGCGACGCGAACCCGCCGACACCCGGCCCGGTGGCGGCCGACGGTAAGGACGCGAGGAAGGGCGGCTTGAACATCCTCGCCAACACGAGGGCCACCGCGACGAGGAACGGGATCGTCAGGTACCAGACCTCCTTGGGCCCCTCCTCCGGCGCCAGGAAGAAGGGGACCACGAGCAGTGCCAGCGTGATCAGGTCTCTTCGTTTGTCTTTCATGCCCGTCCTCCCATCACCGCTAGGTAGTCGCCTACCGTCGGGTGCCCCCTCAGCTTCCCTTCGAAATAGCCGCTGACCTGGGCGTCGACCCCCGCTTTGATCCTCGCCACGACCCCTTCCCTTTCCGCCTTTTCCATCTCGTCAAGCTTCGACACGGCTCCGATGAGCTCGTCCCGGTCGGAGCCGGAGTAGCAGTCCTGCATGGCCTCACGAAACCGCTCCAGCTGCGTGTCCACGACCTCCGGGTCAAGACGCCGGCGTCCCAACACGGGGTTCAGGGCATTGAGAACGGAAGAGACCTGGTAGAGCCTCGCGGCAGGATCGTCGAAGAGGCCTCTGACGTAAGCGGCCTCCTCATGACGCTTCGTGACCCGGAAGACGTTGTAGAGACGTTTGGCCACCTTCCCGAAGTTGGGCTTGTCGGGCCTCGAGTACTTTTCGATCTCCGACTGCAGCTGGGCCACGTACTCCCCCAGCCCGGCCGGGCTCACCTGATCCACCAGGCGCTCCACGAAGGCGCGGCTGGCCGGCTCGAGATAGATCTCCTGGTAGAAGGAATCGACGACCCCGTCGAGCGGGATCACGGACCCTCCCGGCGCTTCCCAGGTGGCGTCGATGACCTTCGTCACCGCGACCACACGGTCCTGGTGCGGATCCGCGTACACCCAGTCGAGCTTCACGAACCCGGGATCCGACGCGACCTCATGAAGATCGATCAAGAGAGCGTTCCCATCGGCGTCCTGCAGAGTCATCGACCTTGCGTCAAGGTCTCCGAGCGACCAGCTGACCGGGGACCCGGCTCGGAACATCTCGCCACCCCGGGTGGCATCCCGCGGGTGAAGCCCGAGCTTCATCTCTGCGAACTGCAGGTCGCGATGGGTGAAGACATGAGCGACGGTCTCGATCATCGAGCCTACGAGGGTCCGCAGCGCGGCCTCCCTGGTGGGCGCGGCTATCGCCACCCGCTCGAAGAAATCACAATCTCCTGGAAACGGCTGGAACGCGGATTGCGCTGCGGACCCGGCCAGGGCCATGGCAGCGGTCACACCCTCGCGGGGCCGGGTCCTTACGGCGGCGGCAACTTCCCTCAACCGGTCGAGGTCGGCCGGGTCGAAATCGCCCACGACCTCCTTCAGGCCGAAGACCCCTTCATCCGATTCGTGCCATCCAACCGCTGTTTCTGACGTCATGGCGTATAACGCTCCCCTATGAGAAAGAACCCCCTCTTGGTCTTGCTCATGTCCATACTCACCTTTGGCGCCTACGGCGTCTACTGGTATTGGCAAGTGAATGAGACGCTGCGGATGAGAGGCGAGGAGGTCCGGCCGGCGGTCTCCGCCCTCGCCGTCAGCTGGGGTGCCTTCCTCGTGGTCCCGGCACTCGTCAGCTGCTGGCGCACCGCCGACCGGCTGAGGGACCAGCGCGGAGGCGGGCGCCCCCGGCCCGGCCTCGCCGTCCTCCTGCTCCTCGTGCTGGCGTACATGCCCTACATACAGTGGCACCTCAACCGTCTGCCGGAGAACGCCCCGGCCAGCTAGCCCGGCCTACGAGCTCGGTCTCGGAAACCCCCACGCGCCAGCCCCGCGACGAGAACGACGAACCCGGCGAAGAAGAGAACGACGGGCGTCACGATCACGAAGGTGAGACCGACGCGGCCGACGTTGGCCCAGACCCTGTCCCTGCCGTAGCCGTCCTGGAGCTCGCTGTAATCTAGGGGCTTGGAGATCGGGTCGGCCACCAGCACCAGGTCCTCGGTCAGCCCTTCCTGCGACAGGCTCGCGTCGATCCGGCTGACCACCCCGCTTCGGGGATGGTCACCGCGGGGCCAAGTGCTGCGGCCTGATCCGAGTTTGACGGTGCGCTGTAGCAGACCTCCCGCCCCGCAGAGGCTCAAGTAGCCATCGGGGTCTGGCTCCACCCGCGTCAGCTCAACCCCTCGGCCCGCTGGCGCAAAGGGGTGAGGGTCACGAAGGACATACGAAGGGCCGCCCCTTCGTGGTGGTCCGCTCCGGCGGCGCAGTGGGTACTCCGCCCGCCCCGTGGCCAGCGGAACCTCACCGGAACGAGGCTGCCCTCCGCCTCCGCGCCAGGAGTACCCTCGCCGCCACGACGACCCAACCGCTTTCAGTGGCCCCAATGCGCACCTGTCTATCGTGAAGGTCGAAACCGTGGTTCCCGCCCAGCGGAAGACCTCGTCCGCCGTCCGCTCCGAGGGTGACGAACTCGAGGGAATCGATCACCTGCCGGTCGAGACCGGCTCCGTCGCCCTCTCCGCCTGCTCCACACCCCACAGACGAGAGGGCAGAACGCTGGGGACGTGGTCCTCACGACGAGGAGGCTCGGTCATCTCGAGCGCCGTCCGAAGAGCGTCCTCGGAGGACTTGGCGACCTCCGGGGGCGAGGAGAACGGCATCAGCCAGGCAAAGCCCTCCTCCGAGCCGGCAGCCTCGTAGTCGATCGTCACGACGAGCTCCTCGTGGGAGCCATTGAAAGAGAGAAGGGCCTCGAAACCACTCAGCTCTGCCCTTCCACCAGAGGCCAGGGCACCGCAGGCCAGAGCGGCTGTGGGGGTGAGCACGGTCCCAGCTACGACGCACAAGAGCAACCGTTTCAGCATGGGCGTCAGTCTAAGGACCTCCCCGGGAAGGAGGTTGCTCCTTGCCCTCGATGTCCTTCGCCCGCTGGGCCGAGGGCGCTGGCGACGAGCCATGCGAGCCCACCTCCCCGAGGGCCAGGCCCGCCCCCAAGGTCATCTGCAACCACATCGGGGGCTGGAGCGAAGGCCAGCAGGAGGAGAAGGATCAGCAGACCCATGATCGCCGCGGCGGACACCAGGCAGCCGACCGTCCAACGAACCTCCGGAGGAAGCGGCTTCCCCTTCATCCATCCTGCCCGCCAATTTCCCTCTCTTCACCGCGCCGGCCTCTCTCGTCTCCTATCATCCACCCGATGGGAGTAAAAGAGCGAGTAAGGGTCGCCTCGTGGACGATCACGACCCTCTTGCGCAGAGGCATCAAGACGATGCTCGAAACCGAGGACATCCAAGTGGTCGGTGAGGCCTCGACGGCACCCAGGTTCTGGCTCTCGTGGAGAGGCTTTTGCCGGACGTGGTGCTGATCGGACGTCGTGGATGCCCAACAAGGACGGGATCGAGACCACTCGGGACGTGAAGAACGCGTGGCCTCACGTAGGGGTGGTCGTCCTCTCTGGGCACGACGAGAAGCAGTTCATCTTCGATGCCCTGAAGGCGGGCGCCTCGGGCTACCTGTTGAAGACGGCAGAGCTGGACGAGGTGATCGCGACCGTGAAGGCCGTCGCGGCGGGCCGGCCCCGGATCGACCCCGAAGTCGCGATCCAGGTTCTCAACGAGTTCAGGACCTATCAGAAGGACGAGACCGCCGAGGTGTACCAACCCCTGACGCCCCGGGAACGGGAGATCCTCGTCTCCATGGCAGAAGGGCTCCCCAACAAGGCGATAGCGACGAAGCTCGACATCTCCGACCGGACCGTCACCACTCACGTGGCGAACATCTACTCCAAGCTCCAGGTGAACAACAGGGTCTCCGCGATCCAGGAGGCCATGCGCCGCCGCATCCTCGACACCGGGGTCTGACCTTGAGCGGGGGCCTGCGCTCACTGCCGTCCGTCGACCGCGTCGCGCAGGCCGTGGACTCTGCCGAGGCGCCTGCGGTCGTGACCGAGGCCGCGCGGGCCGCGGTGGAGATGGCGAGGGCACAGGTGACCGAAGATGGCGACGCACCGGCATTCATGGACATCGTGGCCCGTGCCGAGGGACTCCTTCGCGAGCGCCGAGCCTCCCTTCTGACCCCGGTCCTCAACGCGACGGGGGTCCTGATACACACCAACCTCGGCAGGGTCCCGCTGGGGCCGGCCCAGCTGGCGGCGATGAAGACGATAGCGGGCGGTTACTCGAACCTCGAACTGGACCTTACTTCCGGCACCAGGGGCGACCGCTACCGGCACGCGGCCCGTCTCATCTGCGAGGTAACCGGGGCCGAGGACGCGTTGGTCGTCAACAACAACGCGGCAGCTGTCCTGCTGTCACTGGCGGGAGCCTGCAAGGGCAAGGAGGTGATAGTCAGCCGAGGTGAGCTCGTCGAGATAGGAGGAGAGTTCCGCATCCCCGACGTGATGGGGTGGTCGGGGGCCGAGCTGGTGGAGGTGGGGACGACCAACCGCACCCACCTGGGAGATTACGAGGGAGCTATCACCGAACGAACCGGAGCGATCCTCAAGGTACATCCATCGAACTACAAGATCGTCGGGTTCACAAAGGCGGTGGCGGGGCGGGAGCTGGCGCGATTAGCGCACGGACGCGGCATCCGACTCATCCATGACGTCGGCTCGGGGCTCATCAGCCACGAGGGACGACCGGGCTGGGCTGAGCCCGAGCCGTCGGTACAGTCGTCCCTCGCTGAAGGCGCCGACCTCGTCACCTTCTCGGGCGACAAGCTCCTCGGCGGACCCCAGGCAGGCGTCATCGCAGGACGCTCAACGATCATCGATGAGCTCCGGAACCACCCTCTCCTTAGGACCTTGCGGGTGGACAAGGTCACTCTCGCCGGTATCGAGGCAACGTTCCGCCTCTATGCCGAGGACCGGTGGCGGGAGCTGCCTCTGTGGACGGCGGCCCTAGCGCCCGCAGAGCTCCTACGGGAGCGGGCGGAGGGTGTGGCCGAGTTCGTTCGAGCTGAGCTGCCCGATGTCGACGCGGATGTCCTCCCGCTGGAGTCGGTCGTAGGCGGCGGCTCCCTTCCCGGGGTCGTCATCCCCTCGGCCGGCGTCGCCCTCTCGCATCGGGAGCGAACCCCTGATGAGTGCGCCGCGAGGTTGAGAGGTGGGCTCCCACCGATCCTTGCCCGCGTCGCGGCCGGGCGCCTGGTCCTCGACCTCCGCTCGATCCCGGCCGCCTCTGACGACCAGCTGAAGAAGGGGCTCCTCGAAGCCCTCGGGTAGTGGTTCCCGCCTGGCATGATGGCTTCTTCGCGCGATGCCAGAAAGGGCGGACCATGAATCCAAGTCGAAGACTCCTTCGCTCCGTAGCGCTCAGCCTCCCGTTGGTCCTCGCGACCTCCGTCGCGGTAGCCGAGCCACCCGTAGAGGAGTACCGCAAAGGGGACCGATCCGTCGTCGCCCTGAACGTCCTTCCCCCGGGGCAAGGCAGGTACCTGAACGGGGCCGAGCTTGCGATCGCGCAGGCGGGAGGTCCTCAACCGGAGCAGAACACGAACCAGATCGAGATGTACGACAAGATGATCGACGCGGCCCCCGGCATCACCCCCGACCGTCTCGACAACTTCTTCAAGGACGCTTCTTTCGGCGTCCAAGAAGACAAGATCGCCCGCGCCTACTCACCCAGGGAAGGGGTTGAGGTCCTGCGTGACGACCCCTATCACGTCCCGCACGTCTACGGCGCGACTAGATCGGACACGATGTTCGGCGCCGGCTACGTGAGTGCCGAGGACAGGCTGTTCATGATGGACGTGCTCCGGCATGTTGGCCGCGGCCGCTCCTCGGAGCTCCTCGGCGCCAGCGAGGAGAACCTCGCTATGGACCGAGCCGCGTACAAAGCCTCGGGTTACTCCGAGGAAGAGTTCGAGAAGATGATCGCCCGTCTCGAGAAGCTCGACCCCGTGCTGGGCCCCATCGTCATCCAGGACGTCCAGGACTTCACGGACGGCGTGAACCAATACATCGACGAGGCTCGTACGAACCCCTCGAAGCTGCCCGGCGAGTACGAGGCCCTGCAGGTCTTCCCGGAAGACTGGAAGCCGACCGACACCGCAGCCGTGGCCTCGCTCATCGGCTCGCGACTCGGAGTGGGTGGCGGAGGGGAGCTCGAGAACGCGGCTTTCCTGCACGCCCTGATGAGGGGTCACAAGAAGACGCAGGCGAACAAGGTCTTCCGGGACTTCCGCAATCTCGACGACCCGGAAGCGCCGGTAACGACCAAGAAGCGGTTCCCCTACCTCACGAACCTCGGCCGCGTGAAGGGACGCTCGATAGCGATGCCGGACAGGGCGGTTGCGGTGGCGCGTTCTGCGAACAGGGCCGTCACGCACGTGACGGGGCCTTTCGGTCCGATCGACCTCTCTTTCTCCGGTGCGATGAGCAACGCCCTTCTCGTCGGAAGGAAGCTGTCGAACACAGGCCGGCCCCTTACGGTGTTCGGCCCTCAAACAGGCTATTTCTCACCTCAGATCCTCATGGAGATCGACCTGCACGGTCCCGGGATCGCGGCCCGTGGCGTCGGCTTCCCGGGCATCTCCCTGTACGCGCTGCTGGGTCGAGGAGCGGGATACGCCTGGAGCGCGACGTCCGCCAGCGGCGACCAGGTGGACACGTTTGCGGAGAGATTGTGCGAGCCGGGCAGCGAAAAGCCGACGCAAGAGAGCGACCATTACAAGAAGGACGGGAAGTGCGTACCGATGTACGAGAGGACCGACACCTGGCTTGCGAAGCCAACCGCTGGAGGGGTGCCCGACCCCGGTGCCGAGTCGGTCGTGGTGCGCAACACGACCATGCGTACGGACAACGGCATCGTCCAGACGAGAGGCACGGTCGATGGCAAGCCGGTGGCTTTCGTGGAGCAGAGAACGAGCTTCAAGAAGGAGGTGGACTCCGCACTCACTTATGTCGAGATCCAGGACCCGGACAAGATCCGGGGGCCGCGCGACTTCCAGAAAGCGTTCGCCAAATTCTCGTTCTCCTTCAACTGGTTCTACCTGGACGGCGAGGACATCTCCTTCATCCTGGGCGGTTACTACCCACGCCGCACCGAGGGAGTCAGCAGATCGCTTCCGACCTGGGGTACCGACCGATGGGACTGGAAGAAGGGTCGCCTCGGCTTCCGCGACCTTCCCAAAGCCACGAACCCGGCCCAGGGTTACATGACCTCGTGGAACAACAAGCAGGCTCCTGGGTG
This sequence comes from Actinomycetota bacterium, assembly GCA_030448085.1. Next base: position 31,089 of record JAUJNU010000007.1, on the reverse strand, counting down.
GGGCGCATCGGATAGCAACTTCAGCTACGGCACCGTCTACAGGAGCCAACTACTGGACGCACGCATCAAGGAGCACAAGCGCCGAGGCAAGGTGAGCCTGGTCGACCTTGCTAACGCGATGGGCGACGCCGCGACGGCCGACCTTCGGGGCGAGCGGGTTCTTCCGTACATGCTCGAGGTCGTGGGCCGGCCCGGCAAGAAGGAGCTCGCCGATGCCGCATCGCTTCTGCGCCGGTGGGTGCGGGCGGGAACGAACCGCCGCGACCGGAGCGGCGACGGCCACTACGAGCACTCCTCCGCCATCGCGCTGATGGACCGGTGGTGGGACCCTGCGCTCGACGCGATCTTCAAGCCGCGCCTACGGGGAGCCACCGACAACGTCCCGGTTGGTAGGGACAACGAGCCCGGCCCTCTGGGTAGCGCTTACCAGAGCGGCTGGTACAGCCACGCGAACAAGGACCTCAGGACGGTCCTCGGCAAGCGGGTGCGCGGCAAGTACTCGCTGCGATACTGCGGGAAAGGAGAGCTCCGCATCTGCCGCGCGATGCTGCGCGACAGCCTGGCCCAGGCGATCCGCTCCCTGACGGAAGAGTTCGGTTCCGACCCTTCCAAGTGGGACGCCGACGAGGACAAGGACAAGATCCGGTTCAGGGCGATCGGCATCCAGGGCCAGGACCCGATCAGATGGCAGAACCGACCCACCTTCCAACAGGCGCTGGAGTTCCGCAGGCCTCGGAGCTAGGGAGAGAGACGAAGCAGGTAACGAGAAGAGAGCGGCCGGGGGCGTAGGCCGCTCTCTTCTTTTGCTGCATGGTCCCCGGGCCGGATGGTCCCGAGGTCGAAGGCCTACGGAGCGGGCTCCAGAGGCTCCTCCGTCACAGGGGCGGCGGCGGGCCGAAGCCGAAGCTTCTCGACCAGGCCGTCCCGCTCCTTCATCTTGAGGATCTTGGCCCCCGCCACTACATCGGCGAGGCTCCCGCTCGAAGGGTTCCCGTGGCCCTTGCCGCGAGAGTGAGAGCCGCGGTGCTCGAGCTTCACCTTGACGTCCGGGGAGACGGTCGCGGAGACCGAGCTCCCGTCCGTGAGGGTCACGACAAGTGACCCGGTCGAGGCGTCGAAGGAGACAACCTCACCCATGGCCTTCTTGCCGCCCTTCTTGGGGTCACCCTTCTTTGCCATCGCCGCCGGCGCCACCATGGCAGCTGCGAGGGCGAAAACGAACAAGGCGATCGAGACCTTGCGGAGACGGCCGTTCAACAAACATCACTCCCTTCATTCGGTAGCTGGGCTGCCTCGTAGAGGCCCCTGGCTTTGCGCCCCCGCCTCGCGGCGGGTTTACCTTTTCGTGTTGGGCATGCGGCCCACTGACTTGAGAGGTATCGGCCGGGCGACGCAGATGCTTGAGGCCTAAATCACAAAAAGAGCGGTCTGCCTCCCCCGAACGGGGGAGGACTAACCGAGTGTGAGGTCTACGACCGACGAGGCCACGAGCTTCGCCCCGGCCCCCAGCAACTCGGACTCCGAGAAACCGCCGGTGAGGACGCCCCAACAGGGGACGCCGGCCCGTTTGGCGGCTTCGCAGTCCCAGATGGAATCGCCGACGAGAACCGCGTCGCCTCCGCCCACCTTCTCGAGCGCCACCTCGATCACGTCCGGTTTGGGCTTTGACTCCTCGGCATCAGCCGAGGTGGTCCAGTCGTCGAGCAGGTCGCGGCCGTCGAGCAGGTCGAGGTAGTGGTCGACCTCCCACCCCTTCCCGGAGCTCGCCATCACGACGGTCAGGCCCTCGGCCTTCAGCCTCTCGATCCAGCCCCGTGCCCCCTCCAGGACCTGCACCTCCCCGATCAGCTCCTGGTACCGCCGCTCCTCTGACTCCCTTATGTCGTCGCCCTTGGCCTCCTCCACCTCGTCCCCGGCAACAGCCGCAACGAGCATGTCTCCCCCCATGCCCATATGACGGTGGACGCGCCACGCGGGCACGACCACACCGTTGTCGAGGAATGCCCGATACCACCCGAGGGTGTGCTGGTAGTTCGTGTCGACGAGGGTTCCGTCCACATCGAGGATCACGATCGAAGGCATCCCTGAGGGGTACCCCTGAGCCGGTTCCACAAACACCGCAGCGGGAGACACCGCGGGACAATGGAGAGGTGCACGTAGCGGGAACGGCAGGTCATGTCGATCATGGGAAGTCGACCCTCGTGAGGCGTCTGACGGGGACCGACCCCGACCGTTGGGCCGAGGAGAAGAGACGGGGGCTAACGATCGACCTCGGCTTCGCCCTCCTGCCGCTCCCCTCCGGGAGATCCATCGGCGTGGTGGACGTGCCCGGCCACGAGAGGTTCATCAAGAACATGTTGGCGGGGGCCGGGGGGATCACGATCGCCCTGTTCGTAGTGGCCGCCAACGAGGGCTGGATGCCCCAGTCCGAGGAGCACCTGGCGATCTTGAACGCTCTCGAGATCTCGTCGGGAGTGATCGCCGTCACCAAAGCCGATGCGGTCGAAGGACAGGAGCTCTCACGCGTCCTCGCATCGGTCGAGGGGAAGCTGACCGGGACGACCCTAGAGGGCTCACCCATCGTTGCCTGTTCGGCCCTGACGGGAAGGGGCATCGACAGGCTCTTGGCGGAGCTCGACTCTCAGGTGGACGCGACCGCGCCGGCCCCCGACCAGGGCCGGCCCCGGCTGTGGCTCGACAGGGTGTTCACGATCGGGGGGGCGGGGACCGTCGTCACCGGCACCCTCGCAGGTGGGTCTTTCGAGACAGGACAGGAGGTGGCTATCGCTCCCGAAGGAGGCCGCCCCCGCATCCGATCCATCCAGACCCACAACGAGCAGGTCACCCGCGCTGAGCCCGGCAACAGGGTCGCCCTCAACCTGGGAGGCCTGCGGCGTCAGGGGGCCGCCCGAGGCGACGCGGTGGTCCGCCCCGGGGGGTTCGTGATCACGGATCGGATCGACGTGGCACTCGAGCCACAGCGCTCGGCGCCTCACGATCTCACCGAGAAGGGGTCACATCTCCTGTTCGTGGGCTCGGCCGAGACGCAGGTGAAGGTGCGACTGCTGGACCGGGAGGAGGACGGGCCGCGTTATGCGCAGCTGGTGCTCGCTCACCCTTTGCCGCTTCAGCGAGGGGATCGGTTCGTCTTGCGGGACGCGGGCCGGTCCTACACGTGGGGCGGAGGAAGGATCCTCGACCCGGCCCCCTCACCACTGCGCAAGAAGAGGGACGAAGCACCGCGGCGATCTCTGCTCAGAGCGATCGATGGGTCCACGAGCGAGCGTGCCCTCCTCGCTCTGCTCGACCATCACGGTCAGCTGGACGCGGCCGGGGGCCTTGCTCGCTCCGGCCTCGAGGAGGTCCCCGCCGGAGCCCGCCGTCTCGGCGCGCTCCTGGTGTCGCATCAAAGCTTCGAGGACCTGTCGCGCAAGCTGAGGTCCCTCCTCGAGGCCCATCACGAGGAACGGCCATGGGAGCCGGGGATGGACAGGGCATCCCTGCGGGCCTCGACGGAGATCGACCCGGGCGTCTTCGACGATCTGCTTCCAGAGATGGACGACGTGGTGGAGGAAGGGTCGATCGTTCGGCTGACGGGTCACCGGGCCCTCCTCACGCCGCAACAGAGAGCGGAAAGAGAGCGCATCCTCGGCGGGCTCGAGGCGGGCGGGTTCTCTCCACCTGCCCCTGCATCCCTCACAGCCGACGCCGCCCTCTTGAGGATCCTCGCCCAGGCCGGCGACCTCGTGCCGGTCGCCGACTTCTTCCTCACCTCCGGCCGGGCCGAAGAGGCGAAGGCGCTGGTCGCCGCAGCGATCCGAACCGAGGGGGCCCTGACCGTCGCGCGCATCAGAGACCTTCTCGGCACCACCAGGAGGTACGCGGTCCCACTGTGCGAGTGGCTGGACGCCACCGGAGTTACGCGACGGCGCGGAGACGTGAGAGAGCTCGGCCCCCCTGCTTCGGAACGCTAGGTGCGCTCGCCCGGAAGCGGTGAGCCGTGCACGACGGTTCCGCCCACGAGGTCGCCACTCTGCGAGGGGAAAGGCTTTCCTTCCTTCAGCTCGGTAACCAAGGAATCCACGACAGCGGCCAGGTTCTGCTCCCTGTCGAACACCTCTCGCTGCCTCACAGCCGAAGTCCCGCGCTCGAGGATCTCGTTCACCCGGCGCAGGTCCTCGAGGCAGCCGAGTCTCTCGGCCGTTGCCTCCAGCCGCTCGACCAGGTCACTGATCGACCTGCGAAGGGAGATGACGTTGCCCTCTTCGTCGCGGATGATGTCGGCGTCGAGGCCGTAGCGTGCGGCCCTCCACTTGTTGTCGCGGATCGTCCAAGCCTGGTGTCGGGGGATCTCGAGCCCTGCCTCGTACCGTTCACCTAGCCACACGACGAGAGACTGGCTGAGGGCGACGATCGCACATAGCTCGTCCATGGTGGGGATGCCGTCACAGATGCGCAGCTCGAGGGTGCCGAAGCCCGGGTGCGGCCGGATGTCCCACCACACCTCCCGGATGCTGCGGATGGTGCCTGCCCCGATCAAGGTGCGCATGAATCTCTGGAACTGACCCCAGTTGTCCATCACGTACGGGAGACCTGCGGTCGGCAGCGACTCGAAGATCTTCGACCTGATCGATGCGAGGCCGGTGTCGCGGCCCTGCCAGTACGGGCTGGAGGAAGAAAGTGCGAGGAAATGCGGGATGAACGTCCCGAGACTGTTCCCGATCGCTATCGCCTCTTCCCCGGACTTCACTCCCACGTGAGTGTGGATCCCGAAGATGAGGAGACGGCGAGCCGTCCACTGACAGTTGTCGATGAGGCGGTGGTATCTGGGGTCCGGAGAGACGGTTTGGTCGGCCCACGCCGAGAAGGGGTGGGTGCCTGTGCACATGATCCTGTAGCCCTGACCCTCGGCAACATCTATCAGCTGTGCGAGCTTGCCACCGATGTCCTCCCGGACAGCTCCGACGGTAGGACAGACGTCCGTGATGACCTCGACGCAGCACTCGAGCAACTCGTGCTTGAACCATTTGGGATCGAGCTCCGCGAGGATCTTGGTGGCGGCCGTGTCCGTCGCCAGCGCCCCCGCCTCGTCGACGACCTGGACCTCGATCTCCACGCCCAAGGTGGGCTGCTCGGAGCCATTGAAAACGATGTTCACCCGGTAACCCCCTCGCCCGTCACGCCCGACGGGTGTGGATGGTAACCGAGCGCTGGCGTTGGCGCCCCAGTAAGTAGATCATCGCAAGGACATTCGCTGCGAAGCCGACGAGGATCGTCCCGAGCCCCGACGACAGCGTCAGCATGAGCGGGATCAACGCACCGGCGACCCACGCCAGCTGCAGGATCGACTCGAAGCGTGCGAAGGCCCAACCCCGGCCCCCTTCGGGCGTCTCGCGCTGGACGATGGCGTCGAAGGCGACCTTCATCGCCCCGGCCGCCACCCCGAAGCAGAAGACGAGGGCGCCCGCGCTGATAGCTGAGAACCAATACCCGGCCGCCAGAGCGGCGCCGCCCGCCACCACGAGCGAGGCGGCAACCATCCCTTCCTCCTTCAACACGCGCCGGAGGCGAGGAGCGGCCATGGCTCCCATCAGCCCTCCGAGAGCGGCGGACCCCACGAGGAGGCCGAGCCCCAGGGAGGTGAAATCCTCCCGGCGAAGAGCGAACGCCAGATGGAGCACCAGGAAACCGACCAGCAGTCGCATCCCGGCGGCAGCCGCGCTCGCCTGCCGCACGGCCACCGATCGAGCACCGGCCCGGGCATCGAGCCGCTCCTCCTGAGCCCGGCGCCCGCGAGGGAAAGGCAATCTGAGCGGGGATGCTCCCAGGAAGAAGACGGCGGCAGCCAGCAACAACTCGACGCGGGGGCCGAACAGCTTGACGACCCCGATCCCGAGGATCCCTGCCCCCAGCCCCGCGAGTGCCGTGACCCGGGAGATGGAGGACCCGGCGTCGACGAGGGTGCGGCCCCGAGGGATCAGCAATGGGAGGACGGCGCCCCTCACGATCAGCGCCGCCTTGGAGAGAAGGAGGATGCCGAAGGCGAGGGGGAACAGGAAGGCAGAATCGAGCCGGGTCGCGAGAAGCCACGCGAGCAGGGCCCGCCCCAAGGAGGAGACGACCATCGCCCACCGCAGGCTGCCGCGGTGCCGGTCCAGCACCCGCGCCAGCAGAGGGGAGACGACCGCGAACGGGGCCACGGTGAGACCGAGGTACAGCGCCACCTTTCCCCTAGCGGTGGTCTCCGGGACCGAGAAGAACAGGGACCCGGCCAGAGCCAGTGCCAGCAGAGCGTCGCCTGCGGCGCCGGTCGCCTGGAAGGCGAGAAGCCGCCCGAACTCGACGGTCTCGGCGTGGGCCCGCATACGCCTGACCGCCCGCTTGGCGGCGATGGAGACAAGGGGTTCTTCGGCAGGGGCTGTCACTGGGGTTCGAGCCTATGGCCAAGGGGTGACGGGTCGGGAGTTTTTCCCCCTCGAAAACGCATCTTCCAGCAGGAGGCGGGCGCCCAAGGTGGAACCTCTATGTACGTCGGCTCCCAGGGATGTTTCCCGGGGAGCCTCTTGGCTGATAGAGGAGAGGGACAAACGGGATGAAAGTCGGACAAAGTGGCAAGCGAGGCGGCACCTGGGCGATCTGTTTGAGCCTGGCAGCGCTGCTCGTGGCCAGCCTGTCCGTCCTGGCACCCGCCGGTGCCGCCCCCGCCTACGGGGAGAGGTCGGAGACCTACATCGTCCCCACCCGGCACGGAAAGATCTACGTCGAGGTTGTCCGCCCCACCGTCAATGGGAAGGACGTCAAGGCTCCTTCCGTCCTCACCATGTCCCCCTACTCCGTCCTCGGCCGCAACGGCGACTCCGAGCGTTACACCTCCAGGGGCATCGCACGCGTCTGGGCCGACGTAGTCGGAACCGGGAACTCGGGCGGCTGCTACGACTACGGCGGCAAGCGCGAGAAGGAGACCGGCTACGACGTCATCGAGTGGCTCGCCAAGCGCAAGTGGTCGACCGGCAAGGTCGGCATGATCGGCGGCTCCTACAACGGCACCACCCAGTACGCGGCGGCCGTCGAGCGTCCCCCGCACCTCACGACGATCGTCCCAGAGGCCGCTATCAGCCGTTGGTACGAGTACGCCTACTCCGGTGGCGTCCGCTACTTCCTCAACAACGAGCGCCCTTACGACGAGGGCGTCGACACTCCGCTCGCCTTCGACTTCGGCTTGGCTCTCCCCCCGCCGCTGGATCCCCAGGATCCCGCTTGGGCCGACCGGGTCGCCTCCACGATCACCCCATGTGAGGAGATCGAGCACACCGAGCACGGCTACGACGACACCCCCGACTACGGCAAGTTCTGGCTCGAGCGGGACTACGTCAAGGACGCCGGCAAGATCCGGATCCCGGTCCTCATCTCCCACAACTGGGGCGACTGGAACGTGAAGCAGGAAGAGGCCTTCAACATGTTCAAGGCCATCAAGAACTCCCCGAAGAAGGCCCTCTTCATGGGCAACCGATACTCCGGTCACGGAACGCCTGACGGTGCTTACGACCGGACCGTCGACGCCTGGTTCGATCACTACCTCCTGGGCAAGGACAACGGGATCCAGAAGCTCGCCGCCGTCACGAGCCAGACCGCGGACATCGACGGGCCCGCGGGATGGCACAAGGGAGCCTTCCCCAACACGAGGGGCGTGAAGCTCTACGCACAGCAGACACCGATCACGAGCCCCAATGACTACGAGTGGAAGCTCCTTCCGACCAAGCCCGGCGCCTCCATGGGGATCATGCCGACGCGGGATGCTCAGTTCCCATCCACGAACATCAACACAGAGGCACACGCGAACCACCACGCCCGCAACAACCACGACTGGTTCTGGTTCGAGTCGCCCAAGCTAGCCCGCGACACCCGTATCTTCGGCGAGGTCAAGGTGAAGCTCTGGTCGACCATCCACCGCAAATGGATCACCTTCACACCCACGATCGTCGACGTCGATCATGGATGCCACCGCTCGGTAGCCGGGCAACATGTGGGAGAGCCCAACTGCCTCACCGATCCGGCTCCCGCCCGCAGGCTCCACTCGGTCACGAGAGGCTGGCTCGACACGAGGTACCGCAAGGGCCTGGGCAAGCAGGTCAACGTCAAGCCGGGCCTCGCCTTCGGGACCACTGTTGTCGAGAAGCCGCAGGACTACGTCTTCAAGAAGGGTCACTCGATCGGCCTCAACATCCAGACCGAGATCCTCGAGTGGTCGCTGCCCAAGGCTTACCCGGGCTGCGACAGCCTCAGCGAGGCCTGCGCCTTCGTCAAGGTCAACTGGCGAGAGGGCAAGACCCAGATAGTGCTGCCCGTAGTGAACGGTCCCAAGGACGCGATGCAGCTCTTCTCCGCCGGCGGTCACCAACATCACCACTAGAGCGAAAGGCGCAGCCTCGATGACAAAGAAGGGCCTCGCGGCAACGGTGCTGGTCATGGCGTTGCTGTCGGCCGCCTCGCCCGCAGGCGCCCTCGTGAGCGAGACCTCCGGACTGGCGTGCCAATCGCACGCCCGTCGCACCCTTCGCAGCCAGAACCTCGAGACGGTCGACGCTCGGACCTTCCACATCGAGGCCAAGGCCGCAGGTAAGAGGTTCAAGGTTGGTGCCGTTGTTCCCATGACCGTAACCGTCACCCGCCCCGCCGAGCAGGACCCGTTCAACCTGGGCATCCCGCTCGACTCCCCGGTGAGCCAGCCGCTCCCGACGTGATGGTCGGCGTGGGGCTCTCTCTCGGGGACATCTTCCTGACGGGCTTCGGTATAACGGATGAGAACGGCAGGGCCAAGGTCCGGATGAAGATCGCGAAGTACGCACCGGCGGCAGCGGCATCATCAGCATCTACGCTTACAAGGTCGACGCCGATACCCCCTGCCTCCGGATCAACGAGAACGGCTTCCGTCAGTATCCGGGGATGTTCAAGGTCAAGTAGCCGTTTCCCGACGGCTCTTATTGACAATCGTTTTCACTTAGGGCATCCTTCGGCGGGTGATGCAGAGCCCCGACGCCGCCACGTGGTTCACGACCCTCGCGGTCCTCCTGGGGATCAGCGCGCTCTCGCTCCCTGGGTGCCCTCGGGCTGCTGGTCAAGCCCTCGGCGCTCCGGAAGATCATGGTCCTCCTGATCCCATTCGCCGCCGGGGCCCTGCTCGGCGACGCTTTCCTTCACCTCCTGCCGGAGGTGGCCGAGTCCGAACGGGGCCTGGACACGACCGCGCCGCTGTTCCTGCTCGGCGGCATGGTCACGTTCTTCGTGCTCGAGAAGATGCTCCACTGGCACCACTCCCACCTCCCGCAGGAGGAGGTGCTCCATCCCGTCGCGGTTTCCAACCTCGTGGGCGACGCCCTCCACAACTTCATAGACGGGGCCATCGTGGCAGGTGGGTTCCTCGTCTCGCCGCAGTTGGGTTTCACGACCGCGCTCGTTAGTTGCGGTGCACGAGATACCTCAGGAGCTGGGTGACTTCGGGATCCTCGTTCACTCCCGGGCTGCCCCCGCCAAGGCCGTGAAGGTCAACTTCGCAACGGGCCTCAGCGCCCCGCCGGCGGCGCCCTCACCCTTGCCTTCACCTCGCTCTCGACGTCGGTCGAGACCCTGGTGCCTTCTCCGCAGGGGCTTTCGTTTACATCGCCAGCACAGACCTCTTCCCGAGCTCCATAAAGAGCCCGAGCCGAAGAAGTCGCTGTTCCAGGTGCTCGCCCTGGTGGCGGGGGTCGCCGTCATGGGGGCCTTGTTGAAGCTCGATGCCTAAGAAGAGGGCGACCCGCCAGAAGGCAGCCGTGGCCGAGGCCCTGGGGGCCGAGGAGCGCTTCATGACCGCGAGGGAGCTACACGAGGCTCTCACCCGGGCCGGGGACGCCGTGGGGCTCACCACCGTCTACCGAGCGCTCAGCGAGCTAGCCGGAGGCGGGCCGGGTTGACGTCCTACGGACCGGCGAGGGCGAGGCTATCTATCGCCGCTGCGCCTCGGAGGAACACCACCATCACATCGTGTGCAGGGCGTGCGGCGGACGCAGTCGAGGTGAGGGCCGAGGCGATCGAGCGGTGGGCCCGGGAGGTTGCCGTGGAGCACGGTTTCACGTCGATCACCCATACCGCAGAGGTGTTCGGGTTCTGCAACGCCTGTGGACGAGCCGGTCCCTAGGGCTCGGAGGTCGCGGGCCCGGGCGGCGAGTGCGGAACGGTGCTGCGTCCCGTCAGGATCGAATACCGATGCATCGTCGCCGAAGGCCGCCTGGAACGGCTTGAGGAGCTCGATCGGGATCGGGATCACGAGCGTCGAGTTCTTCTCGGCCGAGACCTCGGTGATCGTCTGGAGATACCGGAGTTGGTAAGCGATCGGGTGGCGGGCGATCACCGAGGCCGCCTGCGCCAACCTCTCGAGGCCTGGAACTCACCTTCGGCGTTGATGATCTTGGCGTCTCTCTCGCTCGGCCTCGGCCTGCCGGGCCATCGCCCGCTGCATCTCGACCGGTATGTCGACATCCTTGATCTCGACCCGGGCGACCTTCTTCACCAGGGTCGGTCAGGTCGTCGATGATCCTCTGCAGGTCTGCGTTCAGCCTGTCCCGCTCGGTCAGGATGTCGTCGAAGTCGACCTTGCCAAGGACCGCCCGGAGCGTGGTTTGCGCGATCTGGATGTCGCGTAGAGATAGTTCTGCACCTCGACCACTGCTCTGACAGAATCGAAGACCTGGAAGTAACAGACCGCGTTGACCCGCACCGTCACGTTGTCCTTGGTGATGACGTCCTGTGGAGGCACATCGAGGGTCACGATCTGCAGGTTGACCTTCACCATCCTGTCGATGATCGGGATGATGAAGAAGAGGCCTCGGCCCCTTGGCGCCGGCTACGACGCGCCCGAGCCTGAATATGACCCCCGCTCGTATTCCTGCACGATGCGCCGAGGAGGCGATGAGCACCAACAGCAAGACGACACCTATCACCGCGAATGGCATCCGGGTCTTCCTTTCTTTAGCCCTCCAACCAGGTTAGCCGAGCCCCTCAGGTCTGTTGCTCGTGCTCGTGCAGGGGCTCCACGAGCAGCGTGAGCCCCTCCGTCGCCTTGACCTCGACACGAGAGCCCGCCGCGATGCCCGTCTCCATGGTTCGGGCCCGCCACAACATCCCCTTCGATAGAACGGTGCCCTCGGGAGCGATGTCGGTGGTCGCCTCGGCGACGGTCCCGACGATGCCCTCCTCACCGGTGATCGGACGTCGCAACCGGACCCTCAGAGCCGCGGTCATGACCGACATGAAGAAGACCAGTGTCAGAACCACAGCCACCGCGATGGCCCACGGCGCCACCCGCACCTCGGGCGAGCCGGAGAAAAGGATCGATCCCCCCATCACGAGAGCTACCAGGCCCCCGATCGTCCAGATACCGAACCCGGCTATCTGGAGGTCGATGAGGAAGAAGACGACCGCAACCGCCAAGAGGAGGACCCCGACCCAGTTCGTCGGCAGGACGGAGAGGCCATAGAAGCCCAGCAGCAGAGCTATCCCTCCCAGGATGCCCGCGAGACCGATGCCGGGGTTGTAGAGCTCGAAGATCAGGCCGAAGAAGCCGAGCAGGAGAAGTAGGTACGCGATGTCCGGGACCGCGACCGCATGCAAGAGGCGTTGCACCACGTCCATCTGCTGGAACCGGACCGTGACCCCGAGGACGTCTCCATCGAACGTCTCGATGGTCTCGGTGCCCTTGCCTGCGATCTCGACCTCCTGCCCATCCAGGGCTTGCAGGAGCTCGGATAGCGAGGAGGCCATCCCGTTCGTCACTCCCCGAGAGGCCGCTTCCTGGGAGTTGATCGCGAGGCCCTCCCGCACCGACGCCTCAGCGAACTCAGCGTCCCTGCCGTTCGTGTCGGCGAGGCCCCTCATGTAGGCGGCGGCGTCCTCGACGATCTTGGTCTCGAGATCTCCGCCATCGGCCAGATCGATCGGCGTCGCGGCCCCCAGCTCCGTCGCGTCGGCCATGAAGGCCAGGTGGGCGGCGTAGGTGACGAAGGTTCCCGCCGATGCAGCCCGGGATCCCCGGGGCGCGACCCACACGACGACAGGCACGTCGGACTCGAGTATCTGAGTGACGATCGCCCGGGTCGAGACGTCGAGCCCACCGGGCGTGTCGAGCTGGATGACCGCCGCCTCGACACCATCCCTCTCGGCGTCCTTCAGCCGGCTGAGGAGGTATTCGGCGGTCGGCGGATCGATGATCCCTTTCACGGAGATCAGGTCAAGGGGCCTCGTACCACCCTCCGTCTGAGCCCCGACCGGCGGCGCCCCGAGGATGGCCCCGCCCACCAGCAGGATGGCGAGGAACCCCATCACCCTCAGCCGAACCCGTTGCCTCATACCTCCATGGTCGCAGATTGCGCAGCTTCGGAAGCGTCGGAGGGCCCGGACGTGGGGTAGAAACGCCCGGTGCAGCTAGATCGGTTCTTCGAGCCACGGATCCTGATCGTCTCCGGCAAGGGGGGCGTGGGCAAGACCACGGTGGCCGGGGCCCTCGCGCTCGTCGCCGCCCGCAGCGGCCGGAAGGTCTGCGTGGCGGAGGTGGACCGGAAGGGCACGCTGCCGAAGCTCTTCGGCGGCGGCTCCCTCTCCTACCAGCCTCGTGAGGTCTCTCCGGGGGTGTGGGGGATGAACATCGTTCCGGACGCAGCTCTCGCCGAGTATCTCGACATCCAGTACCACATGAAGAGGATGGCCAAGGTTTTCACGGCCACGCACTTCGTGGACTTCGTGACGGCCACGGCGCCCGGCCTGAAGGACATCCTCGTCCTCGGGAAGATCTGGTACCTCGAGCAAGGACGGAACACGTCCGCGGCGGACAGCTTCGACACCATAATCATCGACGCCCCCGCAGCCGGGCACATGTTGTCTTTCCTGTCCGCGCCGATGGGCCTCTCGGACGCCGTCGGGGTTGGACCTCTTCATCGTCAGGCCGAATGGATCGTGCAGATGCTGCGTGACCCCCAGAGGACCCGGGTGCACCTGGTGACGCTTCCCGAGGAGATGCCGGTGTCGGAGACGATCGAGACGTCGCAGGCCCTCGCGGACAAGGTGAAGATCGATACCGGACCCGTCTTCGCCAACGCCGTCTATCCCCCGGCCCTCGAGAAGGAGCACCTCGAGCGGCTGGAGGCGATCGTCGCGGATGGGAAGGTGGACGAGCTCTGCTCCGCCGCGAAAGTGGCATCGCTGTCTCTGGACTCAGAGGACCTCGAGGCGCTGACCGGTTACTCCCGCTTCATCGAGGCACGCCGGACGATCCAGACGAAGCACCTGCGTGCGCTGCGGAAAGGGGTCAACGAGAAGGTCCTCGAGCTTCCGTTCCTCTTCTCCCCCGGGCTGAACCTCCCCGGGATCGAGAGGATCGCCGACGCCATCGAGGAGAAAGTAGCCGGCTTGTGAACCCGATCGACGAGCTCATCTCGAAGAAGAAGGTCATCGTCTGCGCGGGGGCGGGCGGCGTCGGGAAGACGACGACCTCGGCGGCCATCGCGATGACTGCAGCGCTGAGGGGCAAGAAGGCGGCGGTCCTCACGATCGACCCGGCGAAACGACTCGCCTCATCGCTCGGGCTGAAGGAGCTTTCGAACGAGCCGACGAAGGTGTCGAAGCGGAAGTTCACAGCGGCCGGTCTCGACCCGACGGGTGAGCTCTGGGCGATGATGCTGGACACGAAATCGACGTTCGACGGCGTCGTCACCCAGTACGCCCCCTCCCCGGAGCAAGCCGAGAAGATCATCGGAAACCGCTTCTACCGCAACATCGCGGGCACCCTGTCGGGTACTCAGGAGTACATGGCGATGGAGAAGCTTTACGAGCTGCACGCCGACGGAAACTTCGACCTGATCGTGATCGACACACCCCCGACCCGGAACGCCCTCGACTTCCTCGACGCTCCCAAGCGGATCACGGAGTTTCTCGACTCTCGCCTACTCAGGTTCTTCCTGATCCCGTACATGAAGACCGGCGGCGGGATCTTCAAGGTGGCGAACCTCACCGCCATGACGTTCCTCAAGGTCTTGAAGAGGATCGCCGGCGCGGATGCGCTTCAGGACACCGCCGAGTTCTTCGGGAACCTCGAAGGGATGTACGACGGTTTCAAGCAGCGAGCCCGGGACGTGTCAAACCTCTTGCGCTCGAACCAGACGTCGTTCGTCGTGGTCACCTCCGCCGCCGAGGATTCCGTGGCCGAGGCAACCTTCTTCGGCAGCAGGCTGAACGAGGCGGGGCTCCCGTTCGGGGCGCTGGTCGTAAACCGCGTCCACCCCACATGGGGAGAGCCCATCGGGATCAGAGCTCGTCAGCTGACGAAACTCGAGGCCGGGGACGACGACGCCAGGTTGCTGGCACGGCTCATCCGGGTCGAACAAGCCTTCGGGCAAGTAGTCGCGTGGGAGGAGAAGAACCTCGAGGCTCTGGCCCGGAAGATCCCCCGGCACCGATGGGTGAGGGTCCCCTACCTGGAACAAGAAGCTGTGGATTTCCCTGGTCTGGTAGCCATAACCGACCAGCTACTCGCCGGGTAGGATTCTTTCCGTGCTTGCGGCCAAGGCCATCGAAGGATTCGTGTTCATCCTCACCATCGGGGCGGGGGTATTCGCCTTGTACGTGGTGGTGGGGCTCCTTCGCCTCCGTAAGGAGCAGAAGGGGCCGGCCTACAAAGGCGGCGTCGGCCAGTGGTCCTGGGCCGCCCACCGGATCACAGGCGTGGGGGTCATCGCCTTCCTGTTCGGCCACATCGTCGACACCTTCGCGATCAGGTTCGGGCCGGAGCTCTACGACGAGACGATCCAGCTCTACAAGGAGTGGTGGTTCAAGCCATTCGAGGTCGCCCTCGTCGGGGCGGTCATCTACCACGCCTTCAACGGCCTCCGGATAATCCTCTTCGACTACTGGCCGCAACTGGCGATGAAGCAGAAGACCTTCGCGTACATCGAGTTCGCGCTGTGCGGTTGCCCCTTCGCCCCGGCCGCCTTCTTCTGCTTCGGTCCGCCTACGAGACCTCCCCCTTCGCCTGATGGCGCTCGCAGAGCGGGGCCTGAGGGATGACCTGAAGCCGATCCTGGACCTGGTGGCTCCGGGGTTCGGGCGCCACGGGGTGAAGGTTGGCTCCGCCGAAGGCAGCCCTGCGGTGCTAGCAAGGTCGAGCTGGAGCAGAGCGTGAAGAGGATCCTTCAGGTGTACTGGACCCCCTTCCAGGCGGACATCCCCGGCCGGTCCATAGGCCTTCACCTGGAGATCGCCAAGCCGAAGGTTCACTGGGTCGAGGCTTACATCTCCCCCGCTACCAGAACTGGGTCTTCTGCTTCCACGAGCGTGCGGACGGCGACGTGCAGCTGTCCCATTACCAGCAACACGGATCTCCTGAGGACGCGGTTGGAAGCTTCTTCGACCTCGCGGGCTGGTACGCGCTGGTACCGACGGACCTCACTTGGAAAGACGTCGCCGCCGAGGTGTCCCCTCAGCTCTCCTGGAGCGAGACGAACGAGGTTCAAGCCGCTGCGTCGGTTAGCCCGGCCGTCGCGGAGTCCCTCAAGAAGTCCACGATCGTGTGGCTTCGGTGGGACGACGCCTCCGGCTCCAACCGCACCCTCCCCGTCTGGTACGTGATGGATCAGAACAAGGTCTACGTGCTCTCCGGCGAGAGGCAGCAGACGATCCCCGGCGCCGCGTCCCTCAAGACCTGCGATGTGATCATCCGGTGGAAGGGCAAGAACGCCCAGGTCGCCGAGATCCCTGCCGACGTACGGGTGGTCCCGCCCGGGCCCGAGTGGGAGACGCTCGCCGAGAAGATCGCGGAGAAACGGCTCAACATCCCCGGGCTTCCCGAAGACACGGCGCGCCGGTGGCGGGACGAGTGCGACATCCTGGAGCTAACGCTCCGGACCTAGCCGGGAAAGCCCTACGCGGACGAGCCCTCCCCTCCACCCCGGCTGAGCCGGAGCTTCGAGCAAGGCTCGGATGATGACCGGGTTAGATCAGGCGGCGGATTGCCTGCGCACCCTTCGACGCTCCCGCTCGGTCATACCGCCCCAGATCCCGTGGGTGATGGGAGCGCTCATCGCGTACTGCAGGCACGCGCTCTGGACCGGGCACCTTCCGCAGATCGACTTTGCCTGCTTGTGCTCCACGGCCCCGACCGCGAACCACAGATCGGGGTCACCCTTGGCACAAAGGCTGGCCGATCTCCAATCCTGGTCTGCTGCTATTGCTAATGCCACAGCCCACCCTCCAGCTCGAATTCGTTGCCACTAACACTAGAGAGTCCAGCCTCAGATTCCGATAGCCCATCGCGACCCTTTTGCCGATGGCCTAGGAGGAGGAAACGTAGTCCTAAGGGGCTATCCGAGGACGATGCCAAACCCGGACAAACGTTATCTACGTTCCAAAACCTGGGCGGCCGGCTTGGTCCGCGACAGCCCCGTCAATACCCCCGAGGCGGCGAAGAGGGCCAGGGCGATCGCCAGCTCCGCCGCTATCGCCCTCCTCAGCAGGCTACGGGGCGCAGAGCGAACGTCCTTCCTAAGTCGCCGGCGGACCACGAACAGGTTCCCCGCCCCGAGGCCGAGGATGACGAGGAACAAGAGGATCTTGAGGGCGAGGAAGCGCCCGTACGCCGTGGTCCACAGATCCTCGAGAGCCCCCATATGAAGGAATGAGTTAAACGTCCCGGTGATCGCCACGACGGCGATCGAGACCAGAGCCACCGAGGAGAACCTGATGGTCGCCGGGGCCAGGACCCGCAGCTGCTCCTCCTCGGAACGTCCCCTCCACACCTCGGGGAGGATGGCAGCCAGCAAGACGATCCCGGCGAACCAGGTAGCGCCCGAGGCCTGGTGCAACAGGTCGTTCAGGATCGATAGTGGGCCCGGAGAACCCACCGCCGCGTGGCCCGCGAAGGATGACGTGGCGAGAAGCGCCAGCGACAGAGCACCCCAAGCGAGGAGATACCCGCGGCCCCCCTTAGCGTCGAGCCTCGACCCCACCTGCCCGAGGAGAAGGACGCCAAGGGCGATGAGGAGTGGATACCGAACCGCATGCCAGAGCCCGAAGTTAGACGAAAGGACGGAGGAGAGGGCAGAGGCGCCGGGGTCTTCCTTTCGGACCCCGGCGACGAGGGTGAGCTGTAGGAGCAATGCGATAGAGGTGACCAGTAGGGAGGCGGTCAGGGCCGCCCTCGTCAGTGCCTCCAGGCGAGCTCCAAGCCGCCGGATCTCGGGCCCCCACCCCTCGAGGGACAGCCCCTCAAGCGCGGGACGCAAGACCAGCTGGAGGATGAGGGCGGACCCGAACAGGAACGCATGAGCGGTGAACCCGCCCCAGCGCACGAGAGAGAAAGAGATGGACCTGAGGGTGTCCTCGACTGGGCTCGGCCTCCTTCGTATGGGGTGGCTCGATACTATTCAGCCGTCGGAGCAGGGCTCGCCAGGGAGGTTAGATGTCGTCGTCGCAGGTGGTGGTGATCTCCGTGGCCGCTTCGCTCGTGACCGTGCTCAGCATGCTGGGGGTTTCGGCTCTGAAGCGGTACCGGGGCCGCCGCCGGAGCCGCGGAGATGAGGCCTAGACCCTGAACCCGGCTGCCGCCTCTTCAACGGTGGGAGCGATCGACACACCCTCGCCGAACCCGGTGATCGTGAACAGCTTCAGGTGTTGTTCCTTCGTGCAGGCGATGGCGAGGTCGCCGCCTGCCTCCCGCAGGCGTCTCACACCGCCCATCAAAGCTCCCAGGCCCGAGGAGTCCATGAACGGCACCCCGTCGAGATCGACCACGACTTTGGGATCCTCGTCATCGATCATCCCGCCGATGGCATCTCTGAGGGACCCCACGGTGTAGACGTCCAGGTCCCCCGAGGGCCGGATGACCCGGTAGCCCTCTTGGTCGGTCGTCTCGATGTCGATCTTGGACTGTGCCAACAGCTTCCTCGCTTGTGGTCGGGCAAGGCACGGCCCCCGTTCGTAAGGGGAGACCCCAAACCTACCCGGTTCGGGCTACCCCACCAACGGAGCCGCTGTAGTCGAGGACCAGCATCGTCAGGTCATCCTCGATCTTGCCGGCGGCGAAACGCTCTGCCTCCTCGATCAGCTCGTGGGCCATCTGCTCGGGTGGCAGCGGAGCCAGTCGCACGAGCGCCTCTGCGAGCCTGTCTTCACCGAAGAGGTCGCCCCCGGGCGACTTGGCCTCGAGGAACCCATCCGTGAAGAGCACCAGTCGGTCCCCGGGCTCGAGACGCACCTCGGTCTCCAGTAGCCGGGGTCATCGAACCAGCCGAGCACTCTATTCCTCGGACCTTCGACGAAGCCGCCCGAGCCTCCGGAACGGAGGAGGAAGGGAGCCAGGTGGCCCATGTTGAGCCACCTGGCTCCACCTTGCTCCAGGTCGAGGGTGGCGTAGATCATCGTCGTGAACGAGTCCTCCGCCGTCGCCTCACGAAGCACCTCGTTGGCCTGCTCGATGAGGCGCTGGGCCCAAGCTCCCAATCCTCGTTCCGCTCGAAGAGAGGTCAGGGCCACCGTCGACATGAGAGCGGCTCCGATGCCCTTGCCGCTAGCGTCCCCGATCACGAACGTCAGCTCGCTCCCACGAAGCTCGATGTCGTACCAATCCCCCCGACCAGGTTCGCCTGCCGCTGAACAGGGGCGATGCCGAAGCTGTCCCCTCTTGGGATCTCTCGTTGCAGCAGGTTCCTCTGGATGCCTTCCGCGATGGCGAGCTCCCGGTCGTGGGGCCGCCAGCTGTTGCAACCTCTTCAGCCCGGCCTGCATCTCCCCGAACCGCTCCGCAAGCTCGCCCACCTCGTCCCGAGGTGATCCCGATCTTCTGGTTGAAGTCACTGCGTCCGATCCCCGGGCCGCCGCGACCAGCTTGTCGAGGTTCGCCACCAGCCTGCGAGGCAGAACGATCGCGAGGACGACTCCCGTGATCAGGGCACCAACCGTCACGAGAAGCAGGATCACGATCACACGGTTCGAAGACTCCTGGATGTCCCTCTGCGTCTGCACGACCTCTATGTCCTGGGCCGCTCTCATCGTCTGACCCACCCCCTCGATCTGATCGATGAGGGGCGATCCTCTTGACCGAGGACGCGGAAAGCCTGCGAGCGGTCTCCGGCGAGGGCCAGCGGAAGCACCTGGTCCTCGACGAGCTCCTGGAACTCGGCCCCCGCCTCTACGAGGCTATCGAGGAGAACCCTCTCCTGACCCGGTGCGAACAGGCGCTTCGCTCGGGTCTCGGCCCGCCCGGCGAGGATCACCTCACCCTCGTACTGGTCGAGCAGCTTCCTGTCGCTTCTGATGAGGAAGCCACTGACCGCGGCCGACTGGGCCGTATAGGAGCGGACGATCTCGTCGACCGCCACCAGGCGGGGCAGTGCCTTGTCGAAGACGGTCCTCTGAACGTCCCGGAGGGAGCCGAACAACGACAACGTCACCCAACCAAGGAGGGCGATGAGGGCGAGCAACAGGCCGAACCCGCCGATGATCTTCAGCTTGAGGGGACAGCCTCACGGCGCAAGTATCCTCGAAAGGATGAGATTCCTCCGCGCCGCGGCGGCTGCCGCCTGCGGAGCGGCCGCTTATTCCTTCGTCGAGCCCTACCGGCGTCGCCTGCAGGTGAAGGAGGTCTTGGTGGGGCCCGGCCGCCCGCCCTCGAGGTGCTGCACCTTGCCGACATCCACTTAAAGGCACGTAACAGGTCGCTGAAGCGATGGGTAGAGGCCCTCCCGACCGGCTCGAGGGCGAGCCGGACCTGATCCTCGCCACCGGGGACATGATCGACGACGACAGCGGGATCGATCCGCTGCTGGAGGCGCTCGCAGGTTTTCAGGGCCCGCCTCGGCAAGTTCTACGTGCGCGGCTCCCACGACCTCTTCCGATCCCGCTACCGGCCCCCACGAAGTACTTCAGGCAGAAGCCGGAGTCTCCGCGGTCGCCCCTCGTCGACACGCCCCGGCTGGAAGCAGGGCTCCAGGGCCAGGGTGGGTGCCCCTTACGAACCGCACGGAGATCCTCGACACCGCTCACGGCTCGATCCGGCTCGCCGGTGTTGATGACCCCTACCTTCGCCGTCACACGACCGATCACATAGCTCGGGGGGATTCAGAGGTGCTTGCCTTGGGGCTTGTTCACTCCCCGGACGTCGTGACCGAGTGGGTCCTCAATGGCTTCGACCTCATCGTCGCCGGCCATACCCACGGGGGCCAACTGAGGCTGCCGCTGAAGGGCGCTCTCGTCAGCTACTCATCGCTTCCTGCCCCGCGTGCGTCGGGCCTGAGCCGGGTGGGAGATGGGTGGCTCCATGTGAGCCCGGGCCTTGGGACATCCAAGTTCACGCCGGTTCGCTTCCTCTGCCGCCCCGAGGCGACGCTGCTTCAGCTGAGGCCGACGTTGGTCTGAGCCGAATCCGTGGCTCGATGCATCAGCTCGCCCTGGAGGAGAAGCCCGGCAGTTTCCTCGTCCATCCGAGGTTCGTGCCATCGGCCATCAGGATCGAGGTACCAGGCGCTGCCTACGTCGGAGAGGGCCAGATCCAAGATCGAAAGGAGACGTTTCTTCGCTTTCGCGTCGTCGACTCGAACGAGAGCCTCTACCCGGCGATCCAAGTTCCTCTCCATCATGTCGGCGCTCCCGATGTACACCTTCTCGTCACCTCCATCGCGCCAGTAGAAGATACGCGAGTGCTCCAGGAAACGGCCAAGGACACTCCGCACTCTGATGTTCTCGCTGAGACCCTGGACCCCCGGCCGGAGTGAGCAGATGCTCCTCACTATCAGGTCGATCTGAACGTTCGCGTCGGATGCCTCGTAGAGCGCTTCGATCACGGGAGCGTCCACCAGGTTGTTGAGCTTCATGACGATGCGCGCGGGTTCGCCCTCACGTGCACGTTTCGTCTCCTGCTGGATGAGCCCGACGATCGCCTCTCGCATCCCGTGTGGAGCCGAGATGAAAGATCGATAGGAGGGCTCGTGCGCGTACCCCGTCAGATAGTTGAAGAGATGACTGACATCGAGCCCGACCGACGGGTCGGAAGTAAGGAAGCCGAGATCCTCGTACAAGCGGGCGGTCTTCGGGTTGTAGTTCCCCGTGCCGACGTGCACGTAGCGGCGAAGTCGGTCTCCCTCCTGCCTCACAACGAGCGCCAGCTTGCAATGGGTCTTCAGGCCCAGGAGGCCGTAGACCACATGACATCCTGCCTGCTCCAGCTTCTTGGCCCACCTGATGTTGGCTCGCTCGTCGAACCTTGCCTTGATCTCGACCAGCACCACGACCTGCTTCCCACTCTCCGCCGCGTCGATCAAGGCGTCCACGATCGGGCTGTCTCCGGATGTCCTGTAGAGCGTCTGCTTGATCGCAAGGACTCTGGGGTCCTCGGCGGCTTCCTGGATGAAGCTCAAGACCGTGGTGGCGAAGGAATCGTAGGGATGGTGGACGAGAAGGTCCTGGGATCTCAAGACTCCGAAGATGTCCTCGCCGAGCTCGTTCGGGGTCTGGAAGGCCGGGGGGGTGACCGGCTGGAAGGGCTCGTCCTTCAGGTCCGGCCTCTCCAACGCGTAGATATCCCACAGCCCCGCGAGGTCCAAGGGGCCGGGGACGCAGAAGACGTTCCTCTCCTCCACCTCTAGCTCGCGCATCAGAAGATCGAGAACATGCGGGGGCATGCTCGACTCGATCTCGAGGCGCACCGCCGCCTGGGCCCGGTTCTGGGTCAATTGCCGCTCGAGGGCGAGCAACAGGTCCTCGGCGCCTTCCTCGACTTCGATGTCGGAGTTCCTCGTGACCCTGAAGCTGTGGTGCTCCACCACGTCCATCCCGAAGAAGAGCTTGTCGAGGTTCGCTGCGATGACATCTTCGAGAGGGACGAACAACGCCCCGTCGTCCAGGGAGACGAAGCGAGGCAACAGGGGAGGGACCTTTACCCTCGCGAATTGCCGACGAGCCCCTTGCCTGTCCTGCACGATCACCGCCAGGTTCAAAGACAGGTTCGATATGTAGGGGAAGGGATGCCCCGGGTCCACCGCCAGCGGCGTGACCACAGGAAAGATGCGGTCGATGAAGAGCGCGTCCAGCTCTTCGCGGTGCGTGGCCCCAAGCTCGCGCCACCTCACGAGGTCCACCCCTTCCTTCGTCAACCGGGGAAGAACCTCGTCCGCGAACAACGCAGCGTGCCGTCGCACGAGAGGCCCCGCTTTGGAGGCTATGGCCGCGAGTTGTTGCGCCGCGCTCAACCCATTTGCCGACCGGGCGCTCGAGCCGGCAGCCAGCTGCCGCTCCAGCCCGGCTACGCGCAGCATGTAGAACTCGTCGAGGTTGGAGGCGAATATCGCGAGGAACTTCGCGCGCTCGAGCAGAGGCGTTCTCTCATGCTCGGCTAACGCCAGGACACGCGAGTTGAAGTCGAGGGCAGAAAGCTCTCTGTTGAGGAACCTGTCGCCGAGCCCTGCCACCTCGTCACTCACGCTCCGAAGATAGGTTCATCGTCTGAACAGCACTTGAACGACACGCGAACTTTGGGCGTTCCGTCGCTCTCGCCATCGGGAGGGTGGCAGCCCGGCCGGAGGGACGTGCCGGGGGATAGGGGGTCCCTGCCGGCCGAGCAAACCTCAAGGTCGTGGTCGTGACCCCGGGAAGGGCCCGACCATCGACCGAGATCGAGGGTAGAGGCGAGACCTGAAGAGAATGTGGCCTCGATCTGGCGCGCCCATGAACTTCCCCCGAAGGTGCCGGTCCGGATGAACATCCTCGGCTTGATGCCGAGGCTCCGGCGCTCGTCTTCGGCCGCGACCTATCGATCCACCCGCGGATGGGAGCCAACAGAATCACGGGGGCCGCGGGTACGCGTGTTCATCCGTTGTTCACATCGCTGCCGCATCGGTTTCATACGAGGTTGCTACCTTGCGGTCATCGACGGGCCGCCGCCGCGGCTCAAATAGAGCAAAAGGAGTAAGGGGCACGATGTCATCTCTTAGAAAACCTTCAGTACGACTGGCGCTCGTCGCCCTGTGCGTTGGCCTGATCGCCGCTGCTTGTGGCGGCAGCGACGGCACGAACGCCAACGGCGGGGACACGGGCGGCGCCGCCCTCTCGGGCTCGATAACGATCTCTGGCTCTTCAACGGTCGAACCCATCAGCGCCCTAAACGCGGAGAAGTTCGCGAGCGACAACCCGGACGTCGACATCGCCGTAGAGGGTCCCGGTACGAGCGACGGGTTCGAGCTCTTCTGCAACGGGGAGACAGATATCTCCGATGCGTCACGGCCCATAGATGCAGATGAGGAGATCCCGGCCTGCGAAGAGAACGGGGTCGAGTTCATCGAGCTCAAGGTCGCCATCGACGGGCTTTCGGTCGTGACTTCAACCGAGAACGACCAGGTGGAGTGCCTCGGCTTCCACGACCTCTACGCCCTGCTCGGTCCGGAGTCGGAAGGCTTCACCAACTGGTCGGACGCCAACGAGCTCGGCGAGAAGATCGGCGCCACCCACACTCCCTACCCCGATGTGCCTCTGGACGTGACGGGGCCGGGGGAAGAGTCCGGCACCTTCGACTCGTTCGCCGAGATCGTCATGGAGGACATCGCCTACGAGGAGCAGGGCGTCCCCGAGGATGACCCGGTCATCCGGCCCGACTACCAGGCCTCGGGGAACGACAACGTCATCGTGGAAGGGATCTCCGGTAGCCCTTCGTCGCTCGGCTGGATCGGCTACGCCTTCGTCGCTCAGAACGAGGGAGCGGTCAAAGCCCTCGCCATCGAGGACGAGGGGGGCAACTGCGTTGATCCCACCCCCGAAACGATCTCGAGCGGCGAATACCCGATCGCCCGTGACCTCTTCATCTACGTCAACAAGGCAAAGATCGAAGAGAACCCGGCGGTCGGCGCCTACGTCGACTTCTACCTCGGCGAGGCGGGCATGTCGTCCGTAGCCGAGGTGGGCTACGTCGACCTGGCCGCAGAGGACCTGGAAACCACCAGGTCCGCCTGGGAATCCAAGGAGACCGGCTCCACCGAGAGCTAGCTCCTCCGGAACAGAGTCACCGATTAATGTGACAGCGGCCCCCACGGGCCGCTGTCACATGTTTAGTCACACCGCCATGCCGCCTCGACAGGAAGACGAAAACAAAGGATGTCACAGCTTGAGCAACATGGGCCTTTCTCGCTAGGGCAGCTTCAAGGGCGGCCCGGAAGAAGGCGAAAGGAAGGCCTCATCAAAGGAGCCTTTCTCACCTGCGCCGCCTTATCCATCCTCATCAGTGTCGGGATCATCTTCTCCCTCCTGGGTGAGGCGGTCCGGTTCCTGACGAAGGTCGACCTCGCGAGCCTGTGGCATGACGGATGGTTCCCGCGCCGGGGGATGTTCGATCTGAAGACGATCGTGGCGGGGACGATGCTGGTGACGGGCATGGGGATGATCGTCGCCATCCCGCTCGGCCTCGGTGCGGCCGTCTACCTGTCGGAGTACGCCAGGCCCCGAGCTCGCAGGTTTCTGAAGCCGGTTCTGGAAACCCTCGCCGGGATCCCGAGCGTCGTCATCGGCTTCTTCGCCTTGACCTTCATCAGCCCGCAGATCGTCTCGCGGTTCTGCACGGGCTCCAGCACGTTCAACATGGCGGCGGCCGGTATCGGGGTGGGGCTACTGGTGACGCCCCTCATCGCCTCCGTCGCGGAGGACGCGATGCGAGCGGTTCCTGCTTCTTTACGAGAAGGCTCATACGGCCTGGGGGCCAAGAAGAGGACGGTGACGACAAAGGTGGTGTTCCCTGCCGCCATCTCCGGGATCGTCGCGGCGATCATCATCGGGGTCTCACGTGCGATCGGGGAGACCATGATCGTCGCCATCGCATCGGGCGCCACCGGGGGATCTCTCTTCTCGCTGGCCCCCTGTCAGCCGGGACAGACCATGACGGCGGCGATGACCGCCCTGGCTACGGGAAGCGATCAGGTGAAAGGGACTAACGGCACCTTCGAAAGCCTGTTCTTCGTCGGCCTGCTGCTCTTCATGATCACGTTCGCCCTGAACCTCTTCAGCCAGCGGATAGTGAGACGCGTGAGGCAAAAGTACTGATGGCCACGACATCCAGGCAACTAACGACAAAGGATGCCGTCCTGAAGAGCCTTCAGGGCAAGCGGAGAGACTTCAAGAGCACCCTGTTCGAGGTCGCGTTGACGCTCTGCCTCCTGTTGTCTCTGGCGATCCTCGTCACTCTTCTCACCGATGTCATCAGGGACGGCT
Organism: Actinomycetota bacterium; assembly: GCA_030448085.1. The sequence goes on along the minus strand of JAUJNU010000007.1, from coordinate 5,826 downwards.
ACGAGGTTCTCTCCTCGAGGGGGAGTGGCTTCATCAAGGGCAACCTTTCCTCGCTCCCGCAGGTGGCGGGCGTGTGGCAAGGGATCCAGGGATCGCTCCTGCTCATGTTGTTCGTGGTGGTCTTCGCATTCCCGTTGGGGATCGGAGCCGCCATCTACCTCGAGGAATACGCCCCCGACACGCGCCTCACGAGGTTCATCAGCGTCAACATCCGCAACCTCGCGGGGGTGCCCTCGATCGTCTATGGGCTGCTGGGCCTGTCCATATTCGTGAACCTCCTCGCCGGCTTCACGGGGGGGAGAAGCATCATCGCCGGCGGGCTCACGCTGGCCATCCTCGTCCTTCCGATCGTGATCATCACGGCCTCCGAGGCACTGCGAGCGGTTCCCAGCAGCATCAGGGAAGCCGGCTACGGCGTGGGGGCCACCCGCTGGGAGGTGGTCCGTAGCCACGTCCTGCCCTCAGCTGCGCCGGGGATCCTGACCGGGACCATGCTCTCGCTGTCCCGGGCCTTGGGGGAGACCGCGCCGTTGATCCTGGTGGGGGCCGTGACAGGCTTTCTCAGCTTCGGAGACCAGAGCTTCGGTGAAACCATCCGGGGCCGATTCACCGCACTGCCCATGATCATCTTCGGCTGGGCCCGCCAGCCAAATGCAGGGTTCAGGGCCAACACGGCGGCCGCGATCGTCGTGCTGCTCGCAGTGATCCTGACGGCCAACGGCCTCGCGATCATCCTTAGGAACCGATATGAACGAAAGTGGTGATCACATGGACTTGAAGACGGCTGACAGGATAGAAGTAGGTGGCCCTGAAAGAGAGGTACGCCTGACCACCACCCGACAGACCAACGATCCAGAGGACCAGCCGAAAGAGGCGGTATTCGAGGTCCAGGACCTCTCCGTCCACTACGGGCCCTTCCGGGCGGTCAGGGACATAACGCTCTCTGTAGCGAAGAGCGAGATTACCGCGCTGATCGGGCCGTCCGGCTGTGGCAAGACCACGGTGCTGCGTTGCTTCAACCGCATGAACGATCTTGTGGAGACGGCGCGGATCGATGGAAAGATCCTGTACCGAGGGATCGACCTCTACGACAGCCGCGTCGACCCGGTAGAGGTCCGCAGGCGTATCGGGATGGTCTTCCAGAAACCCAACCCGTTCCCCAAGTCGATCTACGACAATGTGGCCTTCGGTCCCAAGATCGCGGGTTTCAAGGGGGACATGGACGAGCTCGTCGAGCAGGCACTTACCCGAGCCGCCCTATGGGACGAGGTAAAGGATCGCCTCAAGGAATCCGCCTGGTCACTGTCGGGCGGACAGCAGCAGCGCCTCTGCATCGCCCGCTGCGTCGCGGTGAAGCCCGACGTGCTCCTCATGGATGAGCCGTGCTCCGCCCTCGATCCCATCGCCACGGGCCGGATCGAAGACCTGATGCAGGACCTGAAAGAGGACTACACGATCGTGATCGTGACCCACAACATGCAGCAGGCCGCGAGGGTCAGCGACATGACGGCTTTCTTCACGGCCGAGGTCAACGAGAAGCAAGACCGCCGGACGGGTGTCCTCGTGGAGTACGACAAGACCGAGCACATCTTCACCAACCCGGTTGATGAGAGGACGGAGAACTACGTCACCGGACGCTTTGGGTAACTCACCCCTGCCCAACGCCGCACGCTCGGCCTTCGTGCACGAGCTGGACCAGCTGAGCGATCAGGTGGAGGTCATGGCCCTACAGGTCGAAGGGGCCTTGGAACAAGCGACGTCGGTGCTGCTGACTGGTGACGCTGCTCTCGCCAGATCGGTTTGGGCCAACGACAACAACATCGACGAGATGTTCGTCTCCCTCACCGAACGCTGCTACGACCTCTTGTGCAGGCAGAGCCCGGTTGCTTCCGATCTACGGCTCGTCGTCTCGATCCTAAGGATCCTCGGCGATCTGGAGAGAACCGGCGATCTGTGCCTCCGGATCGTGAAGTTGGCACCGGACCAGCCACTGCTTGCCTCGCACGACGAGATCTTCGCCATCCTCGGTTCTATGGCGAGCGAGGCGAAGAGCCTGTTCAAAGACGCCATGACCGCCTGGGCAACGCACGACCTCAAACTGGCGACATCCCTCGAGCAACGCGATGACGCCATGGACGCCCACTATTCGGCCCTCATGCAAGCCGTCATGGAGCTGGATGGCCCTGTCGCCGTGCCGTTGGCGGTCCAGGCTGTCTCCGCTGGCAGGGCGCTCGAGCGCATCGCAGACCATTCGGTGATGATCGGGGAACGCCTTCGATACATGCTGACGGGGAACCTCAGGTCGATCTCGAAGGAGATCGGCCCCTGATGGAGTGGGCACAGCGACCGGTTTACGAGGAGATCCTTGAAACCCTGTCGGAGGGGATCCTCCTCCTCGACGAGAACCTGAAGCTGGTCCTTTCCAACCGGGCGGCCGAGCGGCTGCTGGGCTTGGAAGAGAGCAAGCCCCAGCGCCTCCCCTTCGACGAACTGCTTTCGTTGGCCCGGAAGACCGAGGGCCGTCATCCCGTCGAGCAGGTCTTGAAGCTGTGGTACCCGGCGGCGCGCACCGTGAAGGTCAGGGCCACACCCATATCCTCGGGAGGAACCCTCATGACCCTCACCGACGTCACCGAGGAGTACTTGGCCCAAAGGATCCGAAGGGAGTTCGTGGCACACGCCTCGCACGAGCTGAAGAGCCCTGTCGCGGGGATACAGACCCTTGCTAGTGCCATACAGCAGGCGATGGTGGATGACACGCAGACGGCAGCGAGGTTCGCGGACAGGCTCCTCCACGAGGCCGACCGACTGGGCAGGTTGATCAACGACCTGCTCGACCTCTCCCGGCTGGAAGAAACGGCGCAGATCCCCGACACGACCTTCGACCTTGCCGAGGTCGCCAGATCGGTGGCCGACGAGCTGAAGGGGGCGGCCCAGGTGAAGGAGATCGATCTGGGTGCAACGGTGGAGGAGGGCGTCATCGTGAGGGGAGATCCGCAGCAGCTACGCCTGCTCCTCCGCAACCTTCTCGACAATGCGGTCCGGTACAGCCACAACGGGGGCCGGGTGAGACTCGTTGTCGAAAAGCAAACGATGTCGGCCGTCATCCGTGTCAGCGACGACGGCATGGGCATCCCTCTGGAATCTCAGCCTCGGATCTTCGAACGATTCTATCGAGTGGACAAGGCAAGAACGAGGGACAGGGGGGGCACCGGCCTCGGCCTCGCCATCGTCAAGCACGTGGCCGAGCTGTACGGGGGAAGCGTCGAGGTGAGGAGCGAGGTCGGGAGAGGATCTATCTTCACCGCCCGGTTGCCACTGGAACGTCCCCACCCCAAAAGGGAGATCGCCTAGTGCCTCGCGTCCTCCTGATAGACGACGAGGAGAGCTTCGGCGAAGCCCTCGAGTACCAACTCGACCGTGAGGGCTACGAGGTGGAGCGGGCGACCGACGGAGTCGAGGGCCTGCAGCGGTTCAAGATCGGGGGAGCCGACCTCGTCCTGCTCGATCTCATGCTGCCCAGCCTGTCGGGAGAGGACGTATGTCGCGAGATCAGGAAGGTTTCGAACGTCCCGATAATCATGCTCACGGCGAAGGATGCCGAGTTGAACAAGGTGCTCGGCTTGGAGCTGGGGGCCGATGACTACGTCACCAAGCCATTCAGCAGCCAGGAGCTGCTGGCACGGGTGAAGGCTGTGCTTCGGAGATCTTCCACTCAAGGCGAGAGCCCCGACGGGGTGCTCGAGGCGAAGGGCATCCGCCTCGACCCTCAGCGAGCCGAGGTGACCGTGATGGGTGAGCCCGTCCACCTCCCTCGCAAGGAATTCGAGCTCCTCGAGATCCTCATGGAGAACGCGGGCCGGGTGCTCAGCCGGGAGACCCTAATCAGCAGCGTCTGGGGCGAAGACTACTTTGGCGACTCGAGGACCCTCGACGTCCACATCAAGAGACTCCGCTCGAAATGCGAACCGGATCCCCACGACCCGGTTCATATAGTCACGGTGAGAGGGCTCGGGTACAAGTTCGTCCCCTGAGCACCCATGTCATCCCTCGGAGTAATCTCCTTGGATGGCGAGGGTGAACTTCCACGACGAGCTGGAGACGGCAGAGCGCGGCCTGATGGCCGAGGGCGCCGTCGTGCGCGAGCAGCTGACCGATGTCATGACGGCGCTCATCGAACGAGATGTCGACCTCGCCCAGAAGGTCCTCGAGAAAGACGACCGCGTCGACGACATCTACCTTGCCACCGACACTCGGGTCTTCAACCTCCTCGCACTCCAGGCTCCCGTGGCCAGCGACCTCAGATTAGTCAGCGCGATCATCCACTCGAACCTCCATCTCGAGCGGATGGGCGACCTATGCGTGAACGTTGCGAAGTTCGTCCTCAACAAGGACCCCTACCCCCCGGACTCCCCGATGCTCGTGCGACTGACGGAGATGGGCGTCATCGGCAATCGGATGCTGGAGCTTGCTCTAGCTGCCTTCTCCCAGCGGAGCGAAGACCTGGCCGAGATCCTTCCGCGGGAGGACGACGCCCTGGATCGGCTCAATCGGGGCATGCTCGACGATCTCAAGCACTACGTCAGCGATGACGAGAGCTTCGAGTGGTCGAGCAAGCTGCTCCTCGTCGCCCGCTACCTGGAGCGCTTCGGCGACCACGCGGTCGATATCGGCGAGCAGGTCGCTTTCCTCGTGACCGGGATCTTCCGAGAGTTCACCGACGCCTCGCATCCAGAGGAGGAAAGGCCGCTCTAGGGCTTCGGGGCCCCGTGCCCCTCCGGGTAGGATGTGGGGACGGGAAGTGGCGCAGCTTGGTAGCGCACTGCGTTCGGGACGCAGGGGTCGCGGGTTCAAATCCCGCCTTCCCGACCAAGACCTCTGAGAGGTCAAGATCACATGCACCCCAGCTCCCTGGAGCCATACCGCCGAACGCGACCTTAGAAGGGTGCTGATGAGCACCCATCGCCTAAACGTGCCGGTCGCATGAGTCGCGAAAGAATCGCCAGAGGCTGAGGCTGACCTGTCTCTTCTTCAGGCGCCGCCTGGAGCCGGAGGGGGGAAGTGCTCTGCGGTGAAGAGACGGGAGCCCTCGAAGTTCAGGGCCCAGACGCTCCCCTTCTTGCTTGAGATGCCCTGAGGCAGATCCACGTGATCACCTTCCGCGAGCTTGCGGAGGATCGAAGGGATCGCATCGCCTTGGCTGCAGACAACGGTGGCGTCGGGAAGGTCTCCGAACGACCGCAGCCGCTTCAGTGCCTCGGCCTCCCTCCCGGGGTAGCCGCCCTCTGAGACGAGCCCAGTCTCTTCCACCGGGAGGCCCAAAGCCTGTGCCAGAGGCTGCACCGTCTGAACGCAACGATCGACGTCGGCTGAGAAGATGCGCTGTACCTCGAAGCGAGACAACAAGCGAACAAGATGCTCCGATTGCTCCACTCCCACAGCGTCGAGGGGCCGCTTCCGATCGGGACCATCCCAGGCCGCTCGCGACCCGGCCGACGCATGGCGGACCAGCAGGACGCAACCGGTGAGGCTGGGCCCCCTCACGAAACGGTCCAGAACCTCCACGTCGTGCTTGTGGGTGAGCAATCGCTGCGCCTCGTCGAGGGTGACCCAGCGGATCTCATCCACCTCCCTGTTGGGGGTGAAGCTGCCACTCTTGAACCGCATCGCCCACTACCTAACGACCTTCGGCCGAACCACCCCGGCGGTCTCTTTGTCGTATGAGATCTTTCCCAAGGGCCGCCCCAGCTTGACCCGGTACCCGGTCTCCTCGAGGACCTCCCGCAGAGCCCCTTCGACGTCGGTCTCTCCGGGGGTCAGCTTGCC
>JAUJNU010000094.1 GCA_030448085.1 Actinomycetota bacterium | reverse complement strand
CTTGTCGAGCGACAGCACCCCCCGCTCGAGGCACAGGGCTAGATATGAGAGCGTCTCGAGGGCATAGGCCGCCGAGATCATCCGGGCCGCCTTCCAGGAGGAGACCCCGAGCCTCTGCGCCACCCAGGCTGCCGAGGCTCAGGCACCCGTCCTGGCGCCACAGCTCGGCCCGGTCGCACTCGGCGATGGTCCGCAGGCGAGCCAGCTCGGCCGCACCCACGCATGCATCCCGTGACTCCAGCTCGCTCACCAGCCCGATCCGGTCCCTGACCTTCACTTCGCTCACCGTCCGCTACCGCCTTTTGGTTTGGTTTCCTTCATTCGCTAGGCACACCATAGACAGAGGGTGTGACAAGAACCGATCCGTTGTTACTAGAGTTTGTGAGAAGCGTTTCGACCCCCCGGTCCGGCCCCGCTACCCGCCCGGCTCGGTTTGCGGTAAAGTGGCTCGTCGTAGTCGCTGTTCCCCCTACTGCACTCGCGTCCTTAGCGGACTGCGGGCACACAACGAAGAGGTTCGATGAAGACTCATTCGACGAAGCCGAGCGAGATAAAGCGCGAGTGGCTGCTCGTAGACGCCGAGGGCGTGGTTCTTGGACGGCTCGCGTCCGAGGTTGCGAAGCGTCTGCGCGGTAAGCACAAGCCGAACTTCTCGCCTCACCTCGACGTCGGTGACCACGTCATCATCGTGAACGCCTCGAAGGTAGTGATGACCGGGAACAAGATGAACGACAAGTTTCACTACCGTCACTCCGGCTACCCCGGCGGATTGACGGGGGTGCCTTACTCCAAGCTCATGGTCACCGACCCCGAGTTGGCGGTCGAGAAGGCCGTAAAGGGCATGCTCCCGGGCAACAGGCTCGGACGTCAGATGCTGAAGAAGCTGAAGGTCTATGCAGGTCCCGAGCACGGTCACGAGGCACAGAGCCCGACGGTTCTCGACCTCACGGAGGTTGCAGCGCCTCACAACCCCGAGCAGGCTCATACGGTCGAGGAGGTAATCGGTGGCTGAGATGTTGTCCCGTGCTACGGGCCGAAGGAAGGAAGCGGTCTGCCGCGTCCGGGTGCTCGAGGGTGAGGGCCGCTGGGAGATCAACGGCAGGCCCTTCGAGGACTACTTCCAAAGCGCGACGAACCGGATGATCGTCACCGAGCCCCTTCGCCTCACCGAGACGGAGAATCGCTACGACATCTTCGCCAAGATCGAAGGTGGCGGCACCACCGGTCAGGCCGGCGCACTTCGTCACGCGATAGCGAGAGCCCTGATCGACCTCGATCCCGATCTTCGCCCCGCTCTCAAGCGAGCGGGCCTCCTCACCCGGGACGCGCGTGAGAAGGAGCGTCGGAAGTACGGGCTCAAGAAGGCGCGCAAGGCTCCCCAGTACTCCAAGCGATAGAGCGGCTCGGGGCGGTGCGGCTGCGTTCGTCCCCAGGCTCAGATCGCAGAGACCGTAGAGCGGGCTTCCTAAGAGGCCGCGAGCATCCGGCGGAGAACCATCTGGAGCACGCCGCCGTGACGGTAGTAATCCAATTCCACCGCGGAGTCGATCCTGCACTCGGTCGTGAACCTGGTCTCCTTGCCGTCATCGGCGCGCGCTACGACCTCCACCTCGGCGTGAGGCTCCAGCCCATCGGATAGGCCGACGATCGTGTACGACTCGCGCCCGTTGAGTCCGAGCGACTCTGGGTTCTCGTTCGGAAGGAACTGAAGCGGGAGGATCCCCATGCCCACGAGGTTGCTGCGATGGATCCTCTCGTAGCTCTCAGCGATGGCGGCCCGTACGCCGAGGAGGCGCGGCCCCTTGGCCGCCCAGTCCCTCGAGCTTCCGGAGCCGTACTCCTGGCCCGCGATGATGATCGTCGGCGTCCCCTCTTCGGTGTACTGCATCGCCACGTCGTAGATGGACTTGATGTCTCCGTCCGGCAGGTGAGCGCTCCATCCGCCCTCCTTCCCGTCGGCGAGCTGGTTACGGAACCGGATGTTCGCGAACGTGCCGCGCACCATCACCTCGTGGTTCCCGCGGCGTGAGCCGTAGCTGTTGAAGTCGCGCGGAGACACCTCGTGCTCCTGCAGGTACTTGCCGGCGGGCGAGCTCGGTGCGATCGAGCCGGCGGGGGAGATGTGGTCCGTCGTGACCGAGTCGCCGACCATCGCCAGCACCCGGGCCCCCTCGATGTCCTGAACCGGCTGCGGCTCCGGCCCCAGGTCCTCGAAGAAGTTGGGCTCTCTCACGTAGGTCGACTGAGGGTCCCAGTCGAACAGCTGACCCGTAGGCGACGGTAGCTCTTGCCAGTCCTCGGTCCCTTCGAAGATCTTTGCGTACTCCTCGTCGAAGAGTCCTGCGTGAACCGACTTCATCGCATGAGCGATCTCCTCGGGGGTCGGCCAGATGTCCGCGAGGTACACCGGGTTCCCCGACTGGTCCTCACCGATCGGGTCCGTCGCAAGGTCTTTGCGAGCGTGGCCGGCAAGGGCGTAGGCGACGACGAGGGGAGGCGAAGCGAGATAGCTCGCCTTCACCTGGGGATGTATGCGTCCTTCGAAGTTGCGGTTCCCCGAGAGGACGGAGACGACGGCGAGGTCATTGGCATCGATCGCGTCGGAGATGGGCTCGGGAAGCGGGCCCGAGTTCCCGATGCAAGTGGTGCACCCGTACCCGACGACGTGGAAGCCGAGCTCCTCCAGCGGCTCGAGGAGATCAGCCCCTTCGAGGTACTTCGTGACCACCCGCGAGCCGGGGCCGGTGCTCGTCTTCACCCACGGCTTAGCCTTGAGGCCCTTCTCTCTCGCCTTCTTCGCAAGTAGTCCGGCCCCCATCATCACGGAGGGGTTCGAGGTGTTG
>JAUJNU010000093.1 GCA_030448085.1 Actinomycetota bacterium | reverse complement strand
GCTTTTTGTAGCGTCCCTGGGCCTGGGCGGAGCTAGAGATCGTCTCCTTCAACGGTACCTTCGGTGCCCGCGCGTCCACCTCGACCCCGTAGCGCCGCGCGATGCGTTCGATAGCGAACTCCACGTGCATCTGGGCCAGACCCGCGAGGATGTCCTCCCCCGTATCCTCAGAACGCTCCAGCCTCAAGGACGGATCCTCGTCGATGACCCTCCGTATAGCCTCGAAGACCTTCTCCTCCTCGCCCCGGGCCTTCGCCCCCACGGCGAACGCCGTCGTCGACTCCGGCAGCTCGACCGGCGACAAGACTATCGGCGCGTTGGGGCGACACAGCGTGTCGAAGGTGTGCGTATCCCTCAGCTTCGCGACGGCGATAATGTCGCCCGCCACGGCTTCGTCCACGGGGATGCGCTCCTTGCCCAACAGGTGCGAGACGCTGCCCAGCCGCTCGGCAGAGCCCGTCGTCGGGTTCGTTAAAGTTTCGTCCGAGCGGCAGCGGCCGCTCACGACCCTCAAGACGCTCAGACGACCCGCGAACGGGTCCACGTAAGTCTTGAAGACGTAGGCGGCGAAGGGACCGTCCGGGTCGCAGGGAACTTCGTCACCCTCCACGGTAGTCCAGCGGGAGCGGTCGACCGGGCTCGGGGCGCTGCCGGCTATCACGTCGAGCACCCGGTCGACCCCGACCATGTTCTCGACGCTCGTCGCCAAAACCGGGATGATGACCCCGTCCGCGATGCCGCGCCTCAGGCCCTCGAACATCTCCTCGGTCGTGAGCTCCTCGCCTTCGAGGTACTTCTCCAGCAGCGTGTCATCGCTCTCGGCAACGGTCTCGAGCAGCCGGATTTTCTCCTCCTCGACCTCGTCCTCCATGGTGGCGGGGACCTCGGTGGTCTGCTGCCCGTCCACGAAAGCGATGCCGCTCAAGAGCCCGTACACGCCCTTGAGTCCCCCCTCCCTGCCGATGGGCAGGTTCAGGGGCACGACCGCCGGCCCGAAGCGGTCACGCAGTTGCTCGACTACGACCCCGAAGTCCGTACGCTCCCGGTCGAGGTGGTTCACGACGATGATGTGTGGGATACCCTCCTTCTCGCCGCGGCGCCAGACGCGCTCGGTTACCACCTGGAGCGGATTCTGGGCGTGCACCATGAGGATAGCGCAGTCCGCCGCCCGCTGCGCGACGAACGCGTCAGCTATAAAGCCCCCTTCGCCCGGGGTGTCGAGGATGTTGATCTGGCGTCCCTTCCATTCCAGGTGCGCCACGCCCATCCCGAGCGTCATGCCGCGCTCGACCTCTTCCTCGGCGTGATCCAGTACGTTCCCCGAAGGTCCCTTTCTCCCGGATGCAAGCCCGAGCATCGCCTCCCCAAGAGCGGTCTTCCCGCTCCCCCGATGCCCTATCAAGCACACGTTCCGAATCATCTCCGGCTCCATCACCACGACTTCCTCCTTTCCGCGCTTGCCCCCCGCTCATATCGAACGGGGCATTTAGCTTAACGCAGGAAGGCTCTTCGCGCAGCCTCCCCGGGGCAGGCGCGAGGCCCTGGCGACAGGTATGCTTGAGAGCGTCCCGGACGAAAGGAGGAGCCGAAGGTGAGAGAGGGACGAAGCGAGCGAAGTCCGCTCCAGAGCGACCGCGGGACGACTACTGTAAACGACGCCGTGGTAACCAGCATCGCCGGGGCGGCGGCCCAAGAGGTCTCGGGCACCGAACTGGAGGTTCCGGGTACGAGGTTGCCGGGCGACACCTCCCCCACGGTCGGGGAGTTTCTCGGCAGCCTAGCCAGCGGCGCGAGGGGCACGCGCGGAGTCTCCGTCGAGGTTGGAGAAACTCGGGCGGCCGTGGACCTCACGGTTTCCGTGTCCTACGGCCGCTCTATCCCCGAGGTAACCAAGACCCTGCGCAACAACGTGATCCAGCACGTCGAAAGCCTCACCGGCCTCGAGGTAACCGAGTTGAACATCACGGTCAAGGACGTCTTTTTCCCCGAGCAGCAGTAGGAGGGGTCAGCGCGAGCAAGGACCGCGGGGGCGCGCGAGGTCGACCGCGTCGTCTGAAGGGCCGCCCTCGTGTTGTGCATGCTTGTGCACCAAAGACGCCCCCGGCGAGATCTCGCCGGGGGCGTCGGGCCGACAGCCGAAGGCTGATCGCTGACAGCTACCTCAAACCAACAGCATCATCGGGTTCTCGAGCAGACGCTCGACCTGGGCCATGTACTGGGCCCCCTCGGCGCCGTTGGTCATGCGGTGGTCGGCCGAGAGGGTGAGCTTCATGAATCTGGCCGGGACGAGCTCGTCGGTCTCGTTGTAGGTCGGGCGCTTGACGATGCCGCTGACGGCCACGATAGTGGCTTGCGGCGGGTTGATGATGGCGGCGAAGTTCTCCACGCCGAACATGCCCATGTTGGAAACCGTGATGGTGCCGCCCTGGTACTCGTCGGGCGTGAGGTCCATCTCGCGGGCGCGAGCCGCCAGGTCCTTGGATTCTTGCGAGATGGCGGCGAGGCCCTTGTTGGCGCAGTCCCTGATGACGGGGGTTATGAGACCCTCGTCCAGAGCGACGGCCATCGCCATGTCCACGGTCTCGTGCAGCTCGATACCCTGGTTAGTGTAGAGAGCGTTGAGCTTCGGGAAATCCTTCAGGGCCGTCGCGCACGCCTTCATGACGAAGTCGTTGATGGAGAGCTTTATCTCCTCTTCTTCGAGCCTCTCGTTGAGCTCGGCGCGCAGCTCCATCACCTCGTCCATTTGGACCTCGACCGTGGCGTAGAAGTGTGGGATCTGCTGCTTGGCCTGCGTCATCCGCTCGCCGATGATCTGCTGCATGCGACTTGGCGCCTGGACCTC
>JAUJNU010000092.1 GCA_030448085.1 Actinomycetota bacterium | reverse complement strand
ATGATGCCGAACATGACGGCGAAAAGCGACACTCTGTGGAGTAGGTCGCCCGCGTCAAACTGATCGAGAAAATAGCTGAAGTCGATCCACTGCCACCAGACCGGCACGAACAGCAGGGCGAACACGAGGAGACCGCCAACCGTCAGGTCGCTGTGCAGGAACCGCGCGAGTTGGGCGACCGCGACGACAAACACGCGATCAAAGAAAAGCTCGAGCCAGGACGCATGGCGCTCCCCCGAGCCCTGTACCAGGCGCGGCCGTGCGACGAATTGCAGCGGCACCTGGTGCGCGTCGTCGCCGTCGTCGCGGCGTCACCGCTCTTCACTCACCACATCCCTCGGCAGCCGCTTTACGGGTTCGCCAGCGGCGTGCCCGTGAGGGCGTTCTTCTCCGGCCGGGGGGTGGGGCAACAGCTCCCGGTTGGTGGAGACGTCAAGATCCGCGGCGTCCTCGTCGGCACGATCTCGGACCTCACTTTGAACGACCGGGGGGAGGCGGTGGTGCATCTCCGTCTGGATGAAGGGCTGGGCCTCCCGCAGGCCACCAAGGCCGAGATCCGCTCCAAGACCGTGTTCGGCCAGAAGTGGGTCGAGCTGATCCCTCCCGACAACGCTCCCAACGGCTCGGGTCTCCTCACGGCAGGGTCGTCGATCCCGGACTCCGCAACCATCGAGCCACTCGAGCTGGAGCGCGCGTTGCAGCGGGGGCACGATCTCCTCAGTGAGATCCCGCTGAACGACCTTGCTACCGTTTTCTCTACCCTTGCCCAGGGTTTCACGGGGAGCGAGGACGACGCCCGCCTCGCCATGGACAGGGGTCTCGTGGCCTTGAGGGCCGTCAACTCCCGGGCGGGCGATTTCGACCTCGCGCTGAGGCAGCTGAACGAGTTCTCTGCCTGGCTGGACGATCACGACTCGGACCTCATCTCGTTCCTGGATTCGTTGCACGCAGCGAACGAGGCTCTGGTGGGCGCGGCCCCCGAGCTCAAGGCATCGCTCGACTCGTTCCCCCGCTTCCTCGACGAGCTCTCGGACTTCCAACTGAAGAACGGCAAGAGCCTGGGCCGACTCATCCAGCGGGGGGCCACGCTCGCGGAGCTCCTGGCCGAGCATTCGGATGAGCTCACCGACATCGTCGTCCAGCTACGGCCTTTCACTACGGTCTGGAACTCCGGGCTGAGTCAGCCATGCGAGGGGCTGTATGAGGCGGACATGACCTGCTGGCAGGTCTACCAGATGCCGGGCCTCGAGTCGCGTGGGCTGTACGGCGAGGGCGAGGGGCCCGACGAGGACGAGCCCGGGGACCCCAACTACGTCCCGGGAGCGGACGAGCCGGGCTCGAACGAGATCGACCAACTGGTTTCCACGTACGGTGAGAGGGCCACCGTTGAAGAGCTGATTCAGGTCCTCTTGGGCCCCACAGCTTTGCCCGGGACGGTGACGCCGTGACCGGGAGCATCCGGTGGGTCTCGTTCAAGCTGGGCGTCTTCACGATCGTCACCGTGGTCGTGACGGTGATGCTCGCCTCGGTCATCGGCAACTTCCAGATAGGTGCCAGCACCTATCTCGTGAGGGCTCAATTCAGCGATGCCACCGGGCTCCTGGCCGGCGACGTGGTGAAGGCCGCGGGAGTCACGGTTGGCAGGGTGCAGGAGATACGCATCAAGGACGGGATGGCGCTCGTAACGATGTCTCTGAAAGGTGAGGCCGAGATACCTGCCTCGGTCCGAGCGCAGGTGCGCTTCCGCAACCTGATCGGTCAGAGGATGATCTCGCTGGTAGCCGAGGAGCCGACGACCGCGCTGCTGGCGGACGGTGACACGATCCCCCTCGATCGGACCGATCCTGCCTTCGATCTCTCGCTCCTCTTCAATGGCTTGCGCCCCCTGATCCGCTCCACGGACCCCGCCGACATCAACACGGTCAGCCGTGCGCTGATCCAGGCGCTGGAGGGACGCACGGACGACGTCGAAGGCTTCCTCAACAACATCGCCCTGGTGTCTGAGATGCTCGCCTCCAAGGACGTCCAACTCGCATCTCTCCTCGACAACCTGAACGTCGTTACCTCGGATCTAAGCAACAGGGGCGGTGAGCTCGAGGCGAGCCTCGCGAACATGGGGGAGTTCCTCACCGAGGCCTCCGCGAGCCGCGGCGAGATAGCGGCGGCGATCATCCAACTCGACTCGGCGGCCCGGCGCTTCGATCGCATCATCCGCACCAACAAGGGCAACCTTCGAAGCGAGCTCGCGGATCTGGGTGTGATCTTCGACGCCATAGACGACAAGAAGAAAGATCTGAGGGCGGTGGTCCGGAGCCTGCCGAACTTCCTCGTCTCCACTGAAAGAGCCACGACGTACGGGCAGTGGACGAACATCCACCTGATCGATGCCTGCAAGGACAGACGCCAACGGTGTGGGCAGAGGTGGGAGCGATGAGGTCGTTCCGCGAGAGATCACCGTGGCTCGTAGGCATCGTGTCCCTCATCCTTCTGTCGATCGGCGTCACCCTGGCCTTCTCCGTCAACAGGTTCCAGGTCCTTAGGGGCGTCTACTCCATCTCCGCCGACCTTCAGGACGCGGCAGGACTCCAGCCGGGGAACGAGGTGAGGGTCGCGGGCGTGAAGGTGGGGCGGGTGACCGGGATCACGCTCGCTCCTAGGGCTGCTCGGATCGAGATGGAGATCGAGATGGACGTCCAGCTCCCTCGCTCGACGAGGGTCGAGGTGAAGCTGAAGACCCTCCTCGGACAGAAGTTCGTCGATCTGCAGATGCCGGGCGGGTACACCCAAGCGGGGTCCGTCGGAGGGGACGTCTTCGCGGCGGGGGGAGGGTTCCTTCGCGGTGGGGATGTGATCCCTAGGTCGCAGACCCAGATCCCTTACGACATCTACCAGGCCGCCAGCGCCGGGACCGAGAAGCTCGCGAAGATCGACAAGAAGG
>JAUJNU010000091.1 GCA_030448085.1 Actinomycetota bacterium | reverse complement strand
CCGCCTTCGTGTACCTGGTCCCTATCGTGGTCCTCATGGGGCTCGACGAGCCGCCGGCCCTCATCGCGACGGTCGTCTTCGCCATGCCGCCGGCGGTAAGGCTGACCATGTTGGGCATCCAGCAGGTCCCCAAAGACACCGTCGAGGCCGCGCAGGCTTTCGGGGCGACCCCCTGGCAGACCCTCCTGAAGGTGGAGCTGCCGCTCTCGCTAAAGTCGATCATGGCCGGGGTCAACCAGGTCATCATGCTCTCGCTCTCGATGGTGGTGATCGCCGCCCTGGCCGGAGCCGGGGGACTCGGGGAGCCGGTCATTATAGGCCTCGGCCAGCTCGACGTCGGGGCCGCCTTTGTCGGCGGTATCGGCATCGTGATCCTGGCGATCATGCTCGACCGCGTTACCCGTGGTATGGAGCGGGGGAGGGGCGCCAAGAAAACAGCTTGACAGATAGCGTCGGTAAACGTGGCTTAAGACCCAGAAGGGACCAGACATGAAGAACAAGTTGACCCGAAGGGACATGCTGAAGTTGAGCGGGGGCACCCTCGCGGGCGTAAGCCTCCTGGGGCTGGCGGGTTGCGGGGGCGGGGGCGGCTCGGCCTCCGCGAGTAAGTCGCTCACCTTGGGCAACATAGGGTGGGCCGAGAACCTCGCCGTCTCCAACCTGACGAAGGTGATCTTCGAGGAGGATCTCGGCTACGAAGAGGTGGAGCTGAAGCTGCTCGACGTCGGTCCCCTGTTCACGGGCGTGGCCAGCGGCGACCTCCACGCGTTCCAGGACGTCTGGATGCCGAACCACAAGGACTTTATCAAGGAGGCTGGGGACGACCTCGAGCTGCTCGACCCCTGGTTCCAGGGCCAGACGGCCTTCGGCCTCGCCGTCCCCCACTACATGAAGGACATCCGCAGCATCGCGGACCTCAACGAGGCGGGCACGGACACGATCCTTGGCATCGAGCCGGGGGCCCCGTTCATGGAAGTGGTCGAGAAGGACGTGATCCCGGCGTACAACCTGAACCTGGAACTCAAGGCATCCAGTACGGCCGGGATGCTCGCGGAGGTGGACCGGCTCTACTCGAAGGAGGAGCCTTTCGTGTTCATGCCGTGGGTTCCGCACCCGATGAACGAGGAATACGAATACCACTTCCTCGAGGACCCGAAGAACGCCCAGGGAGCCTTCGACGAGCCCGCCAAAATCGCCACCGTGATCAACGCCGACCTCGAATCCGACGACCCCGCCGCCTACGCGTTTATGAACGAGTACACGCTCAACGAGGAGCAGCTCAACTCGCTCATGGGCGAGATCGCGAAGGCCGACGACGACGCGGTCAAGGGCTCCCAAGCCTGGCTCCAGCAGAACCGGAGCGTGGTGGACCCTTGGGTCCGGGCCGCCAAGCAGGCCCAGTAGCCTCGAAGCCAGCGCTCTAGATAGGTCGTGGGACTTTCGTGCGAGTCGCGGCCGGAGCGTACGCTCCGGCCGCGGATTACGGTGTCGAGGGACCGACAAGGCCAGAGAGGAAACGGATCGATAGAGTTCGTCAGAATATAGTTGGCCCCCGATGCTCGTGCCTCCGGTGTTAGCCTCCTCGCGTAGGGACTTGGTTCGAGTGGGGGTGACGTGATCCTCGGCTACGTAGGTGGGACGAGACGGTGGAGGGTTAGACTCTTGCCAGGGTGCTCCCGGCTGAGCCCGGTTACAGGGTGGCGAGGCTGCAGACCGCGGGCGCAAAGACAACTTTCCGGCCTCGTCGACGGAGATGTACTAGAAGCTTGCTCGTTGAGGGCGGCGTCGAGTACCCGTGTGCTCCGTTTGGAGGCACGATCACCTACGGCATGGCCGTGCCGGATGACGCGGCCGTCGCCGTTTTCGATTCACCAGACATGCCCCACAGCGGCTTGCGTAGGGATTGATCGGCGTGCGAGGCTGCCGGTATGAAACCGTACTCGAAGGATCTGAGGCTTAGGGTGCTGGCGGCCGTCGATCGTGGGACGCCTAGGGCAGAGGCCGCGCGGATCTTCGGCGTGTCGGATTCGTCCATAAGGCGCTACCTGAGGCTGCGCCGGGAGACCGGCGACGTCGACCCCAAGCCGGTGCCGGGTCCCCCGGCCAGGAAGGGCGCGGCGCTAGAGGCGGCGCTGCCTGCCCAGGCCAAAGCCAACCCCCTCGACCTCACGCTCTCGGAGCATTGCCAGCTCTTCGAGGAGACCGAGGGGGTTAAGGTCTCCCCCGCCACGATGAGCCGCGCCTTCAAGAAACTGGGGCTGCCGCTCAAAAAAAGTCCCTCCCGGCCTCCGAGCGCGACGAGGAAGAGCGCAAGAGCTGGCACGAAGGGGTAGCGGGCCTGGATTTGCGCCGCCTGGTGTTCTTGGACGAGTGCGGGACTTGCACCTCCATGACACGCCTGCGGGGGCGGGCTCCCAGGGGTGAGAGGGCGTACGGCAAGGTGCCCCGAAACCGCGGCAAGAACACGACGCTGCTGGCGAGCGCGACCCTCGAAGGGCAGATAGTGCTCCTGGACAACCTCGGGGCGCACAAGACGAGGAAGGCGCGCGAGCTGATCGAGGCGCGGGGTGCGGAGGTGTGGTTCTTGCCGACCTACTCGCCGGACCTCAACCCTATCGAGGAGGCGTTCAGCAAGGTGAAGACGCTCCTCAAGAAGGCGGCGGCCCACACCAAAGAGGCGCTCGTGGAGGCGATAGCCCGAGCGCTTGCGGCCGTCACCACCGAGGACGCGCGAGGCTGGTTCTCGCACTCCGGCTACGAGTTGCGGGATCGATCCTTGTGAGCACCGCTGTATAAAAGCCCAGGGCTCAAACCCTTGGCCTCAGTCACGCGAAGCCGATCCCCTGAGAGCCACATTGGCGTACTATTGGCTTACAGAATCGCTAAACCTGTTGCCGACCCCTCTATACGTTTCGTGTTTTACCTGCAAAATGGGTGTTTTTGAAGTGGAG
>JAUJNU010000090.1 GCA_030448085.1 Actinomycetota bacterium | reverse complement strand
AACCGGACGAGACTCATCCCGCGCGGCCAGGACCCTCAAGAGAGCTTTGATCGCCGGGATCAACTCGACAGGTGTGACGGTTCACGACCTCGAGCTTGTGCCCGGCCCCCTCACGCGCTTCACGGTTCGTCGCGAGCAGGCCGCGGGCGGTATCAGCGTCAGGACCTCTCCAGGCGACGCCGACTCCGTCGAGATCCGTCTGCTGGGCGCTCACGGCGCCGATCTCAGTGAGGCTGAGCAGAGAAAGATCGAGCGCGTCTACTTCCGTCAGGACTATCGCCGGATGGGACCGAGGAGGCTGGGGGAGCTCGAGTTCCCCCCCCGGGCCCTCGAGGGTTACACGACCGGTTTGCTCGGCTCGATAGAGCTCCACGCGATCAGGCGCCGCGCACCCAAGGTGGTGATCGACTACGCCTTCGGGCCGGCCTCGATCGTCGGTCCTTCCCTCGTAGGACGCCTCGGCTGCGAAGTCCTCTCGCTCCACGCATTCACGGACGAGCACCGGCCCGTCCTCGTCACCGAAGACCTCCAACGGCTCCTCGAGGAGCTGTCGCATCAGGTGCGCGACTCGGGGTCCGACATGGGGATCCTCATCGAGCCGGGTGGGGAGGTCGTCCACCTCGTCGATGACACGGGGAGGGTCCTCAGCCACAACGAGGCGCTCCTCGCCCTCCTCCGGCACGAGGTGGCGAACGGGGCGCAGAACGTTGCCGTCCCCGTCTCGTGCACGTCCGCCTGCGAGGTGCTCGGAAGGGCGGGGGGAGCGTCTGTCGTGAGGACCCCGACCGCAGCTCCGGCCCTCATGGCTTCGGCATCGCGCCCCGATGTCGGCTTCGCGGGGGACGCAGAGGGAACCCTGATATTCCCCAGCTTCATGCCGGCCCCCGACGGGCTCATGACCTTCTGTAAGGCGCTCGAGATGTTGGCGTTCGAGGACCGGGCGCTGTCGCGGATCGTCGCGGACCTGCCTCATCCGCACATCACGTCCATCGACGTGCGAACACCGTGGGACCTGAAGGGAACGGTGATGAGGCACGTGGCGCAGTCGGCTTCCAGCGACAGGCTCGTCCTGGTCGACGGAGTGAGGGTGAGCGAGGAAGGGGGCTGGGCGTTGGTGATCCCCCTCTCCGATCAGCCATCCTGCAGGGTGTGGGCGGAAGGGGACAGCCCCCGCCGCTCCGGGGAGATAGCGACGAGGTACGCAGCCCTGGTAGAAGAGGTCATGAAGTGATCGGATCGCCGATCGCCTTGTCAGCTTGTCGACAAGTGTCTGTGGAGACAACCGTGGGAGGAGAACTTAGTGGCTGAGGCTCCGGACGACAGGCGCTACACGCGCGAGCACGAATGGGCGAAAGAAGACGGGGGACGGATCCTCGTCGGCATCACCGACCATGCCCAGGACCAGCTGGGGGACGTGGTGTTCGTGGGCCTCCCCGAGGCCGGCTCCACCGTCACCGCCGGCCAGCCACTCGGAGAGGTCGAATCGACGAAGTCCGTCTCGGACGTCTACAGCCCCGTCTCCGGGACCGTCGTGGAGAAGAACACCGAGGTGGAATCGAACCCCGAATTGCTGAACGAGGACCCCTATGGGAGGGGCTGGCTCGTAATGATCGAGGCCGAGGGGGAGGCGCTGGAGGGCCTCCTTTCGGCGGACGATTACAAAGCCTTCGCGGAGCACGAGTAGGCTCTTGACCAACCCTAAACGTTCGCTATAGGGTCAGCCGATGTTCTGCACCAACTGCGGCCACCGCAATCCCGAAGGGTCCAACTTCTGCTCCTCCTGTGGGCAGCCCCTTCAGGACGAGGCCTCGAGCGACACGACGGTCACATTCGCCACCGGTCACCTGGAGGCGGATCTCGAAGAAGAGGTGCACATCGAACCGGAGGAGTTGGAGGGCGGCCGCGGCGCCCTCATCGTCCGCAGGGGGCAGAACGCGGGCAGCAAGTTCTTTCTCGACGGCGACCGCACACAGATCGGGCGCCACCCGGAGAGTGACATCTTCCTTGACGACATCACCGTCTCCCGTCGTCACGCTGAGCTGCGCCGCGGCGACGCGAGCTTCTCCTTGTTCGACGTGGGCAGCCTCAACGGCACGTACGTGAACCGGGAGCGGGTCGAAGAGGCCGACCTCCGCTCCGGGGACGAGATCCAGATCGGCAAGTTCAAGCTCGTTTTCCTTTCGGGGAGCTAAGCATGCCGTTGTCACGTTCACGCGATTACCTCAGTATCGGGGAAGTGCTCGACGCCGTCAGTCCCGATTTCCCCGATGTCAGCATCTCGAAGATCCGGTTCCTCGAGACGGAGGGGCTGATCACCCCCGAAAGAACCCCGTCCGGGTACCGGAAGTTCTACGAGAGCGACGTCGAGCGTCTCCGCTACGTCCTCTCACTGCAGAAGGAGCACTTCCTTCCGCTGAAGGTGATCAAAGAGCGGCTCCAGAACGGGAATGGTGATCTCCAGCCTGCCGCACCGGTGGCGGGAGCCCCAGCTCCCGAGCCCCGGCCCCAGCCGGAGGAGCAGCTCGGCACCGGTGTTCAGCTGTCTCGCGAAGAGCTACTCAGGGTCGCAGGGCTGGCTCCCGCCGAGGCCGCGAGCCTCGAGGACTTCGGGCTGCTGCGAGCCTCGGACGAGGGTTACTTCGACGAGAACGACCTGGTCCTGGCCAAGGCGTTCGCCGGCTTCCTTCGCTTCGGGATCGAGGCGAGGCACCTCAAGATGTACAAGCAGTTCGCGGAACGTGAGGCTGCCCTGCTGGAGCAGATGGTCGCGCCTCTGACCCGGAAGAAGAGCGGGGACGGCGCCGGTGAGGCCGCATCGGCGGTGAAGGAGCTTGCGGGCCTCTCGAAGAAGGTCCGCGACGCCCTGCAGAGAACCACCCTGCGCGAGCTCTTCTAGCCTCCTCACCGCCATCGATTTGTCGACACATCGACCTATCTACCTGTCACTTAGTCGT
>JAUJNU010000089.1 GCA_030448085.1 Actinomycetota bacterium | reverse complement strand
AGGAGGGCCATGCCGGTCTGATCGCGGCGGGCGAGTCATCCGTGTGGGTGGCGGTGCAGCGAGGTGACGAGACGAGCCTTCTCCAGTTCTCGGCCCCCGGGCTCGATCCTGGACCGGTCCAGACTTTCTCTGAAGGCACCGTGATCAGCGACATGACCTTCGCCGACGGGAGCCTGTGGCTGGCTAGTTCGGGACCAGCGGCCGATTGTGACGGCCAGCCCGGAGCTCCTTGTCCCGGAGGCTTAGAGGTTCAGCGGGTGACGGACCCAACCGTGGATGCCGAATCGGCAACTGGCCAGGCGTGGGAGCTCGATCCGGACGAGGGGCCGGTTGCGGAGATCGCTGCGGGGTCGGTCCCTGCGGCGGACGACGGCCCCTCACGCCCCTCCGCTTGGGTCGTCAGATATCCAACCGAGACCGGGGGCAACACCGTCTCAAGGGTCGATGCCATAAGTGGCGAGGTCATCGACCGGGCTGTCGTTCTTCCCGACCAGATCGTGGACGTGGCGTTCGGTGAGGGCTATCTCTGGGTGACGACGAACCAGGGCGGCATGAACGCTTCGGCCGACGCCCCATCGAAGCTCTACAAGGTGGACCCGCTGACAGGGGCGCCGCTAGGTGATCCGGTGGTGGTGGGTCCTTTGATGACGCCCGAGGTAACGGTCGGTGAGGGCTACGTCTGGGTCACGAACTCGGCAGAGGGCGAGCTCGTCCAGGTCGCTCCCTAACCCGGAAATAGGAACGGGCAGGGCCGAAGCCCTGCCCGGATCCATCCCCCCTGCTCGGCGTGGCGGTCCTGAAACCTGGGAGAGAGTTCGCTGTCTGTGGCCCCCTTCCTGCACCGGGCTTAGGATCGGGGGATGAAGACCCTGGAATCGCTCGAGGAGGTAACGCTTCCGGACGCCTCGGGCGCGGAGGTGAGGCTCGGAGATCTGTGGCAGGACGAGCCCGTGGTGCTCGTCTGGCTCCGCCACTACGGCTGAACTTTCTGCCGGGAGTACGTCACGCAGTTGCGTGACAGGGAGACCGAGTTCAGCTCGCGCGGAGCGAGGGTCGTAGCGATCGGGATGGGGCGGCCCGAGATGGCCGCTCATTTCCGGGACACGCAGGGCATCCCCTTCACTTTGCTGGTTGACCACGGACGGGACACCTATGAGGTGCTCGAGCTGCGACGGGGAACCCTCAGTGCGGTGGCGGGCCCGAAGCTCTGGGCCGGCTTCGCGAAAGGCATCGTCACAGGGAAGGGGGTCGGCCGCCCCAAGCAGGACCCCTTTCAGCTGGCGGGCGCCGTGGTCGCCGACAAAGGCGGAAAGGTCCTCTACGTCCACCGCAACACGACCTCGTCGGACGACGCACCGGTTGAGGATCTGCTGGCAGCCCTTCCCTAGGCGTTACCGAAGATGACCCGCTCGCAGATCGTGCGGGCGCGCCGGGTGTTCCTCAGGTAGGTCTCTTCCACCTCTTGGCGGGGCTGATCCTTGAATCCCATGGCGATGCCCAGGGCTTCTAGCTCTTCAGGCTTCAGAGGCAGGGCGTCCACCGGCCGCGCGTAGAGGAAGAACATGCGGTTCCGCAGGTGCATGAGGAAGCTGAGCGCCTCCTGCAAGCGGGCGGTCTCGGCTTCGCTCAACAGTCCCACTTCGCATGCCCCGGCGAGGGCGGCAGCGGTGTTCGTTGTCTGGAGCGCTTGGTGCGCGTGGGCGTGTTGCAACTGCAGGACCTGCACCGAGAACTCGATGTCCGACAGACCTCCGGGGCCGAGCTTGGTGTGCCTGCGGGGGTCGGTCCCGCGCGGGATCCGTTCCTTCTCCATCCGGGCCTTCAGGTGTCTGATCTCGCTCAGCCATTCACGCGGCAGGGTGGGCGGGTGTGCGAGTGGGCGCACCATCTCGACGAACCTGGCCGCGACGTCGGCGGACCCGGCGGACGCCCTCGCCTTGAGGAGAGCCTGGAACTCCCAAGGGCGTCCCCACCGTTCGTAGTACTCGCGGAAGGAATCGAGGGATCGAGTGAGTGCGCCGCTCCTGCCCTCCGGTCTGAGGTTGGGGTCGATGCGGAACGCCTGCCCCTCCGGAGTCACCTCGCCGATCGTCCGGAGCAACTCCTCGGCCGAGGCCTCCGCGGAGCGCGGGTCACCTTCGTGGACGAACATCACATCGATGTCGGACGAGTAGCTCAGCTCGCGGCCCCCGAGCTTCCCCATCCCGATGACGGCGAGGCTCGGCTCCGCTCCCTGCAGCGCGGCCTCGAGGCAGGCGTCGGCGAGGTCGGCGAGGGAAGCTCCCACTGCGTGGGGCCCGATGTCTCCGGCTACATCGCCTATCGAGATGTGCATCATCTCTCTGCGTTTGAAACGGCGGAGCCCCGGCAGGACTTTGTCCGGCCCTCGCCATTCGAGCGATGCGATGGCTTCTCGCGACAGACGAGAACGGTCTTTCGGTGCCGGTACCCGGTGAGGGTCGGCGATCGTCGCGAGCTCATCGGGGACCTGGCCGAGCACCTGACCCAGAAGGCGCCCGCTTCCCAGAACCTGTGCGAGGAGGGCCAGTCCGGGTGGGTTGTCGCGGAAGGCCCCCAGTGTGTCCAGCCGTCCCTCGAGCACCTCGCCCAGCGGGAGGAACGAGAGCAGCCCTTCGTCGGGGACCGGCGCTCCGGAGAGCCACCGCAACATGGCCGGGCTGAGGACGCGCAGGAGCTTCGCGCGGCGTGACGTCCCCGAGACGAGACCGCCGAGGGTCCGGGACGCGCGTTCGACACCGATCTGTGGCTGTTCAATGCCAAGAACGGAACGATCGACCTGCGGGACGGCCGCCTACACTCGCATGATCGAAGCGACCTCATCACGAAGCTGGCGCCGGTCGACTACGCTCCCAACGCCACCTGCCCGATCTTCCTGGCATTCCTCGAGCGGATCATGGGTGGTAACGCAGCCATGATCGGATTCCTCCAGCGAGCGATCGGCTATAGCCTGACGGGCCTGACCACCGAGCAGGTGCTCTTCCTGCTCTACGGCCTGGGGGCGAATGGAAAGAGCACCCTGC
>JAUJNU010000088.1 GCA_030448085.1 Actinomycetota bacterium | reverse complement strand
TGATCGACTCGTCGAGCTCGTCGCCACCGATGCGGATCGACTGACTCGTCACGATGCCGCCGAGCGAAACGACCGCAACTTCCGTCGTCCCACCACCGATGTCGACCACCATGTTGCCGGTCGGCTCGTGGACCGGAAGGCCCGCACCGATCGCGGCTGCCATCGGCTCCTCGATGATGAACGCGCTGCGCGCGCCCGCGGAGATCGTTGCCTCTTCGACCGCGCGCTGCTCCACCCCGGTGATACCGGATGGAACGCACACGACGACGCGAGGCTTCGCCAGGAACGAACGCCGATGCACCTGCTGGATGAAGTAACGCAGCATCTTCTCGGTGACGTCGAAGTCGGCGATGACCCCGTCTTTCAACGGACGGATCGCGACGATGTAAGCGGGGGTACGTCCGATCATCCGCTTGGCTTCGGAGCCGACCGCGAGGATGGCTCCGCTCTTCGTGTTGATCGCCACCACTGATGGCTCGTTGAGAACGATGCCACGTCCGCGGACGTAAACCAGGGTGTTGGCGGTGCCGAGGTCGATGGCCATGTCACGGCCGATAAACGAAAAGAAGTTCTCCATCACCAGCTCCTACGGGGGAAGTTGCCTGATCTTTCTTGGGAAGAGCCTGGCCAGAGTAGCCCAAAGCGGGCGGAGCCGTTCTGGGACTTGGGGAGGGAGGGGCTAGGAAGGGAAGAAGGCGCTACGAGGGGAAGAAGAGGCCTATCTCCCTGGTAGCCGACTCCGGGGAGTCAGAGCCATGGACGATGTTCTCGCCTATAGCCGTGGCGAGGTCCCCTCGGATGGAGCCGGGAGCCGCCTCCAGGGGGTTCGTCGCCCCCATGATCTGTCGCATCCCGACCACGGCCCCCTCTCCCTCGACCACCATGGCCATCACGGGCCCGGAGGTGATGAAGGAGACCAGCTCGCCGAAGAACGGGCGCTCGCTGTGCTCGCCGTAGTGGCGCTTCGCAAGGTCCTCGTCGATCGTGAAGAGCCTTGCGGCACTAAGGGTGAACCCCTTGGCCTCGATCCTGCGGATCACTTCGCCCACGAGCCCCCTGCGAACCCCGTCGGGCTTGACCATGATGAAGGTCTTCTGCACATCGGCCATCTCGATTCCTCCTATCGATCGTTACGTGTCGGTGAGACGGGTCAGCAAGGCTCGGGTCTCGCCGATCACGTAATGCGAGCCCGTGACACAGACGAGCCCGGTGGGGCCTGCCTCGCCGACCGCCGTGGTCACCGCTTCCTCGACTGCGCCGATCGCTCGCGTCGGCAAACCTATCGCCTCAGCTGCAGCCGCCAGTTTCTCCGCGGGTATGGAGCGTGGGTTGGACGCCTGCGTCGTGATCACCTCCGAAGGGATCAACAACAGCTCCTGGAGCATCGATAGATGATCCTTGTCGTCGAGGATCCCGAGAACGAAAGTCACTTTGTCGAACGCGAACGCTTCGGCGAGCGTAGCAACGAGCGCTCTGAAACCCGCCGGGTTGTGAGCGGCATCCAACACCACCGGCGCGGACCGCTCGGCCCCCAGTTTGAGGAACTCGATGCGTCCGGGAACCTTGGCGTTCGCCATCCCCTCGACGACGACCGACTCGTCTAGCTTGCGCGCCGGCAGGAACCTCGTCACGGCCTCGATAGCGGTTGCTGCGTTGATCCCTTGATGCTCGCCGTGCAGGGGCAGGAACATCCCTTCGAAGTCTCCCGCGCCCGTGGATACGGATATGTATCTGCCGCCGTAGGCAACCCTGTTGTCGGTGAGGCTGAAGTCCCGGCCGAGACGATAAAGGGGGGCCGCAACCGAATCCGCCTCTTCTTGAAGCACGGCGGCCAGCTCCGGGCTCTGCTCGGCGGTGATCGTCATGGAGCCGGGCTTGATGATCCCTGCCTTCTCTCTCGCTATCCCCTTCGGATCGGAGCCGAGGAGGGCGGTGTGGTCGAGGCCGATGTTCGTGATGACGCTGACGGGAGCATCGGCCACATTGGTCGCATCCCACCTACCGCCGAGGCCGACCTCGAGGACGGCGACATCGACGCTCTCGGCGGCCCACAGGAAGAACAGAGCGGTGAGGACCTCGAAATAGCTGAGCTTCTCCCCCAGCTTGCGCTCGACCAACAGCAGGTACGGATGAAGGTGCTGGAACATCTCGCCGAATACCTCCTCAGGGACCGGCTCACCGGCCAGAGAGATCCTCTCGGTGACGGACTCGAGGTGGGGCGAGGTGAAGGTCCCCACGGTCAGCCCGGTCGCAGACAACAGCGACGAGGCGATGCGCGCGGTCGAGCTCTTCCCGTTCGTGCCCGTGATGTGCAGGACGGGGATCGAAGCCTCCGGGTGATCGAGGGCCTCGCAGATCGCCTCGATCCGGTGCAGTGAGGGCTTCAGCCCCTTCATCGCGTCGATGCCGAGGCCGTTCAGGTGTGCTGCGGCTTCTTCGAAGCTCACGGAGGTCAAACCTCGGGCTGCCCGAGCGTCACCTTCGCCACGAGATCCGGTCTCTCTTCCCGCACGAGCAAGTGGTTCTTGACGTTCCCCGCAGCCACGATGTCGTCAAGGACGCTCTGGAGCAAGGCCAATCTGGCGGCGGGGCCTCTCACCTCGAGCTCATCGACGGGGAACTTGATCGATACCTGAGCCTCAGACTTAGCTTTCCGGATCTGAGCCAGTACCTCGACCGCCGCCTCGAAATGCCCCCCGTCCTCGAGCAAGTCGATCTCGGTGGACCGAGGCCACGAAGCGCGGTGGATGGAGCCGTCGCAGCCTTCCATCTGCTGCCAGACCTCTTCGGTCGCGTAGACGAGGACCGGAGCGTAGAGACGCAGGATGATGCCCAAGGCGGACCGGAGGGTGCCGATGGCTGAGGGATCCCCTGCGTAGGCCCGGTTCTTCGAGAGCTCCAGATAGTTGTCGGTGAAGTCACTCCAGAACCAGGTCTCGGCAAGCTGAAGGCCTCCGGCGTGATCCCACGCCTCCCACCGCTCGGTCGCCTGCTCCACCACCGCGACGAGCCGGGCCAGCAGCGAGCGGTCGAGTGGGTGCTCGGCAGGGCCCCCGGG
>JAUJNU010000087.1 GCA_030448085.1 Actinomycetota bacterium | reverse complement strand
GTTCTGGTGGAGTCTGCGTGGTCTGTGCGTCAGTGATTTGTCTGTACGTGTGTGAGCCCTGATTCGTCGCCTGGTCGGACCTCGGGGTCTCTGTGGTGATCGTGTCCAGCGGTTTCTTTACCAAGCGGGGCTACTGCGGGAAGCACGTCTAGCAAGGCTGTGAGAAGAAGTTCATCATCTCGGCCCCCGCGAAGGAAGAGGACATCACGATCGTGATGGGCGTCAACCACAACGACTACGACTCGTCCAAGCACGAGATCATCTCGAACGCTTCCTGCACCACCAACTGTGTGGTCCCTCTGGCGAAGGTGCTGCAGGACAACTGGGGCATCGAGAAGGGGTTCATGACCACCTGTCACGCCTACACGAACGACCAGAACACCCTGGACCTTGCCAAGAGCGACCTGCGCCGGGCGCGGGCCGCGGCGATCAACATCATCCCGACGAGCACGGGGGCCGCGAAGGCCGCCTCGCTCGCCATGCCCGAGCTGAAGGGTCGTCTCGACGGGCTCTCGCTGAGGGTGCCTGTGCCTGATGGCTCGATCACCGACCTCGTCGCCGTCCTCGGCAGCGAGGTGACGGCCGACGAGGTGAACAACGCCTACCGGGAGGCGGCCCAGGCGGCCGACATGAAGGGCGTCCTTCGCTACACCGAGGACCCGATCGTCTCAACCGACATCGTGGGCGACCCCCACTCCTGCATCATCGACGGCCTCTCCACCATGGCGAACGGGAACATGGTCAAGGTGCTCGCCTGGTACGACAACGAATGGGGCTACTCGAACCGCCTCGTCGACCTGACCGCGCTGGTAGCCGGCGAGCTCTAAGGGGTCAGCAGGGCCCCGCTGGGCCCACGACCCCGGCGCCCCTTCGGGGCCCGGGGTCTAGACTCTGCCGCCACATGCCAGAACCTCTGCCTTCCATAGACTCGCTGGAGCTCGGAGCGGGCCGGGTCATGGTTCGTTGCGACCTGAACGTTCCCTTGCGGGACGGCGTCATCACCGATGACCTGCGGATCAGATCGGCCGTCCCGACGCTCGAGGCACTCCTCGGGCGGGGGGCGAAGCTGGTCGTCTGCTCCCACCTCGGCAGGCCGAAGGGCGAGGTCGTGGAATCCCTTCGGCTGGCGCCCATAGGTGCCCGCCTGGCCGAGTTGCTGGGGCGCGAGGTGAAAGTTGCCACCGACGTCGCGGGCGAGGACGCGGGGGCCCTCTGCTCCTCGGACGCGGACGTGGTCCTGCTCGAGAACCTCAGGTTCGAGGCGGGGGAGACGAAGAACGACCCGGCCCTCGCCGACGCCCTCGCCGGTCTCGCCACCTCTTACGTGAACGACGCCTTCGGGGCCGCCCACCGGGCTCACGCCTCGGTCGTCGGTGTGCCGGAGCGGCTGCCTGCGGCCGCCGGGCTCCTCCTCGCGCGAGAGGTCGAGAAGCTCCAGCGCATCTTGCACGAGCCGGCGCGGCCCTTCGTTGCCGTCCTCGGCGGGGCCAAGGTCTCGGACAAGCTCGGCGTGATCGAGAACCTGCTGCAGCGGGTAGACACGATCTGCATCGGCGGTGCCATGGCTTTCACGCTCCTCGTGGCGCAGGGGCACGAGGTGGGCCGCAGTCTCGTCGAGCGGGACCGGGTTGACGAGGTCCGGGGAACCCTCGAGGAGGCGGACCGCCGCGGGGTCGAAGTCCTGCTACCGACCGACGTGGTTGCGGCCACCTCGCCGGACGAGGGGGCGGATCACGAGACGGTGGCGCTGGCTTCGATAGGGGACCGCCTCGGGGTGGACGTGGGGCCCGACACGGGGGCCGCGTTCGCGGCCGCGATCACCTCGGCGAAGAGCGTCCTGTGGAACGGCCCGATGGGTATCTTCGAGATAGACGCTTACTCGAAGGGCACCCGGAAGGTCGCGGAGGCCGTGGCCGAGGCGACGGCCAAGGGTGCCTATACGGTGGTCGGAGGCGGCGATTCGGCCGCCGCGCTGGGACAGATGGGATTGACCGAGTCGGTCTCCCACCTATCGACCGGCGGCGGGGCCTCGCTGGAGCTTCTGGAAGGCAAGGAGCTTCCGGGGATCGCCGTGCTGATGAACGACAAAGGGAGGCTTTGATGAGGACCCCGCTTATCGCGGCGAACTGGAAGATGAACAACACGCATCTCGAGGCGATCGTCCTCGTGCAGCAGTTGGGGCACGAGCTCGCCGACCACAACCTCGACCGGGTCGAGGTGGTCATCTGCCCGCCCTTCACGGGACTCCGCACGGTTCAAACGCTCGTCGATGCCGACCGTTATCGGTTCGCTCTCGGGGCGCAGAACATGCACCAGGAGACGAACGGCGCTTTCACGGGTGAGGTTTCGGCCCCCATGCTCGCCGCCCTCAAGGTGTCCTATGTCCTTCTCGGCCACTCCGAGAGGCGCGAGATCTTCGGGGAGAGCGACGAGCTCATCAGCCAGAAGGTGAAGGCCGCCTTCGCCCACGGCCTTACCCCGATCCTTTGCTGCGGCGAGACCGACGAGGAACGCGAGGCGGGGTCCACCGAGGCCAAGGTCGAGCGTCAGGTCCTGTCCGGGCTCGAGGGCCTGAAGATCGACCAGGTGCGCCGGCTCGTGATCGCCTACGAGCCGATCTGGGCGATAGGCACCGGGAAGACGGCGACACCGGACGACGCTCAGTCGACGATCGCCGCCATCCGCAGGGTGCTGGAGGAGTCGAGAGGTAAGGAGGCGGCCGACTCCATTCGCATCCTCTACGGGGGGAGCGTGAAGGCAGGGAACGCGGAGACTCTCCTCGGCCAGCCCGAC
The DNA here is from genome assembly GCA_030448085.1 of Actinomycetota bacterium. Next base: position 375 of record JAUJNU010000087.1, on the reverse strand, counting down.
ATCGACGGAGCATTGGTCGGCGGAGCCTCACTCGACGGGGGAGAGTTCGCGGCGATCGTGAAAGCGACGCGATGAGCCCGAGCCGCATCATGTACGTGATCCTCGACGGGCTGGGGGACGACCCGCTCGAGCCGCTCGGTGGCCGGACCCCGCTCGAGACCGCGGCGACTCCGAACCTCGACAGGCTGGCGCGGGACGGGCGGAACGGTTACGTCACGACCGTGGGCGAGGGGATCGCTCCGGAGTCCGACATCGCCGTCTTCTCGATCCTCGGGTACGACCCCCGCGAGTACCACACCGGCCGCGGCCCCCTCGAGTCGGTAGGCATCGGCCTCGACGTCAATGACGGAGACCTCGCTTACAGGGTGAACTTCG
>JAUJNU010000086.1 GCA_030448085.1 Actinomycetota bacterium | reverse complement strand
CCGCCGTGGCGCAGATCCCGCCCGCGGTGACCTTGAGGGCCAAGGACCCGTCGATCGTCTTCGGCAGAGCGCTCAGGCTGAAGGGGCGGATCGATCCGGCTCAGCCCGAGCAGCGGGTCGAGATCTTCGACGAGAAGGGACGCGTGCGCGCCAGCACCCGAACCGACCTCGAAGGCCGCTACCGGATCACCTTGTCCCCCAAACAGAACTCGGTCCTGCGGGCCCGCTGGGGGGCCGCGGTGAGCAAGCCCCTGTACGCGAGGGTGCAGCCGCGCCTGCGGGCGAACCTCAAGAAGGTGAAGCTTTTCGGCAAGGCCGTTGTACGAGGACGGGTGAGGCCGCGCCACTCCGACGCCAAGGTTCAGGTCAAGATCTTCCGGGACGGGCGTCTGCTGGACAGGCGCTCGGTCGGCATCCACGGGGGCCGCTTCCGTACCCGCTTCGAGGTGCGCCGTCCCGGGAACTACCAGGCGTCCATCTCCTTCGACGACAAGGATCACCTGTTCGTGCGGCGCGAGACCGCGGTGAAGACGCCTCCGCTGCCGTACCTCACGACCGGGTCCCGGAGCGTCTACGTGCGCCTGCTCGAGAAGCGGCTCATGTCGATCGGCTACTACCTGCGGGGAGCGAACCGCAGGTTCGACTACATGACCAGGGACGCCGTGTTGGCTTTCAACAAGGTGCAGGGCCGCTCCCGGGTCGGCACCGTCGACGCCGCCACGTGGGGCGTTCTAGCCCGCGCCCACAGGCCGAAGGCACGCGCGAGCACCCCGGACTTCCACATCGAGGTCGACCAGACGAAACAGGTGCTCTACACGGTGCGCGACGGCAAGGTGCGCAACACCATCCATGTCTCGACCGGCGCGAACGGCGCCACCTATGACGGGGTCTGGAACGTCTATCGGAAGCTCGAGGGGTACAGCCCCAACCGCCTCTACTACCCCAGCTACTACGAGGGCAACAGGGCGATCCACGGATGGCCGAGCGTTCCGACCTATCCGGCGAGCCACGGCTGCGTCAGGGTGCCCTACTGGACCGCGAAGTGGATCCACTACCTGGCCCCCCTCGGAACCCAGATCCGGATCTACCACTCTTAGTCTGCGCGCTCCTCAGTCACACATGAACTGACGGCTGGGAGGCTCCGCCGGCTCGTACTCGACGCGGGTCCCGCCTGAGCTCTCGTACGTCGCCGTGTCCTCATCATCCAGCGTCATCTTCCCGGTGTCCGAGCTCTGGTCGAATCCCGGGGGGGGATTGATGGTCTCCCGGTAGCGGGGGAGAACCGGCAACCAGTAGCGCCCGTCGAATTGGATGGGGTGGCCCAGGCCGCAGTGGGAGAGGATCCTGAACCGGTAGGGAACCCCGACCTCGGCCGGGTCTTGGCCGTCGTAAGGCAGGGCGAAGTGCTCTCCCACCACCTCGACCGAGCAGCGAGAGCCTTCGATGTGGATCTTCAATCGCAGGTTGGTCACCTCATCCACCAGGGCCCGGGTGGAACAGCGGTTGACGGGTGGGTCGAGTCCCTCACACGTGCCGACGCATGGCTGCTCCTTGTGCTCCACCGTCACCCTCCCGACGGGGACCTGCTTGGCGACCGGGTCGGGTCCGGGGCCCAACGCCGGAAGGACGATGTTGCGGCCGTCGTCGTAGCTGAGCCTGATGAAAGAGACCGAGCCCTCGATGTAGCGCGCCCCGTCTGTCCGGGTGACGACCACGCGCCCCTCGGCCCCGGCCGGCGAGGGTGACGCCGACGCGGCGCTCGACCCCTCCGAAGGGCCTCCCGCCGTGTCGGGGCGGAGGCCGCTCCCGGTCGTCTCGAATGAGCCCACGAGAGCGGCGGAGATCCAGCCCCCACCGACGAGCGCGATCACCCCGAGGGTTGTGCCCACAATTCGCAGGAGGCGTCGCCTCGCGCCGCTCCTCAGCACCTCGCCGAGGTCGCCCGCCGGCGCCTCCAGCCTCGCTGCGACCTCCCGGAGCCTGGGTCCCAGATCGTCGTTCATCGCTCACCTCCCAGACTCCGTCGCAGGGCCTCTCGCGCCTGGGCGAGGTGCGCCTTGACGGTGCCCTCGTTGACGTTCATCAGCTCGGCAACGGCGGCGACGTGAAGGTCCCCCAGGTAGTAGAGGATCACCGCCTGTCGTTGCCGCGGCGGCAGGGCCTGCAGACCCCGCACCAGATCGACCCGCCCCGCAGAGTCGCCTTCATGCGACTCATGGAAGCCGGGCATCGGCGGCCCTGGACGTCCTTTCCGAAGGGAGCGGCGACAGATGTTGAGCGCGGTCGTCATGACCCAGCCGCCCGCCCAATCGGTCCTGTTGAGCCTTCCCCAGCGCACGTACGCGCGCTTGAAGGCCTCTTGGGTGGCGTCTTCGGCCACAGCCCGGTCGCCCGCCAGTAGCAAAGCGGCTCTGAAGACGAGCGGGAACTCGTTCCCGTAGAAGTCCTCGAAGCTGGCGATCGATCCTCCCCACGCCTTCACCGCGGTTCCGTCCATGTCGCCCGTTCAAGTCTGGAGCGGAGCGTTTGGGTTAGTCGAGGCCACTTTCTCTGTCGAGGCGGGCGACGAGGTTCCTCACCCTCATCTCGATCGAGTCCCTGATCTCGGCAACCTCTTCGGGGCCCTTGCCCTTGGGGTCGTCGAGGCCCCAGTCCTCCAAGGGGGCCCTGAGGGCCGGGCAAGCCTCTTCGACAGCGCAGCCCATGCCCACCACGAGGAGGGCGTCGTCGGTCATCTCTTGGGTGAGGAGGCGGCCCGGTCCTTCTTCGATGGGGGTGCTGATGTTGGCCATCGCAGAGACCACCTCAGGATGGGCTCGATCCGCCGGTTCTGTTCCGGCGGAGAGGCCTACGTATCGTCCGTCTGCGATCTGGTTGAACAGGGCGGCGGCCATGCGCGAGCGACCCGCGTTGTGCACGCACACGAACAATACGTAGGGGGCGTCGCCCTGCCCCGCCTCTTGCTGCTTCACGACGCTCGGCAGCTGCGAGCGCCTGCTGCGGATGTGCATGGCTAGACCTTGCCCTTCCTGCGGTCGTGCTTCAACTGACCCCGTGTCTTCTCGACGCTCTCTTTGCCGGCGTCTGTCTGTAGGGGGTCGTACGTGACGTTGACTATCACTTCTCCCGGGCACTCCCCGCCACCCATGCGGGTAACGCCGGCGATCTCGTTACGGCGGGCGAAGTAGAGCTCGGCCTCGATCCC
>JAUJNU010000085.1 GCA_030448085.1 Actinomycetota bacterium | reverse complement strand
CTCGTAGGGAAGGGATGGGTCACACCGGACGGAGAAGATGTTCTGGACCCGACGCTCGGTCGGAAGGCCGTTGTCGTCCCACCCCATGGGGTAGAAGACGTTCTTGCCAAGCATCCGCCGGTAGCGGACGGCGAGGTCCGTGTGCGTGAACGAGAAGCAATGGCCTATGTGAAGGGAGCCGCTGACGGTCGGCGGCGGCGTATCCACGACGAACGTCTCGTCGCGGCCTCGGGTTGGGTCATACCCGTAGGTGAGTGACTTCTCCCAGTAATCGCGCCAGCGGCCTTCTATCTCTTGTAGGTCTGGACCTTTTCCCTTAGTCACGCATCTCCATCGTCATCACTCCTCGCCTCCGGGCTTCACACCGACGACGAAGCGCTGGGTCAAGACACCGTCATCCGCCTTCGTGCCGAGGATCCCGAAGTCAAGGGTCTGTAGGGCCGGCTTTATGTTGCTCTGGTAGTCCGGGGTCGCGGCACCCGAGAAAGACAGGCCGACGTCCACGAAGGTCATGATCGGGGTCAGGTCGGCGTACACGTTCGGGGTAAAGCCCTCGCCGAGCGCTTCGAGCGCCCGCTGGTAAGGCTCGGAGTCTTCCAGGGTAGCCGTGGGCTCGACCGCTTCCGAGATCGCTCGATCCCCTATGGCCGCCACGAATCGGTCCCCACCCAGAACGCTGACACGATCGGGGAAACCGGGCCCGGTGAGGGAGAATCCCCTCAGGTCCCCTTGCTCGGCGGGACCAGCCAGCCCGGGCTGCTCTCCATTGATGTATTGCTCCAGACGGCCCACCGCACCCTCTGTCTTCGCGGCGTCGGAGGACTCGATCACCAGGCCCCCCCGTATGTTTTGGACGGTTGTCCCATGCACGAACAAGCCCATGTCCCCCATCCAGGAGAGGACGTCTTCCCTGAGGTCAAGACCCGTGGCGGTCTTGAAGCTCCCCTCCGGATCGATCTGCTCCGCGTCGGGGACGAGATCAAGGGCGAGGTCGAGACCCGATTCGATGGACTCGCCCAGGTTCGCTACCCCGACGGCCAGCCATGAGTCACCGGGGAGGCTCCCGAGCAGACCTTCACTCTCGGTCGCCTCCTCGAGAAGCTTCTCGTACGCGCCTCCTTCGGGCAGAGCCAGGGCGGCTTCGAGCACCGCCGCGTCCTTCTCGAAGTGAAGCGAGAGGAGTGTTGGGTTGAGAAAGCCCGACGTTCTCAGCTGCTCCATCGATCCCGCGGCATCGGGCTCCACTCCCGTTGTGGCGAGCGAGGGAAGCGACAACGCGAACGTGTCGACGTAGAGAAGGGCGAAACGATCGTCCTCTAACGTGGAGAGGGGCTTCGAAAAGGCTTCGTTGTCGGCGAGGGTCTCGCCGACCTTCGCATCCACCACTCCCTCGAACCCCTTCACCGACCCGACGACCAGGAAGTCCTCCACGAACCCAAACGCCGTCTCGTCAGGGGTAGTGAGCCCGATCGCCCGATAGTCGACCCCTTTGTAAGTCTGCCCCTCTGGCTGTTGGTTCTCTGCGTCCAATCCTTTGTCGATGGCTGCTGTTGCCGCGGCCTCATCGGTCGCCCTGATCAGGAAAGCCCCCTCGAAGTCCGGGGCCTCCGGCGCGCCTAGCTCACCTACAGCCACCTCAGGAGCGGTCATGTACAGGGCGACCTGGTCGCCCAGCCAGGGCTCTACATCTGCCTCGTAGTTGAGCCCTACCTTGTCCAATTCCGGCTGCAGAAGACCTACGAGCGCGTCCTTGGCCTCCTCGAAGTCCTTACCGGCCTGAGGGAAGCGATCGAGCAGGTCGCTGATCGCCATCTTCTGGTCGGTCGAAGGCTTGATGAAGACGTTCATGTAGACGGCCGCGTTGCGAGGGACCAACGCGAGGGCCCTGTCTTCCGAGGGGCTGAGGAAGAAGACGCTCGCGCCGACGAAGGCTCCACCGGTGAGGATCGCCAGGACCGCCGCCCCTGCTATCAGGACCTTGAGCTTCATCACCACTCCTCGGAAGGGGGACGCCACCCGTTCGGGTGGCTACTCCCAAGGATACGGCTCCGCAGAAGGGGCTAGGCGGAGCGCTCGCCCCGGGCCGGCCTGTCACTGCGGTCCTTGGACCGAGGCACCAGGGTCGGGTTGACCTTCTCGAGTACGACGTCCCGGTCGATCACGCAGCGGCCCACGTCCTGACGGCTCGGCAGGTCGTACATGACGTTCAGGAGCACCTCTTCCAGGATCGCCCGCAGGCCTCGGGCACCGGTCTTGCGCAGCATCGACTGCTCGGCGACGGCCTCGAGGGCGTCCATCGTGAACTCGAGCTCTACACCGTCGTACTCGAAGAACTTCCGGTACTGACGGATGAGGGCGTTCTTCGGCTCGGTGAGGATGCTGATCAAAGCGTCCTTGTCGAGGTTGTGCACAGTTGTGATCACCGGCAGCCGGCCGATGAACTCGGGGATGAGGCCGAACTTCAACAGGTCCTCGGGGAGGACGTGCTGGAGGATGTTCCCGACGTTGCGCTCCTCGGTGCTACGCACATCTGCGCCGAAGCCGATCCCCTTGCGCCCGATCCGATTCTCGATCATCTTCTCGAGCCCCGCGAAGGCCCCGCCGCAGATGAAGAGGACATTGGTGGTGTCGATCTGGATGAACTCTTGATGAGGGTGCTTGCGGCCACCCTGCGGCGGGACGCTGGCGGTGGTCCCTTCGAGGATCTTGAGGAGAGCCTGCTGCACACCCTCGCCCGAGACGTCCCGGGTGATCGAGGGGTTTTCGCTCTTGCGGGCGATCTTGTCGATCTCGTCGATGTAGATGATGCCGGTCTCTGCTCGCTTGACGTCGTAGTCCGCCGCCTGGATCAACTTCAGCAGGATGTTCTCGACGTCCTCGCCCACGTAGCCGGCCTCTGTCAGGGCGGTTGCATCTGCGATGGCGAACGGCACGTTCAACATCCGGGCCAACGTTTGCGCCAAGAGCGTCTTGCCGCAACCAGTGGGACCGAGAAGGATGATGTTCGACTTCGCCAGCTCGACATCGTTGTCTTGACGAGAGCCGACCTGGATCCGCTTGTAGTGGTTGTAGACCGCTACCGACAGGACCTTCTTGGCCGGCTCCTGACCAACGATGTAATCGTTCAGGAACTCGTAGATCTGCTTGGGCTTGGGAAGGTCCTCGAGCTTGAGCTCGGGAGTCTCAGAGAGCTCTTCCTCGATGATCTCGTTGCAGAGGTCGATGCACTCGTCGCAGATGT
>JAUJNU010000084.1 GCA_030448085.1 Actinomycetota bacterium | reverse complement strand
CCGCGAGCTCGAGAAGTTCATCCTCGAATCCGAGGGCTACGAAGTCATGGAGGCCCGCGACGGGCTCGAGGGTCTGACGAAGGCGGAATTCCGCCGTCCGGACCTGATCTTGCTCGACCTGATGATGCCCGACGTCTCCGGGGGCCGCATGTTCGACGAGATGAAGGAGCACCCGAGCACCGCCGGGATACCGATCATCGTGGTGACCGGAAAGCCGGACGCACACCAGATGTTCGACGAGTCCCTCGGGCCCGAGAACGTGATCATGAAGCCGTTCGAGTCGGACGAGTTGCTCGGCAGGATCCGCGACCACATCGGCGATCCGGACTAGCGGAGGACGCAACGGAGGTCTTCACCATCGCGTTCGCGGCCGGCCTGGGGCTGATCTTCGGCAGCTTTGGAACGGTCGCCGCGTACCGCATACCCAGACGCGAGTCAATAGTGACGGGACGAAGCAAGTGCCCCAACTGCGAGCGGATGATCCGCCCTATCGAAAACGTCCCGGTCTTCAGCTACCTGTTCCTTCGAGCACGCTGCCGCGGGTGCGGCTTTCGCATCCCGGTTAGGTATCCGTTGATCGAGCTCGCCACCGGCGTCCTGTTCGGGCTCAGCGCGTGGAAGTTCGGACCGTCAGTCGAAGCCGTCGTCTATGCCGCTTTCTTCTGGGTCCTCGTCGTCCTCTCGGTGATCGACATCGAGCACGGGCTCCTTCCCAACCGCATCGTCTATCCGGCGTTCTTCGCGGGATGGACAGGGCTCGGGATAGCAGCGTTGGTGGCGGGGGAGCCTGAGCGCCTGCTGCGGATGGGGCTCGGCGCCCTGATCTTCGGCGGGTTCTTCTTCCTCATCGCCTTCCTCGTTCCCCATGGGATGGGGCTGGGGGATGTGAGACTGGCTTTCGTGCTCGGCACGTTCCTCGGTTACCTGGGCGCTCCCGGGCTCGTGATCGCCGGCATGTTCCTCTCGTTCGCCGCCGGAGCCCTGTTCGGGGTGATCGTCATGGTGGCCTCCGGCGCAGACCGAAAGGCGAAGGTCCGTTTCGGCCCCTTCCTCGCTCTCGGGACGGCCATCGCCATCTTCGCCGGGGACAGCCTCGTCGAGGGATACGTCTCGACGATCACCTGACGAGGCTCTGCCTCGAGGGGCGTCTCTGAGCTGACGCCCCCGGTCTGTTGTCGCAGTGGCGGATACGATGGCCGCATGGACCAGGACGGACCGCAAGGCGCAGACGGTTTCGACGAGGAAGAGCGCGAGACCGAGCGCGAGGCTCTCCAGCAGGACCTCGTCGACGTCGAGACTCTGAAGGAGCTGCTCGGCCCCCGGGGGATCAAGGGCGCCGTCTTCTACTGTGCCGATTGCTCCGAGGATCACTTCCTCGCCTGGGACCTGCTGTCCGGCAACCTGAAGGAGCTTCTGGACGCCGGTGAGTCACCGGTGCACGAGCCGGCCTTCGACCCGGACCCGGACGATTACGTCTCCTGGGACTACTCCCGAGGCTTCCTCGACGGCTATGAGGCGCTGGGCGACGAGGAGCTCGAGGCGGTCTCGGGGCGCCTCATCCTCGAGCTGCGGGACCGGGGTTGGACCCCCACAGACGTCATGGCGTTGTTCTCGCGCATCGGGATGCGCTTGCCGATGCTGGAAGGTACCGAGGGGGGCCGGGAGGCCCCGTGACCCGAGTCCTCGCCTTCGCGAATCAGAAGGGAGGCGTGGCGAAGTCCACAAGCACCCTTTCGATAGCCGTGGCCCTCACTGAGATGGGGCGCCGGGTGCTGGCCGTGGACATGGATCCCCAAGGGGCTCTCACCTATTCGCTGGGTGTCGATCCCGACTCCCTGGACGAGACCGTCAACGACGTCCTCGTGAGGAGGACCGCGGTCGAGAAGGTTCTCGTCGGGGGAGAGGTCGAGTTCGTGCCGGCGAACATCGACCTGGCGGGGGCCGAGGCCGTCCTCCTGGCCAAGACGGGGCGCGAGTACGCCCTGCAGCGAGCTCTGCGGGAGCTCGGGGACACGTACGACTACGTCGTCATCGATTGTCCGCCGTCGCTCGGGATCCTCACGATCAACGCCCTGACCGCCGCCGGCGAGGTGATCATCCCGCTCCAGTGTGAGGCTCTGTCCCACCGGGGGGTCGGGCAGCTGATCGAGACGCTTAATGACATCAGGCACTTCACGAACCCCGATCTCACGATCACGGGCGTCATCCCGACGATGTACGACGGGCGCTCGAAGCATGCCCGGGAGGTCCTCGCGGACGTGGGCGCGCGCTACGAGGTGAACGTTTTCGAGCCCCCCGTCAGGAAGTCGATCCGCTTCGCCGAGGCGGCGCAGGTCGGGCGCTCGATCCTCTCCTACGCTCCCAGGCATCCCGGGGCCGAGGCATACCGCCAGATCGCTCGGGCCAGCGACGAGCAGGGGGCGGCATGACCCCGGACGCGACGCCGGGGAGGCACGCCCTCTACAGCGGCTCCGAGAAGAGGCGGTTCTGGTGCACCGTCGAGTGCTCCTCCTGCCGTGAGGAGACGAGGGTCTCCTACGTCGAGCTCGCGGCTCTCATGTTCCCGGTCCACTTCCACCTCCCGCTGATGCGGTACCACTCCTCCTGGATGCGGTGCCCCTCATGCGGTGAGAGGACCTGGGTGAAGGTCCACCTGGACCGCTAGGTTGGCCCGGCGTGGGCGCACGCGGTAGCGTAGGAAGAACCCATTTTCCGAACGAGAGGGAGGCCGGTATGGCACGGGCTAGCAAGGCCTCGAAGCAGGCAGCCGAGACCCGCAAGCAGCTGGGCAACGTAGCGAAGGGCCTCGGAGAGGTCGGCAAGAAGGCAGTGAGCACCGCCGGCAAGACCGCCCGAGAGGTGGGTAAGACCAAGGATGCCAAGCGGGCCAAGAAGCAGGCACAGGTGGCCCAGCAGGCGGTCAAGCTCGCCGCCGGGGCAGGCGCGAAGCTCGTCAAGACCGCGGTCGAGACGACCAAGAAGAACACGAAGGTCGTCACCGGCTCCAAGGAGATGAAGAACGTTCGCAGCAGCGCCAAGAAGGCGGCAGACGCTGCCAAGAAGGCCGCCGACAGCTCGGCGAAGGTCGCTCGCAAGAAGAGCGCCGAGGTGGCCAAGACGGCGGACGCAAGGCGCAAGGAGGCGGCGAAGACCGCTCGCAAGAAGGTCTCCCGCTAGCCTTTCTTCCGCACCACCTCCCGGCCCCGGGCGGCGAGGTTGCCGGGGTAACTCCTGAATCGGCCGTGGCTGGCCGATAATAGAGGTATGGCTAACTCCGGCGTCTCGCGCTCGCAGTGTCTTCGCAGGCGGCTCAGCTCACCCCGAGCTGCACGTCGAACCGCTCTCGTCCTCTCCCGCGGGGGGCCTTACGGCGCCCACCAGGAGCGG
>JAUJNU010000006.1 GCA_030448085.1 Actinomycetota bacterium | reverse complement strand
AGCGGATCTTCTCGAGCTTCGTGACGCCGTCGATGAGGGCCGCCACCTGGTACCCGAACTCGTCCTCGACCTTGGCCAGAGTCAGTTCGGTGTCCTCCACAGAGTCATGAAGGAGCGCTGCCGCTACCGCTACCTCGTCGAGCCCCAGCTCCGCCAGGATCAACGCCACCGAGATGGGATGTTCGACGAAGGGGTCCCCCGACTTTCGCAGCTGCCCCTCGTGCACGGACTCGGCAAGAGCGAAGGCTCGCTCGATCACCTTTACGTCAGCCTTGGGCCGTTTGCTCCGGATCGCTTTGACGATCAGGTCCAACGAGGGATCCGCGGTGTGACGTCCCGGGCGAACCTTGCTGAAGACTCCTTTGACGCCCCGCGAGCTGGTGTCGACCCTCTGGGCCTCTGGTTCCCTCAGTTGCTCCTCAGCCTTAGACGTCGAGCCCATCCCCCATATTAGATTCCGGGGAACCCTTAGTTGTCAGTAGGAGATGAGAGAAAGGCTCTCGTAGCCTTCGAGCCTGTCCCGGCCGTTCAGGAACGACAGCTCCATGAGGGTGACGATGCCGGCGATCTTGCCCCCGCATCGCTCGGTCAGGTGCGCCGTGGCCATCGCCGTGCCTCCCGTTGCGAGCACGTCGTCGACGATGAGGATCCGCTCGCCGGGTGTGATCGCATCTTGGTGGATCTCGAGGAGGTCGGTTCCGTACTCGAGCGCATATTCCTCGCTCTCGACCTTCCATGGAAGCTTCCCCTTCTTGCGAACGGGGATCAGCCCGGCCGTGAACCGGTAGGCCAGCGGCGCGGCGATGAGGAACCCTCTCGCCTCGATGCCCATCACTTTGTCGATCTCATCCCTGTCGTAATGGTGGGCGATCGCGTCGATCGTGTAGGTGAAAGCCTTCTTGTCGGCGAGGAGGGGCGTGATGTCCTTGAAGACGATCCCGGGCTTGGGGAAGTCGGGGATATCCCGAACGTGCTCCTTCAGCCATTCGTGGTTGGGCTCGTGAGGCATGTGCTCTCCTATCGCTTCTTCCTGCGGGCGGCCTTCTTGGAGCCGGCTCGCGGTCTGGCCTGAGCGGGCCGCGAGCCCGAGATGGGACGGGCAGAGGTACTGACCGATACTGGATCACCGTCACCGGCCCCCGCTGTAGCCGCGACGGGAGCGGCGGTCCTACGGGTGCTGTCACGGAGGAGCTTCGCCCTCGTGTTCTTGTACTTGGGCTCCCGCTCTTTCATCATCGAAAGGATCGGGGTGGCCACGAAGACCGACGAATACGAGCCGGTCATGATCCCGACGAACAGCGCGAGGGAAAGGTCCTTCAAGGTCCCGGCCCCCAGGAAGCCGGCGCCGACGAACAGCAGAGCGGCCACCGGGAGCAGGGTGGCGAGCGAGGTGTTCAGCGAGCGCATGAACACCTGGTTCATGGCGAGATTCGCCGAGTCCTGATAGGTCATCTTCCCGGTCGCAGCGAATGCGTTCGTGTTCTCCTCGACCTTGTCGAAGACGACCACGGTGTCATAGAGCGAGTAACCGAGGATCGTCAGGATCGCGATGACCGTCGACGGCGTGACCTCGAACCCCACGACGGAGTAGATGCCGGCGGTGATGATGAGGTCGTGGATCATGGCTACCAGCGCGCCGATCGCCATCTTCCACTCGAACCTCCACGAGATGAAGGCGAGGACGACGATCATGAAGATGAAGAGGGCGCGGACCGCCTTGTCGGTGATCTCACCGCCCCACTTGCTACCGATCCTGGAGCTGTCGGTGTCGGCATCCGAGGCGCCCACGGCCTCTCTCACGGTCGCGATGACCCGCTCCTGCTCCTCGGCGTTGGCCGCCTCCTTGGTCTGAACGAGAACCGTCCTGTCCGCGTCCCCTTCGCTCGCCACCTGGATCGTGGCGTCGGTGACGCCTATCCCGCCGAGCTCGTCGCCGAGCGCGGAAACGATCCCGGTGTCGTCCAGGTTCCCGAGAGGCCCGTCTGCCGCGACCGGCGCCTGGATGGAAACGCCCCCCTTGAACTGGATCCCGTAGTTCAGGCCCTTCGTGCCCAAGGCGAGAAGGCTGGCCAGGATGAACAGCCCGGAGATAGCGAACCACCTCCGGCGCTTACCGATGAAGTCGATATTCGTCTGCCCCTGATAGAGGCGGGAGAGCTTGCTCATGTCGTCGTAACCCCCAATGCCGACTTGATCCCGAAGAAGCGGCCGTCGGTGAAGCGGTGTGACCTAGCGAGCAGGTTCACGGCCGAGCGCGTGAAGTAGTAGGCGATCGCCACGTCGATGAGGGTCGAGAGGCCGAGCGTCAGTGCGAAGCCCTTGACCGGCCCGACCGCCAGGAAGAAGAGGATGACGGCCGCCGACCCGGTGACGAAGTCGGCCACGAGGATCGTGCGGAAGGCGCGGGACATGCCGCGGTCGACGGCCGCCCGCATGCTCTTGCCGGTCTGCGCCTCGTCCTTCAGACGTTCGAACGCGACGATGTACGAGTCCGCCGTGACCCCGACAGAGACGATGATCCCGGCGACCCCGGCGAGGCTGAGCGTCAAGCCTGCGGTCGCTCCGAGGAAGCACATCAGCGAGTAGATGAGGGCGGAGAAGACGAGCAGCCCGCCCCACACGACAAGTCCCAGGGCGCGGTAGTAAAGGATCATGTAGATCATCACGAGGCCCAGGCCCAGGCCGCCGGCCAGCAGGCCCGCACGGAGTGAGTCCCGCCCGAGCGTGGGCGAGATCTTGTTGACCTCGGACTGGGTAGCGTCAGCGGCAGGGCACCGGTCTTGAGGACGAGGGCCAGCTGCTTCGCTTCCTCCTCGCCGCCCGTGGTGATCTGGGTCCCGCCACCCGTGATCCCCCTGTCGCACTCCCACCTCGGGGGCCATGGGGGCCGAGGACTCGACCTTGCCGTCGAGGACGATCGCGACCTGTCCTTTCACACCCTTGCCCTCGTCCCTAAGACAGGCGAGCTTGCCAGTGAAGTCCGCCCATTTCTCAGAGCCCTCCTCGTCCATCTCGAGGTCGACCGCCCCGCGGTGCCGTCTGGGTGTCGACCACGGCCTCCGCCCCGGTCACGACCTCGCCGGTAAGCACCGCCGGCTCGAGCCTGTAAGAGGATGCCCTCTTCCCCTCCTGCCCGGACTCGTAGACGACCTCTTCGTCGTTAGCGGCTTGGCCCTTCTCCTCGGTCACCTCGGGGAGCTTCTTGACGTTCGGCGGGACCTGCTCGATGACCTGGCGGAACGTCAGCTGCGCCGTCGTCCCGATGATCCGCAGAGCCTCTTCCTGGTCCTCGACGCCGGGAGCTGGATCAGGGGATGTTGCGGTCCCCCGCCACGCTCACCTCGGCCTCGCCGCCCGCCTGGATCCGCGTCGATGCGCTGCCTGATGATCTCGACCGTCTGCCCCAAGACCTCTTCCGTTACCTCCTCGGTGCTCTCGGCGGTGAGGATCACGCTGATGCCACCCTCGAGGTCGGAGCCGAGCTTGGGGCGGTGCCCGTCCCGATCGCCGCGCCGCGGGCGCGGCGAAGCGCGATGACCACGGACATGCTCCGGGGGAGAGCTTGTAACGGTTCTTCTTCATCGTCTAAGCCTCGGCCCGAGGCGCGGTCTCGTCTTCCGGCGTCAGGACCTGGAAGACCGCCGACCTCGCGTACTTGACGACATGGCCCGGGGACAGCTCGACGTCGAGCGAGTCGTCGCGCACGGTCCGATCCACGGCCGTACTCACCCCCGCGCATCAACACCTCGTCGCCTTGGCCGATGCTCTCGATGAGCTTCATGTGCTCCGTCTGGCGCTTCTTCTGAGGACGGATGAGCATGAAATAGAAGATGGCGATCATCACCACGAGAAAGATCAAGCTGCTCTCGGCACCCTGCAATCTGAGTCACTTCCTTCGGTTGGCGGCCCCTTCGCACCCGCGGGCGCCGCGAGGCAAGCCGCCCGAGCGGCTCCCTTTGGCATCGATTCTAGCGCGACGCCTAGCCTGTATCTCCGAACAGACGGGCGGCGAGAGGTCCTCGGGAAGAGGGGCTCCTACGTGAGCGAAGGCGGCCTCGGTTGCAACCCTGCCTCTCGGGGTCCTGCGGATGAACCCGAGTTGCATCGGAAAGGGCTCGTATACGTCCTCGATCGTGTCCGGCTCTTCACCGACCGACACGGCCAGCGTCGACAGCCCCACGGGACCCCCGAACAGGCGGACCAACGCTTCGAGGATCGACCCGTCGACCTTGTCGAGGCCCCTCTCGTCGACCTTGAAGAGCTCGAGCGCGGCTTTCGCGGTTGCCCCGTCGATATGCCCGGCCCCCCGGACCTGGGCGAAGTCTCGGGACCGGCGCAGAAGGCGGTTCGCTATGCGAGGCGTGCTGCGGGAGCGACGGGCTATCTCGTGGGAGCCCTCGGGGTCTATCTCGATGCCCAGGATCTCGGCGGACCTGGTGATGATCTTCTGCAGGTCCTCGGTCGGATACGGATCAGGCGCTCGCTCAGCTCGAACCTGCTGCGCAGGGGGCCGGTGATGAGCCCCGCCCGGGTGGTGGCACCCACGAGGGTGGCGCAGGAGATCGAGCCTGATCGTGTGCGCGCTCGGCCTTGCCGATCACCAGGTCCAGCTGGAAGTCCTCCATCGCCGGATAAAGCACCTCTTCGACCTGACGTGGGAGCCGGTGGATCTGGTCGATGAAGAGGACGGCGCCGTCCTCGAGGGTCGTGAGGATCGCCGCGAGGTCTCCCGCCCGTTCGAGCGCGGGGCCAGACGTGGGCCGGATGTTCGCCTCCATCTCACTGGCGACCACGTAGGCGAGGCTGGTCTTGCCGAGCCCCGGGGGGCCGGAGAAGAGCAGGTGACCGACGGGCTCCGAGCGGCCCCTCGCGGCTTCCAGCACGATGGCGAGGTGATCTTTCAGGTCGGCCTGGCCCACGAACTCCGTAAGGGACTTCGGACGGAGCGAGCGGTCGGCCTCCCGGTCCTCGGGCAGGGCGGCGTGCGCCAGCACCACCTCGTTCATGCGAGCACCTTGAGCGCCACCTTGATGACGTCCTCGACCGAGGCATCTTCGGAGGGGACGGCCTCAGCCAAGGCCACCCGCACCTCGCCCGGCGAGTAGCCGAGGTTCTCGAGGGCCGAGCGGGCTTTCGCCAGAGAGTCCGGCTGAGCGCCGGCGAGGCCGAGGTCGGGAAGCTCCATCTTCTCCTTGAGGTCGACGAGGATCCGCTGTGCCGTCTTCTTGCCTATCCCCGGAACCGAAGAGATAGCGGCTACGTCGTCGGTGACTAGGGCCCGGCGGAACGAGCTTGGCGAGAACGCAGAGCAGACCTGTAGCGCCACCTTGGGGCCGACGCCGGGGACCGTTAGGAGAGCCTCGAACACCCGCTGCTCGTCTTCCGTCGCGAAGCCGTAGAGGTTGAGGGCATCCTCGCGCACCTGGAGATGGGTCCAGAGGCGTACGGGCTGGCCTTCGCCCGGCAGGGCGGCCAGGGTGGTCGTGGAGCTGGCCAGCTTGTACCCGACCCCCCCGACCTCTAAGAAGCAGCCGTCGGCGGTGCGGCCGGCCACCCGACCCCTCAGGAAACCGATCAACCCGCCTCACCTCGTAACGCTGCCGCGAGGCGGGCGGGGACCTGGAGACGCTCGCCCTTGATGAGCTTCACCGCGCTCCGAAGGCCGCTCCTGTTGAGGTGGCAGATCGCGAGGGCGCAGGCGTCCGCTGCGTCCGATGGCTCCGGCGCACTCGCGAGCCCGAGGATCGAAGAGACCATCGCTTGTACCTGCTTCTTGCTCGCGTTCCCCACCCCCACCACCGAGAGCTTCACCTCTGGGGGCGTGTAGTCATAGACCTCGAGCCCGCGGCCGGCCGCCGTAGCGAGGGCGACCCCCGAAGCCTGGGCTACGGACATGGCCGTCTTCACGTTGGCGTTGAAGAAGAGTCTCTCGACCGACACCACCTCGGGGGTCGTGGCCTCGATCAGGGCGAGGAGATCGGTTCGGATCTGTGCCAAGCGCTCCGCGTGCCTGGCGGAAGGCGAGGTGCGCAGGACGCCGAACGTGATAGGCCGCAGCTTGCCCGACTCGCGCTCCACCACGGCGTAGCCCATCTTCGACAAACCCGGGTCTATCCCCAGAACCCGCACCGGCGGCCCTTTCTCCAGACAGGATTGCGCCCATGACGAACGCCTGTTCGTGAAGCGTAGCCGGGGGGAGCGTCACCTACCCGTATTTCCGCCCCGCCCGGTCGGCTCGGCACGCCGCTCCTAGCCGCGTTCTTGTCGAGTTATCGGACGTATATGGGTTCTACATCCACTCAGAAGGCGGTTAGGAGGCTAGGGAGGCCATGACTTCGTCGGAGATGTCGAAGTTCGCGTAGACGTCCTGAACGTCGTCGAATTCTTCGAGAGCGTCGATCAGCGCCAGCACCCGCTTCGCCTCCGGCCCCTCGATCTGAACGGTCGTCTTGGGGACCTGGGTGACCTCGCCGGGCTCGAACTCGATCCCCGCCTCCCGCAGGGCCTCCGCCACCGGCTTCATCGCCTCGGGCGGCGTCCACACCTCGAACGCGGCATCGACAGGTCTCAGGTCCTCGGCCCCCGCCTCGGCCGCGAGGAGGAACAGGTCGTCCTCGGCCACTCCCTTATCGGGGACGACGATCAGACCCTTGGCTTCGAACATCCACGACACGGCCCCCGGCTCCGCCATCTTGCCGCCGTTTCCGTTGAAGGCGCTCCTCACGTCCTGCGACGTTCGGTTCCTGTTGTTCGTAAGGCAATGGACGAGCACGGCAACCCCGCCGGGGCCGTAACCCTCGTAGGAGCTCTCCTCGTAGGCCTCACCCTGGAGCTCGCCGGTGCCCCTCTTGATGGCCCGCTGGATGTTCTCGTTCGTGACCGACGCGGCCTTGGCCTTGGCGACCGCGGTGGCAAGCGTGGGGTTCCCGTCGATGCTCCCGCCCCCGTCCCGGGCCGCGACCTCGACGAACCGGAGCAGCTTGCCCCAGACCTTCGCCCGCTGCGCGTCCTGGGCACCCTTCTTCCGTTTGATCGTCGACCATTTCGAATGACCCGACACCTAGGCACCACCCCCTGCGGTTGCAAGCTCGAGGAACATCTCGTGGATGCGAGGGTCCCCCGTCATCTCGGGATGGAAGCTCGAGGCCAGGGACCGCCCCTGCCTGACGAGCACCGGGTTGCCGTCGACGGTGGCGAGCACCTCGACGCCGGCGCCAATCGCCTCTATGACCGGAGCCCTGATGAAGACGGCACGAAGCGGCTCCTCGAGCCCTTCCACAGCGACGTCGGACTCGAACGAGTCGATCTGGCGGCCGTAGCCGTTGCGCCTGACCACGACGTCGAGGCCCCCTATCCGATGCGGCGCATCCTGCGACCCCGTTACCTCTCGAGCCATCAGGATCAGCCCGGCGCAGGTGCCGTAGGCGGGCATGCCGGCCGCGATGCGATCACTCAGGGGCTGGAGGAGGCCGAAGCGATCGAGGAGCTTTCCTATCGTGGTGGACTCGCCCCCCGGGATCACCATCGCGTCGGTGGCGGCAAGCTCGTCGGGGGCCCGGACCACCGCAGCGGTGGCTCCCGCGGCCTCTATAGCCCGGACGTGCTCGCGCACATCCCCCTGCAAGCCGAGTACGCCGACCTTCAACACGGAACTACCAGCCTCGCGTCGCCAGCCGTTGCGATGAGGGGATGTCCTCCACGTTGATCCCCACCATCGCCTCCCCGGGAGGCCGTGAGAGACCTTGGCGATGATGTCGGGGTCCCCGAAATAAGTAGTCGCTTCGACGATCGCCCGCGCACGTGCGACAGGGTCACCGGACTTGAAGATGCCGGAGCCGACGAAGACACCATCCGCCCCCAGCTGCATCATGAGCGCCGCATCCGCAGGGGTGGCGATCCCTCCGGCTGTGAACAGCACGACGGGCAGCCGTCCGGCTGCGGCAACCTCTTGCACGAGGTCGAACGGGGCCCGCAGCTCCTTGGCCTCCGCCATCAGCTCCTCGGCCCCCATGGAGTGCAGGCGGCGGACCCCGAGGTGATCGAACGCATGTGCCGCACCGCCTCGACGACGTTCCCGGTCCCGGCCTCGCCCTTCGAGCGGATCATCGCAGCGCCCTCACCGAGCCGGCGCAGCGCCTCTCCGAGGTTCGTCGCCCCGCATACGAAGGGAACCGTGAAATCCCACTTGTTGACGTGTTGAGCTTCGTCCGCTGGGGTGAGGACCTCGGACTCGTCGATGTAGTCGACACCGAGGGACTGGAGAACCTGCGCCTCGACGAGGTGGCCGATGCGGCATTTCGCCATGACCGGGATCGAGACTGCGTCCACGATCTGGGCCACCCGCTCCGGGTCGGCCATCCTCACGACCCCGCCCTCTGCCCGGATGTCCGCCGGCACCCGCTCGAGGGCCATGACGGCAACGGCCCCTGCCTCCTCTGCGATCTTCGCCTGCTCGACGGAGGTGACGTCCATGATGACGCCGCCCTTCAGCATCTCGGCGAGCCCACGCTTGACGCGTTCTCCTCCGGTGGATCTCGTTATCTCAGACATCGGCAGGTCCTCCTACGGGGTCCTCGCGAGCGACCCCTCGAGGGCCGTTTGGCCCCCCGATCCTACCGCTCGGCCTCCGTTGTCAGCCAGGGATGTCGCAGCTCTTGGGATCCCTGTAGATGTCGAGCGCGCGCTTCACGGCGCGCCTCAGCCTGCGCTTCGCCTTTATCTCACCCCGTGCGACCGCGTCGATGAGCCCACCGGTCGACCCGGGGTCGGTCAGCCACAGGCACTTCGGCGTGGCAGGCGGGTCGATAGGAAGGGGCACGGGCAGAGGATCCGTCGGCGAGGGGTCGGGTTGCGGATCGGGTCCCGGGTCGGTCCCGGCGTGAGGCAGCGGCACCTGCTCTTGCTCGTCGCGCCCCGGCAGTAGGAGGAGAGCTGAGCCCACCGGCCTCTCCGGCCCGTCGCTGGTGACGTTGCGGACCTTGCCTTTGACGAACATCGTCGAGGACCCCCCGCCGTCGAGGTTCAGCGCCGAGACGGCCCCGAGGTGCTTCATGAGCCGCGCGAACTGAAGCAGCGTCATCCCTTCGGAGTAACCGGGCCGGCGGCCATCGACGACGACGAACAGGATCTCACCGTCCTTCGTGGCCCCCACGCCGGTGCGCGGGTTCTCGAAGCAGAAGTAGGAGTCGTAACAGGTCTCGTCGACGACCTGACCGTCCTTCACTAGGACTGGGTTCCCCCCGATGGTGTCGAGCACCCCCTTGCGCCCTTGGCTCCACCCGACCTCGACCAACTCTCCAGACTCGAGCGAGGAATGAAGCTTCTTCGCCTTGGCTGTCCCGCGCCGGGCCGCCACCACGATCCCCTTCTTGCGGGCCAACCGGTCGCTGGAGCAGTTCACCGCGTCAACCTGATAGGTCTGCATGACACCTTCGCCGGCGGCGTCCCAGTTGTGGGGCTTCCTCCTGAGCAAGCGGGCCGCGCACGCGTCCCGCGGCGGCCTGAAGGTGCTGCCCCCCGCTCTCGTGTGGACGACGAAGCCGCCCCTGCCGGGAAAGTCGTTCCACCGGCGGATCGACCACTCCTGCTGCGAGTCGGCTTGGAGCAGCGTCATCCGCAGCGGGGCATGGCCGAACCGCGCCACCTTCTCGTCGAGAGAGAGCGAGAAGTTGCGCCCCCACATGAGGGGCGAAGACCTCAGCAGCCCATCCTCGGCGAACGTGTTCAAGGGGTGCCCCGCCCCCTTGTCCGAGGGAAGAAGCGTGAAGTCACCGTTGATCGCGGCGACCGCCCCGTGCCTGGTGGCCATCGAGCTCGTCGTCTCGTGTCCCGGGATCTTCTCGTTCGCGAGAGCAACGTCCAGGGTGAGGGCGGTCGTGAGGTCGGCCCGCAGCACGAAGATCCGGTTCGGCCCCCGGGTATCGACCATCCGCGTGAACGTGAGGCCCGGGTAAACCTCCTCAGAGGTGGACCTGTAGCGGTCCCCGGCGCGGGCCACGGGGCCGGGGGCAGCGTCGAAAGGAGCGGCGGCAGCGCCCGCGACGAGCAGCAACACGAGCATCACGATCACGGTCGGACGTCCCACGGAGACCCCTCTCACGCCGTCCAAGCTACATCCCCCAGGAGCCCGCCACAATCCATTTTCTGCGATGTTCCCCGTGATAGCTTCGCCAGGTCTAGTGAGTGGGACACCACTTCAGCCGAGCCGCATCCCTCGACAGGAGCATGACGGTAGGCGCCCAAGAAAAGGATCGAGAGGAGAGAGCGCGCGTGGACACCCGCTGGAAGATCGTTGCCGCCGTCGCCGGGGTCTTGGTCGTCGCCGGCGGCGCCTATTTCCTCATTGGCAAGAAATCCCCCAGCAGCATCCCGGTGGTCGGTCAGCTCTTCGAGGAGCCGATCTGCCCCTTGACGGGGGCCGAGGAGAAAGACGAGGCGGTGCTGGGCCGGCCCGCCGTCGCCATCAAAGTGGAGAACAACCCGGCGGCTTACCCCCTCTCCGGCCTCGACGAGGCGGACGTGATCTACGAAGAGGTGGTCGAGGGGGGCCTCACCCGCTTCATGGTCATCTACCACTGCGGCTCGACCGAGAAGGCCGGGCCGGTCCGCAGCGCCAGGGCGGTGGACCCCGCCATCATGAGCCCTATCACGCGGATCCTCGGCGCAGCCGGGGGGAACGACCACGTGAGGGGCGTCCTCGAGGACTCGGAGATCGTCATCATCGACGAGCCCGCCGCTCTCTCGAGCGGCGCCATGGAGCGCGTGGATCGGCCGGGGGTGGCCTCCGAGCACACGCTCTACGCGAACGCAGAGGGGATCCGCAAGCTCGGCAAGAAGGAGTTCTCGGACCCACCAAGCAACGATCTCTTCCAGTTCGGTGACCTGCAGGAAGGGGCGAAGCCCGCCTCCGAGATCACGATCAGCTTCTCGGCTTCCAACGTCGCCCGCTTCGAGTGGAAGGAGGGCGCCTACTACCGCTTCCAGGGCGAGGATCCTCTCCTTGCCGAGAACGGCGACCAGTTGAGCGCCGACAACGTGCTCATAGAGCAGCACACGATCAACAACTCCGAGGTCGGCGATGTCCTCGGGAACCTGTCCCCCGAGATCGCAGATGTCACCGGGACCGGTAAGGCGTGGCTGTTCCGGGATGGCAAGGTATTGAAGGGGACCTGGACCCGCGAGGGTGAGGACGACCCCGTCAGCTTCAAGACCAAAAGTGGAGAAGAGATGGCGCTGCGCGTGGGCAGGACTTGGGTCGAGCTCGCGCCGAACTCGAAGGGAGAGGTGAAGGGCTCTGTATCTTTCAGCAAGTAGTCACAAGGTGACCAGCGCAGCAGGCATCCTCCTGACGGCACTCCTAACCTTCTCCGCATGCAGCGGTGACGAGCCGCCGGCAGCGCCCGAAGCCTTGCCCAGCGTGGCCGAAGAGGCGCCCCCCGCCGTCTGCCCGCTCACCGGGCTCGACCCCGCCTCGGGGGTGGACACGGCGCAGGCTGCCATCGCCGTCAAGATCGAGAACAACCCAGTCGCTTATCCCCTCTCGGGCCTTCAGGACGCCGACATCGTCTATGAGGAAGAGGTCGAGGGCGGCGCCACAAGGTTCATGGCCATCTACCACTGCACCGATACGAAGAAGGCCGGACCCGTGAGAAGCGCCCGCACCGTCGACCCGGCGATCATGTCCCCGATAACCCGCCTCCTCGCGGCCGCGGGTGGAAACACGATCGTCCTGAAGGCTCTGAAGAAGGGCGACATCTCCCTCATCAGTGAGGTGACGGCCGGTAAGGCGATGAGGCGGATCGACCGCCCGGGCATCGCCAGCGAGCACACCCTCTACGGTGACACCGCCGCCTTGAGAACCAAGGGAACGAAGGACTTCAGCGAGCCCCCTCCGAACGACATCTTCAAGTTCGGGGAGGTGCAAGACTCCGCCAAGAAGGCGCGTTCGGTCACCATCAACTTCAGCGGGTCACGCCCGATCGAGTACCGCTGGAAGGGCGGGGGCTGGACCCGCTACGAGGCCGGCGAGCCTTTCGTTGTCGAGGGTGGCAAGACCATCAAGGTCGACAACGTGCTCGTGGAGTCCCACACGATCAACTATGCCGACGGCATCGTGGACATAGCCGGGAACAAGAGTGTCGAGATCGCAGACGTTACCGGCTCGGGCCCTGCGGTCCTCTTCCGCGACGGACAGGCGATCGTGGGCCGGTGGACGAGGGAGTCGAGGGAGTCGCGTGCCGTCTTCGAGACCAAGTCTGGCGACGAGATGGTCCTCAAGGCCGGGACCACGTGGGTCGAGCTGGTGCCGAACCAGAAGGGCGAGGTCAAAGGCTCCTACTCCTTCAAGTAGCACCGCTTCAGCGGCTCAGCTCGTCCTCTTCGTAGAAGAGCCGGGCGACTTCTGCTGTACCGGTCAGGACCCGCTCCTTCTCGGACTCCGTGAGACGCGCCTTCCAGGTGTCTGTGGCAGTGCCGCTATCGCGCTTGACGCTGCCGTGGCGCCGGATCGGCACTTCGCCAGGGGTCCCCTCGCTGAACGAGAGCACCCGTCTCGCGACCTCGGGGCCCCAGGTCAAGCCGAACGAACGGTAGAGGCTCTCGAACCTTTCGGCAGGGTCGCGCGCCAGGTCCTCGTGACGCGCGAATCTCCACTCCGGGAAGCGTTCCTTGTATCCGGCGATGACCGTGTGCATCGCGTTCCACATGAGGATCGCCTGATCGACGATGTTGCCCTCCCCCGCCGCCAAGCGGTGCATCTCGGGAGCCCACCTCCGGAGGTGATCGGTCATGAGCTCCTCCTGGGCCAGCCAGCCGCGGAAACGGAACTGCCAATCCAGTCTCTTGAGGCTTCCGGCGAAGGCCACCGGCCTGCGGATCATCACCAGTACGTCGGCGTCGTAGCGCTGATGGATCCACGGGGACGAGAAGAGCGCGATCGGGTCCTTTAGGAGCGGACGCACCTTCCCCAGCCGATGCCGGCCCCCGGCCCACAGGTCCTGTGCCAGTCGTGCCGCCTGCTTCGGACCCCGCACCGCGGCGAGGTTCGAGCCGAGGTGATACCGGAAGGCCAGGATGTCGTCGAAAAGAGGCGAGTAGAACCTCTCGTTCGCCTCCGTGACGTAGAGGAACCAGTAAGGGACCCTGCCGGCGCCCCAGCCCGGGTATAGAAGTGGGTTGAAAGGCTCGTGGATGTACCCGGCCTCGTCGGACAGACACAGCATGCGCCCCGCCCACGTGGTGCCCGACCTATGGGATCCCGTGACGAGGATAGGGCGTTTCACTTCCGTCACTGCGGAGCCCTGCGGCGGAAGAGATCCCTCAGGTAACCGACCTCCTGCACGTGGAGCAGATGCGCTGCAGCGACGAAAGTGATCACCCCCGCGGTCACCGGGACCAGCAGGGCGGCACCCTCCACCAACGGTGTCATGGGATCGAGCGCCCCTCTGAGGGCGGCCCAACTGACCCACACCACCCCTCCCATAGCTGCGGCAGCAACGACCACCTTCATGCCGGCTCGGATAACGACCCCAGTGTTCAGTCCTCCGACCCGGCGCGCCAGTGAGCGCCATTGAAGGACGAGCCCGACCGTGTAAGCCACGGCCTGTCCCACCCCCAGCCCCTTCACCCCCAGCCACATGAACATCGGGACGTTTATCCCCACGTTGAGCGCGACGACGAGAGCGTTGATGAAAAACGGCGTCTTCGTGTCCTGGATCGAGTAGAAGGCCCTCGTTATCAGCTGGAACAACGAGAACTGCAGGAGCCCCAGGGACAGGAAGAACAGAACCGCGGCGACGAGGTCCGTCGACGCCTCGGTGACCACCCCGTGCTCGAGGAGCACCCGCACTATGGAGCGGGCGAGGATGAGGTAACCGACTACGGCAGGGACCATGAGGAACACCGTCGCCCTGATCCCCAGCGAGAAACGAGACCTGAAGGCGTCCCAGTCCTCGTTGATCGCTGCGGAGCTGAGCTGAGGGAGCATCGCGCTGTTGAGGGACCAGACGAAGAGCCCCACGGGCAGCAGGAAGAACGTGAATGCAGAGATGAACGCCGTGTACCCGCCGGGCTGCTCGTTCGCGAGCCACTGGATCACCAGATAGCCGAGTTGGTTGGCGACCACCATCCCCACCACGAAAGGGGCCAGGCGCATCAGCTTCCCGATCGAGGGATGGTCGAGAGAGAACGTCAGCTTGTAGCGCCCGAGCTTGCGGATGTACGGCACGAGCGCGAGGCCCATGGGGGCGACGCTGATCGTGGTGCCGAGCCCGATCAACAGGAGCTGGCTCCGCGACACGGTAGCGAGTGACACAGCGCCGTACAGCTCCCGGAACACGAGCAACACGCCGATCAGAACCAGGTTGTTGACGATCGGGGTGAACATGGGCGCGCCGAATCGCTTGTAGGAGTTCAGCACCCCCGCCAGCACGAAATAGAGGCCGTAGAACACGACCTGCGGTATCAGTAAGCGGAGGAGGAACGTGATGACCTCTTGCTGGAGCAGGGCGTCCTCACCCTCGAGCCTGCCCGAGTAGAAGCCCGCGATGAACGGCGCAGCGAGAACACCGATAACGGCGATGACGGCCAGAACCGCGAGCGTCACGTTGAGGATGCCGCTGATCACCTCCCAGGCTCTCTCCTTCGTCTCTTTCTCGATCAGCTCGACGAACAGAGGAACGAAGACCGAGGTGATGACACCGCCGAGGACCAGCTCGTAGATGAGGTTGGGAGCCGTGTTGGCGAGGTTGTACGTGTCCGTGAGCCTCGTCTCGGCTATGCCGAGGGTCGCGGCCAGGACCGCCAGCCGGATGACCCCGGTGACGCGGGACACGATCGTCCCCGCCGACATGAGAGCGGTGGAGCGAGCTAGAGAGCCACCCGCAGAGTCACTCATCCGGAGTGGCCGGCTGCCGCTCCCCCAGGAGTTCTTTCAGCGCCTTCAGCTCCCTCTCGAGCGCCTCCACCCGCTTTCGCACATCGCCCGCGTCGCGGCCCGGGGTGTAAACCGATCCCTCGGGGAGGTCGCGCGAGACGACCGCGTTCGCCCCGACGAAGGACCCCGCGCCCACTTTGACCGGGCCGAGGATCTTCGCTCCCGCCGCGATCTTGCTGCCGTCCCCTATCTCGGGGAAACCGTCCGCGGCCCCCTCTTCGAAGAAGCCGCGGGAGGAGCCCCCCAGCGTCACCTCGTGAAGAAGGGTCACGTTCGAGCCGATCTTCGAGCCCTTGCCGATCACGAGCCCGGACGTGTGGGTCAGCCGGAGGCCTCCGGCGATCTCGGCCCCGGGATGTATGTCCGCGCCCGTAAGCAGCAGGTTCAGTCGCCACACGATCTCGGCCGGTGTCACGAAACCGGCTACCCAGATGCGGTGCGAGAGCCGGTAGAGCGCGATGGCAAGGGGGCCGGGTCGGGTGATGGCCCGCTGCAGCGCGAGCCAAACCGAGGGGCGGCCCCCATGGGTTCCCTTAGCTGAGAAGAGACGGGCGATGTCCCCCCTGATACCAGGCGGGAAGGTCTGCTGTTCTCTCACGATTGCAGGCTAGCCGAACCCACACCGCAGGGGACGGAAGGGGCTGCTCGAAGCTAGAGGTCCGACACCAGCTCGACGCGCTCCTGCACCGGTGTCGGTGCAACGGCCGGGACCATCCAGGCTCCGGCCGGCTTATCCGGCCTCGGCTCGGCCTTCGCAAGAGCGGAGGCGAGACCTGGGGGATAACGGGTGAAGGCAGCCGTCCGTGCATCCTCCGCCGGGCCCGGCGGGACCCCCTGCCCCCGGGAGTGCCCCAGCTCGAGGCGCACCAGGCAGTGAGCGACGACCGCTTCTAGCTCGGTTCTCGTGTAGTCATCCAGCAAGCTCTGCGTCACCGCGATCGACGGTCCCTGCTCCCGCGCCACGAGGGCGTTGGGCCCGCCCTTCTCGATCACCCACAGTGATGGCGGCTCCATCCCTCGGTCCCCGGCGAGACCCTTGACGACATTCTCGAGGCGGGGCGCCTCACCCTCTTCTAGGCGCCGGGCACCGGGCCCTTCAACGCGCCTCCCCCTCTCCTGCGCGGCCACAAAAGGCGCAGGGCCACGAGCCCGGCCACACCGAGAGCGGCTCCGACGACCGGGTTGAAGAACAGGCCCAGCGCGACCACGACGAGCACCGCGCCACCGACGGAGACTAGGAGCCGATCCGGCCCTGCGGACCGAGGCGGCGCAGCACCCAGTCGGGCCACTCGCTCACCTGTGCGCCGGGTCCTTCGTAAGGGTCGCCACGAACTCGGTCTCGTAAGAGCCGAAGCCCTGCCTCACGCACGTGGCCCTTGCTCTTCAGGACCGCTCCCGTAGCAGGTCGACCCATACCGTAGTGTCGGCGGACCCCTCGAAGTCGCCCTCGAACTCGGTGTGGGAGAAGACCTTCACAGCCTGAACGTCCCCCCACGGCAGAGCCACTCCCTCGCGAGCCAGAACGCGCGCCTTGTAGCTGCCCGAGACGTCGGCCTTCCATCTCCCCGCCCAACGGTTGCCGACCTCGAGTGGGAAGCGCAACGATGCGACCGGCGGATCCGGGCGGTAGGTGTCCTCGAACTCGAACCCTCCATAAGAGAACCGTGTGTGCAGCTCCAAGACGAACGCACCTTCGGAGGTGAAGCGGGTGGTCGATCGGAAGTAGGAGTCCTCGGTCTCCTCCTCGCTGACCACGACCGCCGAAGAGTCGGTTTCCTGAGTCAGCCTGGTGACGATGTCCTGGCGTTGGGGGAGCTTCTCCTTGTCGCAGGCCGATCCGCCACATATCTTCCGGTAGCCGCTCCTGCGGTACGTGTAGGTCCCGGCCGCGGGATAGGTGAAGCCGGCCTCCTCATCCCCATCGCCCGAGCCGCGGCCCCCGCTCCCCTTACCGGGCCCGGAACCCTGTCCCTCCTCGGAGCCCGAGGCGGCCCCATCACCTTTGCCTCCCTCTCCACCCTGCTCTCCATCGCCTGGGCCGGCGCCCGTGGGCCCGCCTGCACCGCCGTCGCCCTTGCCACCCTTGCCTCCGCGGCCTTCGTCCTTGGCTGGGCCAGGGGCGGCCTCTCCCCCGTCGGTCCCGTCGGCCCCCGCCACGGTCTCCACGCCCGCCTCGGAGGTGATCACCAGCGTCCGTGGCTCCTCGCCTCCCCCACCGGAACAGGCGGTCAGCGTAAGGAGGAGAAGAACTGAGAGGAGCTGACGGCGGCGCGGGGCGGTCATGCCTCCATCATGCCCTTCTCTTCGAGGTAGAACTACTCGTACCGCAGTGAGTCGACGATCGAGGTGCGGGCCGCCAGACGACTCGGCAGGGCGCCGGCGAGCACGGAGATGACCACTCCACCGAGGCAGGCGAGACCCACGAGGGCCCACGGCTCCCTGAACGTGACGCTCCACGAGAACTGGACCTCCATGATCCGAGTCATGAGCAGTCCGAGGATGCTGCCGAGCAGCGCCGCGCCTGCGCTCCCAACGGCCCCCATCACGGCTGCCTCGATCATCACCGTGCGGCGGACCTCAGAGGGTTTCATCCCGAGGGCGCGGGTGAGCCCACTCTCCCACCTCCGCTCGATCACGGCGGTGAACATCGTGTTGGCGATCGTGAGGGCCGCGATCACGAGAGCGGCGAGCTGGATCGCCCGAGCGATCGAGAAGAGTCCCCTGATGGCCTCGAGGATCGACTCGATCAATGCGCCCTTCGTCAGCACCTCTGCGGGGGCGCCCGTTGCGGCGATCATGTCCTCGAGCCTCGCGGTGATGACCGCTTCGTCCGCCCCTGGCTCGAGCTGCAGGGCGAACCGATCGACCTTGTCGTCTTGCCACAGGCGGCGGTAGACATCGAGATCGATGTACATCGAGTCGAATGAGGCGAGGTCGGGGAACACCCCGGCCACCGGGAAGCTACGAGGCCCGGAGGGCGTGGGCAGCTCTATCTCGCCGCCGGTCTCGAGACCGTAGTGGTCGGCCGTGAACTGCGACACGACCACGCCCCCGGACTTCAGTCCTTCGACGATCTCCGTCTCGTCCCCCTCGAATCCCGAGAGGCGATCGGTCGCTCCTGCCTCCATAGCCTCGTCCACTGGGAGCGCATAAAGGAGCGCCTGCTGGCCCCTGATGTCGACCGACCCGTACCGCTGGGCGTAAGCGAGTCCAACCCCCTCCACCCCCTCAATGTCTGACTCGAATGCCGCCGGCAACGGCTGATCCGAGCCGAGCCCGTTGAACGAATCCGAGGACACGAAAAGCGGCGAGCCGAACCAGAACCGGGCTTGCTTTTCGATCTCGGCCTCGTAGGAGCCGAGAGCGGCACCGACGCTGACCACCATCGCGAGGGTAAGGACCAGAGCGGCCACCGTGAACGTCGTCCGCCCGGGGTTCTTCTTGAGAGCATCGGCAGCCAATCGTCCGAGGGGGCCGAACAGGCGCTGCACGGCCGGGGCCACTAGTCTCACGGCCACCGGCACGATCACCGGCAGGAGGAACGTGATGCCGGTCAGCCCCGCCAGGAGACCCGAAGCGGCGAGCCACTTCCGCTCCGGCATCGTTGCGAAGACGAGCAGTAGCCCCAGCGAAAGAGCCACTGCGACGACGCCCGAGAGGAGCCGAGACCGGACCCGAAGCATCCGTCCGCTCCCGCCCGACCACTCGTAGCTGGCCTCGGGTCGGAGCGCCTCGATGGGTAGGACACCGAGCACCCGGCGGGCCGGGATGTAGGCACCGGCGAGGCACACGAAGAGCCCGCCGCTCGCTGCGATGAGGAGATGCGCGGGCCGCACGACGATGGGCCCGCTGCCGGTTATCGGAAGGATGCTGTACTGCGAGACGGCCCTTCCCACGAGCACCCGGGCGAGAGCAAGGCCCGCGGCGATCCCCGCCGCGGAGGAAAGGAGGCCGAGGAGGAGCGCCTCCCCCATGAAGGCGGCGAGCAACTGCTTCCTCGTCGCGCCGAGGGTCTGCGCCATCGAGATCTCCCTGCGTCGTTCGACGAGAGCCATCGACATCGTGTTGTAAACGACGAACATCGCTACGAAGAGCGCGACCAGCCCCGCCAGCGAGGTAAGCGTGGACAGCGCAGCGAACGTCTGCTCGAAGCCCCTCCCCCGCTCACCCGGCGGCCCAACTATCCCCGCGCCGCCGAGCTCGGCCTCCAGCGCTGGCTCGACCTCCGCAACGGTCGCGCCCGGCTCGAGGATCACGTAAACGGAGTCGATCCGCGGGCCGCGCTCGAAGATCGCCTGTGCGGTCGGCAGGAACATGACCCCGACGTTCCCCCCGTTCAGTGATTCGACGGAAGCGCCGCGCAGGAGCCCGGTGACCTCGACCTCTTTCCTGCCCCCGGGCGTCCCGACCTCGACCTTCGAGCCGACGGTCACCCCTGCCTCTCCCGCCACCCGTTCGGCCAGCACGACCCCCCCGCCGAGGGGGCCGAAGTCCCCCTCCAGCGTCACGCCCTGCTGCTGAGCGGCGTCGGGTGGGAACAGGGAGGTGAACTCGGGCGTGACTCCGAGGACGAAGATCCTCCTCTCGCCGAGCGTGGTCATGACGCGGGCAACCGGCACCCCTGCCTCGACACCCGGGACGGCCTCGACCGTTGTCTCGACGACGGCGGCCAGGCCCGTGTCTCCCGCGCTCGCCACCTCGAGCTCCGCCGTGCCCGCCAGCTCTTCCACGCTGGCACGGACGGACGACAACAGCGTCGTGTTGATCACGCTGATCGAAAACACGAGAGCCACGCCGGCCGCGACGCCGGCAACCGTCAAAGAGGTGCGGAGCTTGCGCCTCAGGAGGTGTCGCAGGTTGATGAGACGAAGGAGAGAAGAGGAGGCGGTCATCTGCGCCAACGTACCGGTTCCGCAGTCGAACATCGCCACCTATCAGCGCCGGCCCTGCAGTACGAACCACGTCATCTCTATGCTTCGAGCACAGCGAAGGCCGAGACTGGGGAGAAGGATGGATCGATCGGTTCGAGACCCTCTACGCTCGGCAGAACTGGATCTCGTCCCGGAGTAGGGGACCCTTTTCCGGGTTAGGGCTCGGCAGGAGCCCAGGGGCTCAGGTCTTCCTTTTGGGCAGCTCCTGCAGGTGGCCATCCTGCAGGAGGACCACCCGGTCGGCGATCGAGGCCGCTCGCTCGTCGTGGGTAACCATCACTATCGTCTGGCCTCCGTCCGCCGTGGCTCTGAGTAGCTCCAGGATCCCTGCTCCCGTTGCCGCATCGAGGTTGCCGGTCGGCTCGTCGGCCAGCACGAGAGCGGGGTCGGTGACGAGCGCCCGCGCCAGCGCAACCCGCTGCTGCTCACCGCCCGAGAGCTGTGACGGACGGTGCGTGTGGCGGGGGGCGAGACCCACGTCGGCGAGGCGCGCTTGTGCTCTCGAGTGAGCGTCGGAGACTCCGTCCAGTAGGAGCGGGAAGGCGGCGTTCTCGACCGCCGTGAGGGTCGGGAGCAGGTTGAAGAACTGAAGGACGAAGCCGATGCGTCTCCTGCGCACGAGTGCAAGCGCCTCGTCGTCGAGGTCGACGAGCCGGGATCCCTCGAGAAACACCTCGCCCGACTCCGGCCGGTCGAGCGCTCCCAGGATGTGGAGCAATGTCGACTTCCCGGATCCCGACGCCCCGGTTATAGCGACGAACTGACCCGGCTCGACGCTGATGTCGACCCCCCGGAGCGGCAGCACCCGCTCTTCGCCCTGCCTGTAGGATTTGCAGAGGGCGCGGCCCTCGAGGACCGGGCCGCTCACCCCATGGCCTTCCGATAGAGCGTTTCGACCTCGCCCGACAGCCGGTCCCAATCGAAGTCTCTCGCCCTCGCCGCACCGCGTGTGCGTAGCTCGCTCGCCAACGACCCTTCTTCGAGCACGCGTCGGATCGCAACGGCAAGGGCCCCTGCGTCGCCGGGGGGGACGAGCACCGCAGCCGGCTCGGCCACGGCCCGATAGCCGGGAAGGTCGCTGCAGACAACGGGCGCTTCTGCGGCCATCGCTTCGATCAGGACGATCCCGAACGACTCCCCGCCGAGGCCGGGCGCGCAGTAAACGGACGCTCCGCGAAAGAGACTCGCGAGATCGGCCTCCTCGACCCGCCCGATGAAGGAGGCCGGGACCCGCAAGCGCTCGGCGAGTGCCTCGCAGGCTCGCTCGCGGGGGCCGGTTCCGGCAACCACGAGCTCCGCCCCGGTGTCATCCAACCGCGCCATCGCCTGGATCAGGACCTCGAGCCCCTTCCTGCGTTCTATCCGGCCGAGGAACAACACCTTCTTCGTCGGCGTGATCGCGGCGTCGGCCTCAGAGAACCTCGCCACCTCCACGCCGTTCGGGGTCAACGGGTATTCGCCCGGGAAGTAGCGGGAGATGAGATCTCTCGCCGCGTCCGACACGGCGGTCTTCACATCGAGCTTCTTCCATGCCCTGGTGAGGCCCGGCTTGGCCACCTGGTAGGCAACGCTGGACCCGGCGGAGGCGTGGAAGGTCCCGACCATCGGCACCCGGCTCCCCCTCACCGCCAGGAGTGACAGGCTGGGGATCAACGGCTCGTGGAGGTGCATGACGTCCGGCTCTATCTCCCCCACAACCCGCTTGACAGCGACGGCCGCGCCCGCCCCGAACGCAAGCGGGGCCACGGAGCCGTTCGCCGGGACCCGCACCGAACGTCCGACGAGCCTGACCCCGTCTTCTTCCGGGGCGGACCCCGTCGGTCTCAGGGACGGGGCGAGAACCGTCACCTCATGACCGCGCCTGCGCAGCGCGCGGGCAAGGGCGCGGACATGAGACTGGACGCCCCCGAACAGGTCCCATGCATATGGGCAAACGATGGCGACTCTCACGCCGGGCGGCGATCCGCCAGCCAGAAGGGCTGGAACACGTGCCACTCTTCGGGGCGTTTGCGAACGCACCGCTCGAGCTCGGTGGCGATGGCCTGGGTCAGGGTAGCGACCCCATCGGACTCATCCTGCGCGGGCAATGGGAGTCGCTCGCTGATCTCCGCGGCCCAGCCTTTCTTGCCGTCGGGCCAGGTGACCCCATAGACACCGGCCACCACGATGGGCACCTGTGTCGCGATCGAGATCGACGCGGCCCCCGGAGGGAAAGTGACCCGCTCCCCGAAGAACGTCACCTCCGGCCCGGTTCCCTTCAGATCCCGGTCCGCGAGCACCGCCACCACGGCACCGCCCTTGACGGCCTCGACCAGTTTGGAGGTGACGCCCTTCTCGGCTGGGTGGATAGTCATCCCGAGCTTCGCCCGGTGCTCGACGAAGAAGTCGAACATCCGCCGCGGCTTCAAGACCTCCGCGACGGTGACCAGCCGGTAGCCAGACGCCCCGACCCAGGCGCCTGCCGCGTCGTAGTTGCCGAGGTGCCCCACGACGACGATGGCCCCGCCGTGAGACTTCACCACGCCCCAGAGGTTGTCCTCGGTCGGCGCCCGGAAACGATCCCGGAAGAACTCTCGCCCCTCGCGCACGAGCCGGAAGGTCTCCAGCCAGTAGCGGGCGTAGGAGCGGTACGCATCGACCACCAACCGCTGCACCATTGCAGAGCCGGCCGGCTCGCCGGTTATCCGAGCGAGGTTCCGCTCGACGTTCCTTCGTCTGGAGCTGTCCCTGCGGGCGGCCCACCCTCCAGCGACATGCGCGATCCCGTAGGCCAGCCTTTCCGGCATCATCCCGACCAACCACGACCCCCCTATGTAGGCGTAGGCGACGAGCTGGATCAGCCTGCCTTCGCCCTCGGGCCTAGGAGGCAACCGGTTCCTTCGATTGCGCCTTCACGTGGAACATGCGCTGGAAGAACGTGATCGTCGCCAGCACCGCGAGGATCGCCACCCCCCACGCAACCACGTCGAATATGAGAGCGACCACGATGATGATGATGCGCTCCGCTCGCTCGGCGATCCCCACGTTGCAGTCGTAGCCGACGGCCTCGGCCCGCGCCTTCACGTACGACACAAGGAACGAGGCCACGAGGGCGACGAGAGCCAGCGCGGCGACGAGCCGGGTGGAGTGGTCCGGCACGTCGGGAGTCATTCCGTTGAGCCAGGCCACGGTGACGAACTGGAGGGCGTCGGAGAGCCGGTCGGTGGTCGAGTCGAGGAAGGCCCCGTACTTGCTGGAGATGCCGCGGGCCCTGGCGAGGGCTCCATCGAGGCCGTCGGCGAGCCCGCCCGCGATGGCTACCAAGCCGGCTAGGAGAAGGCGCCCGTCGATGATCGCGACCGCCACTCCCGCCTGTATCGCCACCCCGATGAGGGTCACGACGTTGGGGGACAGCGGGGTCACGGCCAGCCAACGGCCTACGGGCCGCATCAAGTTGTCCCAATTCTTCCGAAGTCTCGAATTGATCATCTGAGGGGCCAGTTTAGTTGGAAGGGCCGTGCGGATATCTTTGACCCAAGGCCGCGGGATCAGGGGAGGCAGAGTGAAAAGCTACCCAACCGAGAACATCCGCAACGTCGTCCTGGTGGGCCACGGAGGGTCGGGCAAGACCTCTCTCGCCGAGGCACTGCTCTACCTTTCGGGGGCCACGACGAGGGTCGGCAGAACGAACGACGGCAACACCGTCTGCGACTTCGACGAGGAAGAGATCCGCAAGGGGATCTCCATCTCGACCGCTTTGGCGCCCATCGAGTGGGGCGGGGTCAAGATCAACATCCTCGACTCCCCCGGCTACGCCGACTTCAGCGGGGAGATGCAGGCGGCCTTGCGAGTGGCCGATCTCGCCGTCTTCGTAGTGTCCGGGCTGGAGGGCGTGGAGGTCCAAACGGAAGCTGCGTGGAACTTCGCCGAGCAACTCGACCTGCCGAGGATGGTCTTCGTCAACAAGCTCGACCGCGAGAACTCCTCTTTTCGCCGCACCCTCGAAGAGATGAGATCGAGGTTCGGGAAGGCCGTCGCGCCGATCTCACTGCCCTTGGGTCGCGAACACGACTTCAAAGGGATCATCTCGGTGATCGACGAGGAGGCATACGAATACGACACGAACGGCCGGGCCGAGGCCGTGCCCGTTCCCGAAGAGCGAAAGGCTCGGGTGGATGAGGTGCGAACGGACCTCCTCGACTCCATCGCCGAATCGGACGATGCCCTTCTGGAACGCTACCTCGAAGGTGGCGAGATCACCCGGGAAGAGATCGTCAAGGCCTTGCACGACGGGATCGATGACGCCCGCATGTTCCCTGTCGTCGTCGGCTCCGCGAGCAATCTGATCGGAGTCGATCGCCTGGTGGATGTGATCGTCAACGCCGGGCCCTCACCGCTCGACCGCCCGGCCGTCGAAGGGATCGACGGGACTCGACTCGAGCCGGATCCCGCAGGCCCTTTGTCGGCCCTCATCTTCAAGACGATGACCGACCCGTACGTCGGGCGCATCAGCTTCTTTCGCGTCTACTCCGGCACCCTGAAAGGTGACGGCACGCTGTACAACGCCACCCACAAGGTGGACGAGCGGGTCGGCCACATCTTCACGATGCGCGGCAAGGCGCAGGAGCCTCTCGACGCGATCGTCGCGGGTGACATCGGCGCGGTGGCGAAGCTCGGCCACAGCGGAACCGGCGACACGATCGCCGACAAGGCTTCGCCCGTCGTCCTGGCGGGCATCGAGCCGCCGGAGCCTCTCCTCCCGAAGGCCATCCAGCCGATGACGAAGGGGGACGAGGACAAGCTGATGATCGGGCTCCACAAGATCATCGAGGAAGACCCCGCTTTGCGCCTCGAGCGCAACGACGAAACGCATCAGACGATCCTGTGGGGCATGGGCGACGCGCATCTGGACGTCGTGCTCGAAAAGCTCAAGCGCAAGTTCGGTGTCGCCGTCGAGCAGGCTCCGCTCAAGGTCCCCTACCGCTCGACGCTGAAAGGGAAGGCGGACGTGATCGGACGGCACGTCAAGCAGTCGGGCGGCCACGGCCAGTACGGCGTCTGCAACGTGAGGGTGGAGCCCCTGGCGCGAGGTGAAGGGTTCGTCTTCGAGGACAAGATCTTCGGGGGCTCCGTCCCCAACCAGTTCATCCCCTCGGTGGAGAAGGGGGTGAGGGCTGCGATGGAGCAAGGGGCGGGCACCGGCTTCCCTATGATTGACCTCAAGGTCGAGCTGTACGACGGCAAGTACCACTCCGTGGACTCATCGGACATGGCATTCCAGCTGGCCGGCTCTCATGCGATGAAGGAGGCGATCGCCAAGGCCGGGTTGCCCTGCTCGAGCCCGTTTGGCACCTTGACGTGCTCGTTCCCGAGGCATTCACCGGGGAGATCATGGGAGACCTACAGAAGCGGAGGGGCATCCCGGAGGGGATCGACACCGTGGGGGCCCACAGGCAGCTCATCTCCGCGACCGTTCCCTTCGCGGAGATGACCGACTACGCGACCGACCTGCGCTCTATCACCGGGGGGCAGGGCACCTTCTCGTGGCGCTTCTCGCACTACGAAGAGGTCCCGCACGAGCTGGGGAACAAGATCCTCAGCGCAACGACGGGGGCCTAGGAAGCCCAGGCACAACCCGGTTTCTGTCATAGGTGCTCGTTAGGCTCGAACCATGTTCGAGAGAGAGAGTTAGCCGCCCCTGCGGATCAGTTGTCTAGAACCGGAGTCCTTGCAGCGAAGGAATGGCTGAAGAATGCTGTCGGAGCCCTGGACCCGCAGGTCCTCGAGGCTGGGTTCGCAGCGTTCCTGGTAGATCAGCTAGCCGAGATGGAGCGTTTGTGTGCGGCTGGGAAGGCTCTGGCCTGCGGGGCGGGTGGCTGCTTCAGGGGCGTGGCGCAGAGCGGGTGACCGCTCGGCTGCCGAGTGGATGGCCCGGACCCAGAAGACCTCTCTGGGTGAGGCGGCGGGCGTGCTGCAGACGGCGCAGCGGGTGGCGGAGCTGCCGGAGACCGAGCAGGCCCTGAGGGAGGGAAAGCTCTCCCAGGGCCAGGCCCGGGAGATCACCTCCGCGGCGGCGATGGCTCCGGGGACAGAGGGCGAGCTTTTGCGGATGGCGGAGTCAGACGGGATGGGGCAGCTGAAGGAGCGCTGCGCCTCGGTACGGGCCTCTGCGGTCTCTGACGAGAAGGAGGAGCGCTACGAGCGGGTCAGGCGTCGCCGGGCCCTTAGGCACTGGACCGACGCCGATGGGGCTTTCAGGCTCGATGCGACCCTGACCCCGGACGCCGGGGCCTCTGTCCTGGCCGCTCTTCGGCCCCACTGGGACAGGCTCCGGGTGCAGGGTAGAAGAGCGGGCCGAAGCGAGACAGATGCCGCCTACGGGGCCGACGCCCTGGTTCATGTGGCCGAGCATGCTCGGGACTGCGGTGAGGACCCCCTGCGCGAGGGGACCTCCGGTGACGGTTCACGTGCGGGTCGACCATGCGGCTCTCGTGAGGGGTCATGTGGAAGCCGGAGAGGTGTGCGAGATCCCGGGGGTGGGGGCTATCCCTGTGGCCACGGCCGAGGCTCTGGCGGGGGACGCCATCATCTCGGGGCTCCTCACGAACGGAACCGACGTCACGAGGGTCAACCACATGGGGCGGACGATCACTGCTCCCCTTCGGACCGCACTCGTGGAGCGGGACCCCTGCTGCGCGGTGCCGGGGTGCGAGGTGAGGCACGGGCTCGAGATCGATCACGACGTCTCGGTGGTGAAGGGTGGGCGCTCCAAGCTCGAGAACCTCGACCGGCTCTGCGGGTGGCACCACTACCTGAAGACCCACCACGGCTACCGGCTCATAGGTGAGCGGGGGGCGAGGGTGTGGACCCCGGGGCCGCGGCGGGAGTAGAGGGCGTTAGAGGCGGCTGAAGGCGGGGCGGAGCTTCGCGTATGTGTCGGCGATCATCTCGGGAAGGACCTTGGTCTCTCCGATGGTCGTCATGAAATTCGTGTCCCCACCCCAGCGCGGCACGACGTGGACGTGCAGGTGCCCGGGGATCCCGGCACCCGCCGCCTCGCCGATGTTGATCCCCACGTTGAAGCCCTGGGCCCCCATGGCAGCGCGGATGATGCTGGTGGATCGGGATGCAAGCTCCATGAGCTCCGCTCTCTCCCCCGCGCCCAGCTCCAAGAGCTCGCCGGTGTGCCGGAGCGGCGCGACCATCAGATGCCCCGTGTTGTAGGGGAACGCATTGAGGATGACGAAAGCGCTCTCGCCGCGGAAGAGGATGCGGGCCGCCTCGTCGTCCCCCTCGGCCAAGTGGGCACAGAAGACACAACCGTCCCCGCCTCCAGTCTCACTCACGTACGTCATCCGCCATGGGCTCCACAGCCGCTCCATCAGCTGGAGGATCCCACCGCCCGGGTGCGGATCTCCTCGACTATGCGGGTGACGAAGTCGCCGAGGGCGACTCCCCTCTCCTCGCCGCCCGAGCGCGAGCGGACGGACACAGAGCCGGACCCGGCCTCGTCGTCTCCGACGATCAACATGTAGGGCACCTTGTGCATCTGCTGGTTACGGATCTTCGCCCCCATGGTGTTGTCGCTCTGATCGACCTCGGCACGGACCCCCGCCTGAGCCAGGGCCGTCAGCACCTCGGCGGCGTACTCCAGATGCCTGTCGGCGATCGGGATGATCGCCGCTTGGGCCGGAGACAGCCACGTGGGAAGCGCCCCTGCGAAATGCTCGATGAGCACCCCCACGAATCTCTCCACCGATCCGAAGAGGGCCCTGTGGATCATGACCGGGCGGGTGCGGGCGCCGCTCTCGTCGGTGTACTCGAGGCCGAACCGCTCCGGGAAGTTGAAGTCCACCTGGATGGTGCAGACCTGCCACATCCGCCCGATCGCGTCCCGCACGTCGATGTCGATCTTCGGGCCGTAGAACGCCCCGTCTCCGGCGTCCACCTGATAGGCGAGGCCGGCTCTGTCGAGGGCTGCCGGTATGGCCGTCTCGGCGTGCTCCCACAGATCGTCCGAGCCCACCGCCTTGGCCGGCTTGGTCGAGAAGCGAACCCTGTCCGGGCCGAGGCCAACCGTTCCGTAGAGAGCGCGGAAGAAGTCGATCACGCCCACGAGCTCGTCGACGAGCTGGTCGGGACGGCAGAAGATGTGGGAGTCGTCCTGCGTCAGTCCCCTCGCCCGGAGCAGCCCGTGCAGGGTTCCCGACCGCTCATACCGATAGACGCTGCCGAGCTCGGACAGGCGCAGGGGCAGCTCCCGGTAGGAGCGGGTCTTCGACCTGTAGATGAGCGTGTGGAAGGGGCAGTTCATCGGCTTGGCGAAGTACTCGGTCCCCTCGAACTCCATGGCGGGGAACATGTTCTCCCGGTAGAAGCCCAGATGCCCGCTCGTCTCCCACAAGGTGCTCTTGCCGAGGTGAGGGGTGAAGACCGGGTCGTAGCCACGCTCCAGGTGCATGTCGCGCGACAGGTCCTCGAGGGTCTTCCTCACTATCCCGCCCTTGGGATGCCACAGCGCCAGGCCCGGCCCGACCTCCTCGGGCCACGAATAGAGGTCGAGGTCGCGGCCGAGCTTGCGGTGGTCCCTTCGCTCCGCCTCCTCGAGCCGGTGCAGGTAAGCGGCCAGCGCGTCCTTCGACTCCCAAGCGGTGCCGTAGATCCGCTGCAGCATCGGGCGTTTCTCGTCGCCTCGCCAGTACGCGCCGGCGCTACGAAGGAGCTTGAACGCCTTTATCCGGCTGGTGCCCGGCACGTGCGGCCCCCGGCAGAGGTCGACGTAAGCGACGTCCCCACTCCCCGGGTCGACGTTTCGGTAGATGCTGATGACCTCGCCCTCGCCAACCTGATCGTCTGCCGACTCCGCCTCGTCGGCAAGGCCTTTGATGATCTCGACCTTGTAGTCCTGATTGGCGAAAAGTTCGAGGGCCTCGGCGCGGGTCACCTCCTGGCGCTCGAAGCGCTGGTTCTCCTTGAGGATCCTTCGCATCTCGGCCTCGATGCGTTCGAGATCGTCGGGGGTGAAGGGCTTCTCCACCTCGAAGTCGTAGTAGAAGCCGTCCTCGATGGGAGGCCCGATCGCGAACTTCGCCCCCGGGTAGAGGCGGAGCACGGCTTGAGCCATGACATGCGAGCTCGAGTGCCTGATGACCTCCCGGCCAAGCTCGTCGGTAGCGGTCACGACTTCGACCTCCGCCCCTTCAGCAGGCACGAAGGCGAGGTCTTTCTGCTCACCCGCTACCTTCAAGATGACCGGCGCGGGGGCCGAGGCCTCCTTGGCCAGCGCGAAACCGTCCTTGCTGCCGTCTGCCGTGATCGTCGAGCTCATGAGCCCGAGATGCTACTTGCCCACGCTCGCTCGAACTGCTCGACCCCTATCCCCACCACGTCCCGCAGCGCCTTGTCGAAGTGGTAGCCGGCCAGCCCGGGATCCACCCGCGGCTTACCGATCCGCCGGTAGAACTCGAGGAACCGATCGAAGCCCCACCTGTCGATGAAGAACCTCACCGCCGACTGCCCCTCCTGGTAGGAGGTGTAGATCGCCTCGGCCCCCCCGGTGGTGAACTCGAAGTCCTTGGGGAGCCTTCGATCGAACTGGCCCGAGGCAACCCGCGAGTCGAGGTAGTCGAGCGCGGGGCGGCCGTCGTTGCCGATGTACTCGGCTATTCCCTCCTCCACGAAGAGCGGGATGAACGGCCCCGCCGTCGGACGAGAGGCGATGTGGGCCAGCTCGTGCACGAGGATCGAATGGACCTCGTCCTCGGGGCGGCCGAGGAAGGACTCCGGATTGACCATGATGCGGTGGCCGGTGAAGTCGAGCTCGTTGGCCACGTCAACCGTCGAGTAGGCGAAAGCGACGAAGGTGTCGAGGCTGAAGGTCGCCTGGATCATCCGCGCCAACTCGTCGGTGGAGCCGGGAACCAGCACGGCGACCTTGCCCGGCCAGCTCAGGGTCCAGTACTCGTCCAACTGCTGGATCGCTCTCTCGGCCACGGAGGTAAGGCCGGTCGCCCCGGGTTGACAGCCTCCGGTGGAGCCCTCCGGCCTGTCCCCACAGGGATGGGTAAGCAGCAGGAAGTGCTCGCTTGGCACGGCCTCGATCGGGCCGAAGTCCCACAGGTGACGAGCCGAGTAAAGCGCGATGTCTTCGAGGTCGGTGTCCTCGGCGATCTTCCAACCGGAGCCGGCGACTCTGACGAATGTGTAGAACATGTCCTCGGCCGCGGGCTCCGGATCGAAGCCTCTGATGCGGTATCGCTCCTCGGTGAGCGGGATCAGGACCTCGGCGCCCCTCGGGTACCTCGCCCGGTCGGACCTCCTCGCCAGATCTCCGAAGCGGTCCCAGGCGAGGGTGAGCTCGTAAGAGGCAAGGTCGAGCGACATCATCGAGTCGAACAGCCGGGACTGTCTGTCGACGAAGTCACCCGAGAACCCGGCCACCGTGGACATGAAGGCGTCCTTGTCCCCCTCGATCACAGCGACGCTCCGCTTCTCCAGCAGGGCGGCTATGCCCTCGCGTACGGAGAGAGCGGACGCAGACGAGGCGGGCGAGGGTGCGGCCGTGCTGCCGGCCAGCGCGAAGCAGAGGAGCACAAAGACGGACAGGGCGCCGAGGCGGCCCCGCACGCCCCTGCGGGAGCTCCTAGGCAGATTCGTAGACGTCGATGAAGCGGCGGTAGTTCTTGGAGATCTCGGCGGCTGCGGCTTCCCGTGAGAGGCTGCCGTCGAGGAAGCCCTTCAAGGCATCCCACCAGATCGATCTGCCGATGGCGAAGCCCACGTAGCCCGGCACCCCGGCCCCCTGCCTCAGCCAGTGATCGACCGCGTCCACTCCGGCACCCCGCCCGAGGACGACACAAACGACGTTGTCCCTGCCGTCGGAGCGGACCAACTTGGCGATCCGCTCGCATGCCTCGCGCTTGTCGAGGCCCTCGATCTTCCAGATGTCCGGCTCGACGCCTGCGGCCAGCAACTCCGAGATCGCGCCCTCCATGAGGTCGGCCCGAAGCTCGGTGTCGTACCGGTCCGTGTCTCCCGCAACGGATGATAGCTGGGCCTCTTCAGCCGGCACCAGGAGCTCGAACAAGAACTTGCGGTCGTTGGCGTGGAGCCAGTCCGATAGCCGCTTCAGACGCTCCGTCTGACGCTGGTTCATCTCGGTGTCGCCCTCGGGGTTGTAACGCACGAGGACCTTGGAGAACGGCGGGTTGAAGTCTTCGATGTGCTTGCCGAAATCGTCTCCGTACTGGAAGGCGAATTCGTTCTGGCCACTCTTCTCGACCGGCATGGCGAGGATGAGACCTTCCTTCTCAGCCTCGCGCGCTGCGTCGGTCCCGAACTGCTCGTCCACGAGGAGGCCGGCCGCATCCGCCGGAGCACCCTCTTCGACCGCGAGCCTGAAGCCTTCAAAGACCACCCGCTTCGCGTCGATGATGCGCTGGGTCTCCTCCTCGGTGGGCTCCGCGTTGATGCCGAACATCTTCTTTTGGAAGGACCCTCTGTGGTCGAAGGCCAGGATGTAGAGACTGCCGTCATAGCCGAGCGTCATCTTAAGAAGCCCTCCTCGTAGGATTCCCGGTGGCCATTCTAGCCACCCCCGCTTGTGGTTCGATTGGGCCGTGGATCAAGTGGATCTCGTGAAGAGGTACCTGCGCGGGCAGAACCTGGAGCAGCTCGGCCGGCGCGACGACGCGGTGGCCGAGTACGAAGCCGCGGTCGCCGACCACTTCGACTCCCCCGGCCCCTACGACAGGCTGATCGACCTCTACGGCCGGCAGGCCCTCCACAAGGAGGTCATGAGGATCGCCACGGCGGCCTTGGGTAGCGTCCATACCTACGAGTCCAAGAGGAAGTGGTACTCGAAGATCCACGACGAGGCCGCCAAGGCCGCCGCCGCGGTTCCGAGGGCGGTGCCGAAACGCACCTAGAAGAGTCCCTCCAGAGCCTGATCCTCGACCGGATCAGGTCGAGCGGCCCGATCACCTTTGCCGCCTACATGGAGGAGGCGCTGTACCACCCGGGCCTCGGCTATTACTCCTCTGACGCCCCCCGGACCGGGTGGCGCGGCAACTACATGACCTCCGCGGAGCTGGACCCCGCCTTCGGAGAGCTTTGGGCGGGCGGGGTGCGTGACCTGTGGCTGACGTCGGGCCGCCCAGCGGCTTTCGAGATAGTGGAGGTGGGGCCGGGGGAAGGAGGCTTCGCCCGGGGCCTTCTAGCAGCCCTCCCCCCAGACCTCGCGGAGGTTCTCACTTACAGGCTCGTCGAGCGCAACCCCGCGGCAGAGACCAGGCAGCGCGCCGCGCTGGCGCGCTGGTCGGGGGTGGAGTGGTCACCTTCGCTGGGGGAGGTGGCCCCAGTGGCCGCCGGAATCGTCGTGGCGAACGAGATTCTGGACAACCTGCCGGTGCACCTGGTGTCCCACAGGGCCGGCAAGGTCGTCGAGCTGATGATCGGCGCTGAAAAAGACGAGCTGACGACCGTTCCCGCTCCAGTCTCAGACCCCGAGATAGCGCGATTCCTCGAGGTAACCGGGACGTCTCCCCAGGAGGAAGCCGTCCTCGAGGTCGGTCTCGCGGCTGAAGCCTTCATCGAGGAAGCGGCCGGCAAGCTCGGGCGGGGGGGGCTCCTATTCGTGGACTACGGGGCCGAGTCAACGGAGCTGTCACGCCGCTTCGGCGGCACCCTCGTCTGCTATTCCGCCGCCGGAACAGACCTGCTCCCGCTCGATTCGCCCGGCGAGAAAGACATCACCGCGCACGCGAACTGGACCTGGGCGCGCGCCGTAGCGGAGAGCCTAGGGCTCCGGACCATCGGCCCCCGTCCTCAGGCCGAGGTGCTGCGGGCTCTCGGGAGCAACGATGTCATCAGCGCGCTGAGGCGGGATCACGATGTTGCCCTCGCAGCAGGTGATGGGGCCGCCGCGCTCCGGTCCCTGTCACGACGCCAAGCGGTCGCGGCCTTGCTCGATCGCAGTGGGCTCGGCGGCATGGACGTCTTCCTCGCCCTCAAGGACGTGGCGCCGCCCCGCTGGGCCACCTAGCCCCTGAAGGGGCCCGGTGGCCCGGCCTCTCCAAGCCGCCCCGATAGTCTGCGACTCCAACCGACTACCTATGGAGCCAAATGACTCAGCTCAGCCTGGGGGTCCTCGGGACCTCCCGCAAGGAGAACGAGTTCCGCCTCCCCATCCACCCCCTTCACCTCGAGCGGATCGATCCGGAGCTGCGGGGGTCCATCTGGCTCGAAGAAGGTTACGGGAGCCGCTTCGGGCTGCTGAGGAGTGAGATCGAGAACCTCGTTGGCGGGGTGAGAACCCGCGAGGAGCTGATCGAAGATTGTGACGTCGTCCTGCTGCCGAAGCCTCTGGCCGCCGACCTCGCCGAGCTCCGGGAGGGGCAGGTGCTGTGGGGCTGGCCCCATTGCGTCCAGGACGAGGAACTGACCCAGGTCGCGATCGAGAGACGTCAAACGCTGATCGCGTGGGAGGCCATGAACCACTGGAAGTCGGACGGAGGCTACGACCTGCACGTCTTCCACAAGAACAACGAGCTCGCCGGGTACGGCTCGGTGCTGCACGCCCTGAGGCTCCTGGGCCTAACCGGCCAATACGGTCGCCGCTTGAAAGCCGCTGTCATCAGCTTCGGGGCCACCGGACGAGGTGCCGTGACCGCTCTGAACGCCATGGGCGTCCACGACGTGACCGTCCTCACTCACCGGGATCCCGCAGCCGTTGCGTCCCCTATCCACGCGGCTGAGTTCGTTCACTTCGGATATCCCGGGAAGGGGGGAGGATGACGAAGAGGGCTCCGGCCTCGTCGTGACCTCGTCGGAGGGGTCGAGCCGATGGCGAAGATGCTCGCTCGCCACGACATCGTCGTGAACTGCGTGCTCCAGGATACCGACGCCTTACATGTTCGTCACGAACGATGAGCTCGGCCTGTTCGCCCGGGGCAGCGTCGTCGTGGATGTCTCCTGCGATGCAGGTATGGGGTTCGAGGGGCGCTTCCCACCTCGTTCGAAGGAGCCAACGTTCACTGTTGGTGACCACGTCCACTACTACGCGGTCGATCACAGCCCCTCGTACCTGTGGGACTCGGCTACGTGGGAGATCAGCGAGGCCCTCATCCCTTACCTTCCGGTCGTGCTGGGTGGCCCGGGGCCTGGTCGGCGACCCCACCATCGACCGCTCCATCGAGATCAGGGACGGAGTCATCCAGAACCCCAAGATCCTCTCCTTCCAGGGCCGGGAGACGGACTACCCCCACGACAAGGGCTATCGCTAGAGCGGTGACCGGCCCCCAACTGCTCCGCGATGATCAGTACGGGGGAGGCGGGTCGAGCTCTTTGCAGACGAGGTGATAGAAGCGCCT
The DNA here is from genome assembly GCA_030448085.1 of Actinomycetota bacterium. The sequence continues at coordinate 13,836 of JAUJNU010000006.1, read as the reverse complement.
TATCTTCGGATCCGTGGGGCCGTCCACCCGGAGGCGGCCTCGTAGCGTCTCCACCAACTCGACGTCGGTACCCCTCCATGCATAGACGTGCTTGACCCAGTGCGGCGAGTCGTCGGTCGCCTCGTCCACGCGTAGGGTGACGAGGTCCGGCCGGCCGTCACCGGTCATGTCGCTGCACTCCAGCCCCTCGCCGAAGTTGACGATCCCGCCGACGCTTATCTCCAGAGGCCCCTGGCCTCTCGCTCGGACCCGCACGAGGCGGGACCCCTCCATACGGAAGATCCCGACGACCGGCGAGGCACCGGAGTGATAGAGGTGGTCGTAGACCTTCACAAATACCTCGTCGACACCGTCGCCATCTGCGTCGACGGCTCCGATGGCGCGGGGGTAGCTGTTCTCGTCGGACGGCAGCTCCGGGCCGTCCACGCGGGCTCCATCGCCAAGAACGGCATCGACGTGCCAGCGACCGGGCCGGCCCTTCTCATCGATATCGGCGTAGACCTCGAGGCGGTCGAGCGAGCGATCCCCATCGAGGTCCCCCTCGACGAAGGAAAGACAACCGGAGCCGCTGACCTCCGTGGGGCCGTCGGCGGCGCAGCGTCCGCCGTTGTCGAAGTAGCCGTGGCCGATAGGGGCGGGCTCCGCGGGAGGCGTGGCGGGGGGGGCGGGGACCTGTTTTTGGGCGGGAGCCTCCCCCGGGCTGCAACCGGCGAGCGCGAGGAGGAGAAGGACTACCCCTCGCGGGCAACCTCTGGTCAGTGTGCGCCCCCTCCTACGAAACGAGCCTTCTCCTCATCAGCCTTATCGCCATCGCGCTGCACACGATGAACATCCCGACCAGGTACGCAACGTGCCACAAGGTGCCCGGATGCACCAACCCGGTAGTGAGAGCGCGCAGCAGGGAGGCGGAGTGGAACAGGGGCGTCGCATGCACGATCGGGCGGACGAACCCCGGATACACGCTGACCGGGTAGAACGTGCCCGAGAACAGGAACAGCGGGAACACGACGAGCGTCAGAACCTTCTCGAGAGAGGAGATCTCCTTGGTCACCCCTGTGAGGATCATCGCCCCTGCCGCCAGGGCTCCGCCCGACAGCATCACGGCCGGCAATGCCAGCAGCGCCCACGGCGAGTGGACGAGCCCGAAGGCGAGCATGACGAGAAGGAACCCCGCTCCGTAGATCGTGCCGCGGATGAGTGCCCACATCATCTCTCCGATAGCGATGTCCGGGATGTTGACCGGCGTAGTGATGATGCCGTCGTACGTCTTCATCCAGTTCAACTTGAAGAAGGGGCTGAAGAACCCGTCGAACAGCGCTCCGTTCAAGGTTGACGCCGCCAGCATGCCCGGGGCGAGGAAAGATGCGTAGTCGAGAACCTGACCTTCATAGGGCACACCTTCGATGAACTGGCCCACGCCGAAGCCGACGGCGGTCAGGTAGAAGACAGGCTCGAAGAACCCGCTCACCAGAGCGATCCAATGATGCTTGTAGGCAAGGATGTTCCGACGCACCAGCTTGACGGCGCGATGGAACGAGGACCGCGGATAGACCTGAGCTTGAACGGCCATCAGAAGACCAGCCGCTTCTGGAAGTTGCGAAGCCCTAGGAAGAGGCCGACCCCAAGCAGCGCCACCAGGTAACCGAGATGCCACAGCGCCGAAGGATCGAGGTCGTAGATGGTCAGCTGGCGCACGAGCTCGACACCATGGAACAGCGGCGTCAATCGCGCCAGCGCCCGGCCCCATGCCGGAAGCTCATCGATCGGGAAGAACGTCCCCGACAACAAGAAGAGAGGGGTCACGATGAACCTGAACAGCCACGTGTAGGCCTCGTCGGTCTGGAGCATGGCCGTCAGAGCCATGACGACCGAGGCGCAGCTGAGACCCAACAGGATGCCCACCGGGATGGCCAGAACCGCGGTCACAGAGTCGAAGACGCCGACCAGGGCCATGATCCCGAAGAAGGGGATCGAGAGCTGAGCCAGGCTCACCCCGACCCAGGTCATCTCGCCGAAGAAGATGTCCCTCACCGACAAGGGGGAGGTAAGCATGGCCTCATAGTTGCGCTGCCACACGATCTTGCTCATCACGGGATAGGTGGCGCTGAAGAACCCCGACTGCATGCAGCTCGCGGCCAGCATCCCCGTGGCGAAAAAGGCGAAGTACTCGGCACCTCCGAACGCGTCCCGCTCGTCGATCAGCGAGCCCAAGCCGAAGCCCATCGCGGAGAGGAACATGACCGGCGATAGAACCGAGAGGAAGAACGAAGCCCTCCACGCCCGGCGCGCGACGAGCGCGTTCCGTCGAACGACCTTTGTCGAGTTCACTCGATGAGCGATCGGCCGGTAATGGTCAAGAACACGTCCTCGAGGCCGGCCCTTCTCACCAGGGCGCTGATGGTCTCGACCCCCGCCTCGCGGATCGACTGCAGCGTCGCCTCGCCGGCCCCCGTGTAGAGGAGCACCCTGTCGGGCAGCCATTCGATCCGCTCGGTGAGGCCGTCGGCCGCCGCCGCCAGGCTCCCCCGCTCCTCATCCGGCAGGCGCAGCTCGAGCACCTCCCGGGTGCTGTAGCGGGAGATGAGGTCGGGCGGTGACCCCTCCGCGACGATCTTCGCCTTGTCCATCACGACCAGCCGGTCACAAAGTTGCTCGGCCTCATCCATGTAGTGGGTCGTGATTACGAGGGTCACCCCCCTCCGCTTCAGGCGGTAAAGACGATCCCATACGAGATGACGTGCTTGCGGGTCGAGACCGGTCGTGGGCTCGTCGAACAGCAACAACTCGGGGTTGTTGATGAGCGCCCTCGCTATCGTCAGTCTGCGCTTCATCCCTCCCGACAGCGGCTCCACCTTGCTTTCGGCCTTCTCGGTGAGCTGGACGAACTCCAGGAGCTCCTCGATCCGGGCACCGGATTCGGCCCGGGGGACGTCGAAGTACCGGGAGTACATCTCGAGGTTCTCCCGCACCGTCAGCTCGATGTCGAGATTGTCGACCTGGGGCACGACCCCGATACGAGCCTTGATGGCCGAAGGATCGGACAACGTGTCCATCCCGATGACGCGGAGTGACCCCCCACATGGCGGGGAGCTGCAGCCGATCATACGCATCGTGGAGGTCGTGCCGGCGCCGTTCGGGCCGAGTAACCCGAACGCCTCGCCCCGCTTCACCTGGAAATCGACGGCGTCGACCGCCGTCATCTCACAGAACCTCTTGCTGTGGGCGCGCGCCTCTATGAGAGCTTTGCCGCTTGTATCTTGCTGCACGGCGGCATCCTAAATAGCGGCGAGGCGCCCGACCGCGAGCTCCTGCGCGGGCACCTCGCTGGAGGCTTGGGATAGTGTCGACGGCACGTGAAGAACCCTCTTCGGAAGGAAGACTGACATGGCCGACATCAAGGCTCAGAAGAGCATCAGCGACGACGAGATCAAGACGACCTGGCGTAGGAACGGCATAGGCGCGGGGGCTGCCATGAACGCAGACCCGGACGGCACCGACGCCGACGGCGACGACTCGGACACCACGGACTCCGATTCCGACACGCAGGACAAGTAGCACCACACCGCCGGGCAGGCACTGACATGGGCGCTCTGGCGCGCTGCGTCGGAGACGCGGAGTCTTTCCTCGATCGCCACTGGGCACGAAGCCCGTATCTTCAGACCGGGCCGGCCGGCTCCTTCGAGAGCCTCGCGTCCCTCGCCGACTTCGACCTCATCATCACGTCACTCGGCATTCGGCTCGCGAACCTGCGGATGGTCAAGGACGGAAAGACACTTCCCCCGACCGCGTTCACCAAGGGTGATGGCAAACGTGGTCGAGGCCCCGAGGCGCCGGCCGACCCCGTGCGGGTCTTCGAGCTCTACGAGGAAGGGGCCACCATCATCCTCGAGGGCCTCCACCGGTATTGGAAGCCGCTCGCGATCTTCTGCCGGGAGCTCGAGCTGGAGCTTGGCCACCGCGTCCAGGTGAACGCGTACATCACCCCCCCAGGATCCCAAGGCTTCGCGGTGCACTCAGACGAGCATGACGTCCTCGTTCTGCAGATCGCGGGGGCCAAGCATTGGTCCGTCCAGAGCGACTCGAACCCGGACGAGGTCCTCTTGGAGGCCAAGCTCGAAGCCGGAGACTGCCTCTACATACCGGCAGGCTTCCCACACTCGGCCGCCACCGCCTCCGGGGATTCCGCGCACCTCACGGTCGGCATCCTTACCCACGACTCTGCAGACGTCCTCGACGAGATCTTCAAGATGGCGGGCGAGGCGCCTCATTTCGCAGAGCGGCTTCCGCTCCACCCCGCCGCCGAGCCGGGGCAGGTCGAGGCTCTCGTCGACGCCCACATCGAGGATCTGAGGAACTGGCTGGACAAGGCGGACCGAGCAGAGCTTGCCTGGCGGCTCACGCGCCGGCTGACGAGATCCGCCGGTACCACCGCAGCCGGTCAGCTGGAACAGCTCCGCAAGCTCGACCAGCTCGGCCCCGGCTCCGAGGCGAGGCGCAGGAAAGGCAGCGTCTGCATCCTCAGAGCCGACGCGACTGGCGTGAGGGTTCTCCTCGCCGACCGGGAGCTCATCATGCCCGAGACGGCTGCGGAACCGATGTCGTTCGTCGCCGGCAGGTCATCCTTCGTGGTCGGCGAGCTCGAGGCCTGGCTCGACCCGACCAGCTGCGTCGTCCTCACCCGCAGGCTGATCCGAGAGGGGTTGCTCGAGGCCGTCCTTGACTCCTAGCACCGTGCGTTGCGCGGACGCCGCGATCGAGCGGAACGAGCCCATCTACGGCACCGCCTCCCACGTGAAGAGGTGGCTCTTCATCGAGCAGCCCGGAGGGTGGGGGCGCGATGCGCTTCTCGAAAGCCGCCTGCCCCAGGCGTTCGGCCCCGCGCTGAGGGCCAAGGTCCGCCATCTCGGCGTCCGCGTCATCCTGATCCGCCGGGGAGCTAGGTTCTCTACGGGGTCCCGGCACGTCTATTTCGCAAACACATCTTCCGACGGCCATTGGCTGCAACACAGCCAGGTCGACGACGTCACCGAGATCCTGGACCTCGACCTGACGCCGCTCGCAACAGGCGCTCGCATAGCGGGAGCCGAAGACGTGAGCGGGCCGATGTTCCTGGTTTGCACCCACGGGCGTCACGACGCCTGCTGCTCGGTGCGGGGCAATCAAGTCTCGAGGATCGCCTGCTCCGCGTACGAGGAGAGGGCATGGGAGTGCTCGCACATCGGCGGCGACCGGTTCGCCGCGAACGTCGTTGCCTTCCCCTACGGCCTCTACCTCGGGCACGTGCTGCCGGGGCAGACGCTCGACATCCTGCGGGAGCTCGACGGGGGCCGGATACCACTGCCGCACTACAGAGGGCGGTCGGCCTACCCATTCGACGTCCAAGCCGCGGAGTACTTCCTACGCCGGGATCTGGGAGAGGTGGAAGTGGAAGCGGTGGGCCTCGAGAGCTTCGTGCGGAACCCGGAGGAGCCGGTCATGACGGCTCGCTTCGAGCTGAGCGAAGGACGCGCAGCAAAGGTCGTCGTGAAGACCAGGCTGAGCACCGACACCTACCGCCTGACCTGCAGGGCCGAGAAAGAGAGCCCTATCCCCTCCTACGCCCTCGTCAGTTGCGAGGTCTACTCCGCCTGACCGAGGGAACGGCTCAGGCCCCCAGGTGGTACAGCTGACCGGGGTCAAGATCTAGGCCGTTGGTCACCTGCCACAGTGCTGCCAGCGCTTTGAGCGCGTTCCTCTCCTCGAAAGGAGCCAGCTCGTCCCCGTGCTCTGCGAGGACGGCGGCCAGCACCCTGTAACACTCGACCAGCTCGGCCTGAGCCGCGCTGAGTCCCGCATCGCTCATGCGTTCTTCCTCTCTCCAGCCCCACCGGCGATCTCCCGCTCGTCGAGCACTCTCTTCGCCTTCAGCTCGAAGCGGGGAAGCGAGTTGTCCGCCACCCGACGGACGTCGAACCTCAGCCCCTCATGTGCCTCGGCCAGCTCCTTCGCGAGGGTCTCCAGCATCGCCGCGTCCGACTCGCTCGGCTGCGGTATCTCGACCAGCACCTCGATCTCGTCCCGGATGCCGTCCTTGGTGTAGAGATGGATCTGGAACTCGTCAACCGCCTCGTGCTCCCGCACGATCGCCTCGACCGCCCGGGGGTAGACGTTCGTCCCTCGCACCAGTTTCATGTCGTCGACCCGCCCGCGCAGGCCCCCCTCGTAGATGTCGAAGGTGCGCCCGCAACCGCAGGTGCTCCCGGGGACCTTCACCACCAGGTCCCTCGTGCGGTAGCGGATGACCGGGATGAAGCCCCGGCCGAAAGAAGTGACCACGCGCTCTCCCGGCTCCCCGTAGCCGACCGGCTCGCCGGACTCGGGGTCGATCACCTCTTCGATGTAATGATCCTCGATGATGTGTGCGCCGCCGGGTTGATGCTCGCACTCGAACATCATGATCGTGCCGAGCTCGGTCATCCCTGCCGTGTCGCCGGCCTTGGCACCCCATTGGTCCTCGATGAGCTTCTTGCTCGCGGGGATGGAACCGGCCGGCTCGCCCGAGAGGATGACCTTATCCACCGGCCCGTTCACCAGGTTGAGGCCCATGTTGCGTGCCTCTTGAGCCATCCGTAGGGCGTACGTCGGAGTGGAGCAGACGACGGTGGCGCCCATGTCGAAGATCTGCTTGACGCGTGCCTCTGTTGTCATGTTCCCTCCGGGAAGGACGAGGCAGCCGATCTTCTCGCACGCGTAGTGCGCCCCCCAGAACCCGACGAAGGTGCCGTAGCTGAATGCGAAGAACACGACGTCCGACGGGCGGATCCCGAAGCCCCAGAAGCCGTAGCACCACATCTCCGCGATCCACTCCCAGTCCTTCATCGAGTCCAGCACCCGGATAGGGGTCTTGCCGGTGGTTCCAGACGTCAGGTGGTAACGGATCGCCGTCTCCTGCGGGGCGGCCAGGATGGGACCGTAAGGAGGCTCCTCGAGCTGCGCCTGCATCCACTCCTCCCTCGTCATGAAGGGAAGCCGGCTGAGGTCTTCCAACGACCCGACGGCGCGTGTGTCGACCCCCGCGTCGGCGAACCTTTTCCCGTGGAACGGGACCTTCTCCTCGGTCCAGGCAAGAAGGTTCTGCAACTTCCGCAGCTGCAGAGCCGCGATGCCAGCGCGGGGCATCGTCTCGTGGCGTGGGTTCCAGTAAGGCGAATCAGACATCGTCCCCCCTTGCCCTAGGACCCGCGTCTGGGTCCTGCTCCGCCAGCGTAATACGAGTACCGTCTGGAGCTATGGGGACCTTGGACCTCCCGGTGCAGATGAGCGCCGAGGCGCGTGACCTGCTCGCCTCGTCGAAAGGGCTGGCGCAGGAGCATCTCGCGCCACTCGTTCGATCCGGCCCCCATGGCCGGGTCAACCGTCCTCTCCTGAGAGCGCTGGCGGAGCACGGGATCCTTCCCCGGATCTTCCCTGAGAACCTGGGCGGAAGGGCTCCGGTGCAAGCCTCGGCCGCCGTCCTCTGTTTGCTGAGGGAGGGACTGGCCCAGGGATCGACAGAGGCAGAGACGGCGCTGGCGCTGCAAGGTCTCGGTGCTTACCCCATCCTCCAAGCGGGGAGCGAAGAGATCCAGAAAGAGTGGATCCCGCGCGTGGCCGCGGGCGAGTCGGTGGCCGCTTTCGCGCTCACCGAGCCGGAGGCAGGAAGCGATGCCGGCCGGCTCGCCATGCGAGCGCTCCGGGTGGAAGGTGGGTACCTGCTCAGCGGGCACAAGAAGTGGATCTCGAATGCCCCGGACGCAGACATCTATACGATCTTCGCTCGCACGACCGAGGGGGCCGGAGCCCGCGGCGTGACGGCATTCGCCGTCCCGGCCTCGACCGATGGGCTGAGCGGCCAGCCACTCGAGCTCCTGGCTCCCCACGCGATCGGGAGCCTCCAGCTGAACGAGGCTTTCGTCCCCGAGACCCACGTGCTCGGTGAGCCCGATGCGGGGTTCAGCGTTGCGATGCGCACGCTCGACCTCTTCCGCCCGAGCGTCGGCGCGCTCGCCGTGGGGATGGCGCAGGCCGCGCTCGACGCCGCCGCAGCGTTCGCCGCGGGGCGCGAGTCCTTCGGGCAGCCCCTGCGTTCCTTCCAAGCCGTCTCGCACCTGCTCGCCGAGATGGCGGCCCGGACGAAGGCCGCCAGGCTCCTCGTCTACGAAGCGGCGGGCACCTACGACCTGGGTGAACGGGTAACGAAGGCGTCGGCGATCGCGAAGCTCTACGCGACGGAGACGGCCCAGTTCGTGGTCGACTCGGCCCTGCAGATCCACGGTGCCCAGGGGCTCCAGAAAGGGCATCTGCTCGAGCACCTCTACCGGGAGGTGAGGGGCACACGGATCTACGAAGGGACCTCCGAGATCCAGCGCGAGATCATCGCGAGAGAACTGTATCGCTAAGGGATCACTGCGGTGCAGACGAGCTCTATCTTCGCGGCCGGGTCCATGAGCTCGCTCACACCAAAGAGAGCAGTCGCCGGGAAGTGGCGGCCGAACACGGCACGGTAAGCGGCCCCGATCTCCTTCAGCGAGGAACGGTAGGCGTCCACTTCCGTCACGAAGATCTGCATCGACACGATGTGCTCGGCCTTACCGCCCACAGCCTCGAGGGTAACGAGAACGTTCCGCGCCGCCTGCTCGAATTGCTCGGTGACACCGGCCCCCACGATGCTCCCCTCAGCGTCGTGGGCGGCCTGTCCTCCCAGGTAGACCACGCGCCCGGGCGCGGCCACGACGGCATGCGAGAACCCCACGGGGGCCGCGAGAGAGGCCGGGTTCACGATCTGGTGCGGGCTCGTCACCTGCCTTTCCACTCCGGCTTCCTGCCCTCGGTGAAAGCCCGATAGAACTCGGCGTGGTCCTCGCCGGTCATGAGCAGAGCCTGCGTCATCGCCTCCAGCTCGATGGATCCCGACAGGTCCATGTCCAGCTCCCGGCTAAGCAGCGCCTTGGTGCTCCCGTACGCGAGAGATGGCCCCGACGCGAGCCGGCTGGCAAGCGCCATCGTCGCGGGACCCAGCTCGGGGTCCTCGACCACGGCGTAGGCGAGGCCGAGCCTCGAGCACGCCTGGGCGTCGAGGGAATCCCCCAGGATCAGCAGCTCCGTCGCCTGGGACAGACCCACCATGCGCGGGAGGAGGTAGGCCGCCCCCATGTCGGCTCCGGCCAGCCCCACCTTCGTGAAAAGGAACGCGAGCTTCGCCGAGGAGGCGAGGACGCGGAAGTCGGCCGCGAGGGCGATCACGGACCCCGCGCCCGCGGCGATCCCGTTGACCGACGCGATTATGGGGATCGGACATTCCCTCATGGCCTGCACGACGGCGCCGGTCATACGCGTGAAACCCAAAAGGTCCTTCGCCCCCAACTTCAAGAGCTCACCGATGATCTCGTGCACGTCTCCGCCGGAGCAGAACCCACGCCCCCTGCCGGTCACGACCAACACCCGCACATCGTCCCTCTGCGGCAACTCCCGTAAAAGGTCCCGCAGGTCGGCGTAGGAATCGAAAGTAAGAGCGTTGAGCTTCTCGGGCCTGTCGAACGTGACCGTCGCGACCCCGTCGGTCACCGAGAAGCCGAAGTGCGGCCAATCTCCCTGTGGCGACGAGGAGCCCTGGAAAGGCATCAGCGGTAGGCCGCCAGCCCGGTGATCGCTTCGCCGAGGACGAGGGTGTGGATCTCGCTCGTCCCCTCGTAGGTGAGGACCGACTCGAGATTGTTCATGTGCCTGATGACGGGGTACTCGAGGGTGATCCCATTCGCTCCCAGCACGGAGCGCGCCTCACGAGCGATAGCGAGAGCCTCTCGAACGTTGTTCAGCTTGCCGAGGCTCACCTGCTCCGGGCGGATCGTGCCGGCATCCTTGAAGCCGCCTGAGGGAGAGCCACCAGCGTTCCTTGCTCTAGCCTTCCGACGAGCATGTTGACGAGCTTCTCCTGCGTCACGGAACCGTCCGATGGGTCACCGAACTGTTCCTGGCCCCAAGGTCTGGTGTTGGCCTGAGTAGCAGAGCGGCTGCCCATCGCACCCCAGCACGATACGAACCGCGCCTCGTTGGCGCACGACAGGGGACCCGCATCCCTGTCACACCTGAAGGCAGCCTCCGAAGCCTGCACCGTCGAGGACTCAGCTCGGAGAAAGATTGATGCTCTCCGCAGTTGCCGCGTGATGTCCTCGTAGAAGCTGCGCTTCTCGAGGCACGATGAAACCAGGACCTCCTCCGCCCTCGCCTACGACTGCCACGTCGGAGATCCTGCCGCTGGTGATCCACATCTTGTTCCTGTTCAAGATCGCAGTTCGTTACGCATTGCGACGGCGGTCGTGGCCATGGTGGTTGGCCGTTGCCGTGTCCGCTCCGCCAGGTCGAAGCAGCCGATCGTTCTCACCAGCTGCCAATACCCGGCAGCCATTCCTGCCGGTTTCCAGCCGTACTTCCAGATCGGGAACATGGCGAGGGTTCTGACCGCGGTCAGCCCGGTCTTGCTTGCCACCGCTCGAAACAGGCACGCCAACAGTAGCTGATCGCGTTGGTCCCGGCGCACTGTAGCTGGTGAGGTGCATCCCGAGAGACCTAGAGAGCCGAGTTCCTGTGCCAGGCTCGAGGGAATCCCCCACCTCGAACCACTTCGATCCTAGCGCAGCACCAAGATCTTCGACAGCGTCGCGAGGTGTCAGGATCATCTTCTCCTCGTCACCGAGCAGAGCGTCCACCGAGGTGTTTCCAGGTGATCCGAGGGGGCATCCGCAACGCTAACTGGAAGGAAGGCCGAGGGGGCTCGGGTGGTCGATGAAATACCGTTGCCTCACGACTGAGACGGACAAGGGCGGAATTGGAGGGGATGAGGTCTTCCGAGGAGGGTGCCCGGCACCGCGGCCAGGCTGCTGGCCTGGGCTCCAAGGAGCCGAGGATTCGGGGTTCTCGAGCCTCGGGGCCGTGGGACCGTCCCCTGTACGACGCGCATGAGCCCCTTCGACACTCGCTCTCGCCGGCAGCGTCACTTCCAAGATCCGACTGGCGACGATGGCCGTGGACTTGGCCCCGCGCCACACCAACCTGCTGGCAGAAGAGGCTGCCGCGACCTTGACCTTCCAATGATCGACGGTGCTGGCCAGGGTCGGTGTCAGCCAGGACGGCTGTTCCGCCGGCATCCCCACTCATGGCAGGGCGGGGACCCGTTGGCTCCTTGACTGCGGTTGTTGGGAGGAGGGCGGCCAGCCCTCCGCTCCTCGTTGGAGGATCGAGGACGGCAGCCCCTCCGATTGGCCTGTTGATTTCCACATGCGTACGGCGGGGGTCCCGTCAGGAACTTCGAGCAGGCCGCCTCGAAGACGCACTCGCGGTCCGACTCCGGCCGACCCGTGATACGCTCCTCTGGGCCCAAGGCTACTTCGCCCCTCGAGACGAAGCCATGATCGAGCGGCTGCGACGGCATGCGGGGCGACTACTTTCATGCATTCATCACTCTTCATGGATGCATCGTTGGAGGGTGGCGTTGGCGACCCTGCGTCGCCCAGATGACCGGGGATACGCCGAGGCTGGCTGCGACGAGCTGTCCTTCTGCCGGCGGTAGCGACCTCGATCAGGTGAACGCTTGAGCGCGATCGCGGCAGGCCATATGAAGATCGCCGTAGTGGAAGGCCGCTGGCCAAGCTCTACTTCTCTCCTCGCCAAGAAGTCCTCGTCGAGGCCGAGGTGGTGGTGATCGAGAAGAACCCCGCCGGGGCGACCTACGGCTGGGGCGTGGTCTTCTCGGACCGACCCTTGCCTGTTCCGCGAAGCCGACCTCCCCACCTATACCAGGATCACCGACAGGTTCATCATCTGGGACGCCATCGACATCAGGTACCGGGACGAGGTGATCCGTTGCGGGGGCCAGGTCTTCTCGGGGATCGCCCGCAGAACCCTGCTGGGGATCCTCACGGAGAGATGCATCGAGCTCGGAGTGAATATCGAGTTCGAGCGGGAGCTCACATCCCCGGGCGAGCTGAGCGAGTACGACCTCGTCGTCGCAGCGGACGGCGTCAGGAGCACGATCCGGGACGCCGGAGCCGGCTCCTTCCGTCCCCGCTCCGAGGAAGGCTCCTCCCGCTACATCTGGTTCGGGACCGACCGCGTCTTCGACTCCTTCACGGTCGCGTTCCGCAGCAACGCGGATGGGCTCTTCCAGGCGCACGCCTATCCCTACGACGGCGACAGGAGCACGTTCATCGTCGAGTGCGACGAGGGGGCGTGGCGCGCCGCCGGCCTGGACGCGGCAGACGAGCAGCAGAGCATCTCCTACTGCGAGGAGATGTTCGCCCTCGACCTGGGCGGACGCGCACTGGTCTCGAACGCATCGAAGTGGATCCGGTTCGTAACGCTGAAGAACAAGAGATGGCATCACGGCAACGCCGTGCTTCTGGGGGATGCCGCCCACACGGCGCACTTCTCGATCGGCTCCGGGACGAAGATGGCGATGGAAGACTCGATCGCCCTGGTTCAAGCCCTCGGGCGGCGCACGGACCTGCCGCGTGCCCTCGCCGACTACCAACTCGAGCGCAAGCCCCGGGTGGAGCGTCTGCAGGAGGCCGCCCGGCAGAGCCAGACGTTCTTCGAGAGCACCCGTCACTACCAGCACATGGAGCCCCTCCAGTTCGCGTTCCACCTGATGGCGCGGAGCGGACGGATCGATTACGACGACCTTCGGGTGAGCGACGCCGGCTTCGTATCGGCGGTCGACCGTTGGTTCGCCGGGGTCGAGAGCATGATCGCCACGCCTCCGGCTTTCCACCCCGTGAAGCTCGGGAGCCTAGAGGCGCCGAACCGAGCCTGCGTGTCAGCCGGGCTCACCTACGACGCTAGCGACGGGCTCCCGGCCCCCGGGTCTCTCCGTGGGCTCACGTCAAGCGGCGCAGGTGTGCTCTTCTCCGGGCCCGTCGCGGTCGCTCCCGAGGGCCGGATCACGCGGGGATGTCCCGGCCTCTACTCCGACGAGCACGAGGAGGCTTGGCGGAGCGAGGTCGAAGCGACGCGCAGGCAGTCGAACTCGATCCTCGCCGTCACCCTCAACCACTCGGGGCCTCGCGGATCCACCCGTAGCCGGCACCGGTTCACAGACGTGGCGCTCGGGCCGGACGAAGGTTGGCTCCCCGTCGCAGCTTCGGAGCAGACCTACTCGGCCGCCAGCCCCACCGCCGCCACTCTTGACGAAGCCGGCTTGGTTCAGGTGCTCGAGGCTCACCGTTCTGCCACCAGGAGGGCTTTGGCGGCAGGCTTCGACATGGTCGAGCTGAACCTTGCCTTCGGCTACCTCCTCGCCAGCTTCCTCTCGCCCCTCACGAACAGACGGGAAGATCCCTATGGGGGCTCCTGGGACAACCGAGCTCGCTTCCCCCTCCTCGTTTTCGACACGGTACGAGAGGCGTGGCCGCGCCCCCTCCCGGCGGCGGTGGCTCTGTCGGCGACCGACTGGGCCCGAGGGGGGTTACGACTTGCCGACGCGGTCGCATTGGCCGTGGCTTTGCGCGACCGAGGCTGTGACCTCATCCGGGTCGTGGCGGGGCAGACGGTCGCCGCCTCCGCCCCCCGGTACGACCCTTACTTCCTCACGCATTACGCGGATCGGATAAGGAACGAGGCAGGCGTAGCAACCATCGCGACAGGGGACATCAGCTCGCTCGACAGGGTCAACACGATCGTGGCCGCGGGTCAGGCCGACCTCTGTCTCCTGCGGCCCGGCTAGCTCCCGCTGACGACCTCCAAGCTAGTGGAGGTACGGATCCCCTTCACATTCGTGCTCGATCTCGGCCTTGCAGAGGTCGTTGGTACCTATGCTGTCATGAC
>JAUJNU010000083.1 GCA_030448085.1 Actinomycetota bacterium | reverse complement strand
GTCGCCCCGTGCGTCGTGATTGCTGAGGCGCAGACCTCATTGTTGCCGAGGGACGTCATCGATTGGTTCGGGCTGCTCCTTAACGACCTAGTCAACTCGATCAGGAACGCCCGCATCCTCGGGATCGGCGTCGCCTACCAGGGGGGCACCGAGGACACGAGGGAGTCCCCGGGCGTGAACATCCTCTCGCTGCTTACGAAGCGAGGGGCCGAGGTGGCCTACCACGACCCGCTCGTGCCGGAGGTGGAGCTGGGAGGGGCACGGGTGGCCTCCTTGCCGCTAGATGAGGCCACGTTGTCTTCCCACGACCTCGTCGTCATCTTCGTGCCGCAGACCGGCGTGGACTGGGAGCTCTTGGTCAAAGAGGCTGGTTCGATCCTCGATTGCTGCAACGCTCTGCACCGGAAAGGCGGCAACGTCACGCGCCTCTAGCGCGCGTCCGATGGAGATGGAAGCGTTGGTCACCGGAGGTGCGGGGTTCATCGGGTCGGAGATAGCGCGCGAGCTGATCGCCGGTGGCCACTCGGTGCGCGTCTTCGACAACCTCTCCACGGGCTTCGAGCGCAACGTCCCGCCGGAGGCAGAGCTGATAACGGGTGATCTACGCGACGCTGCCGCGGTGGCTGCAGCATGCGAGGGCGCAGAGGTTGTCTTCCATCAGGGCGCGCTCGGGAGCGTCCCCCGGTCGATCGAAGACCCGCAAACGACGAATGACTGCAACGTGACCGGCACCCTCAACGTTCTAGCGGCCTCCGTAGATGCCGGCGTCAGGAGGGTCGTTTACGCCTCGAGCTCCAGCGCCTACGGCGACACGGGTGGCGTCGTCAACAAGGAGACACTTCCCCCGAGGCCGATGTCTCCATACGCCGTCAGCAAGCTGACGGGCGAGCACTACTGCAGGGTGTGGGCATCGATAAAGGGGCTGTCGACCGTCTCGCTCCGGTACTTCAACGTCTTCGGGCCGGGCCAGGACCCGAACTCCCGCTACGCCGCCGTCTTCCCCCGTTTCATCTCCGCACTCCTCGAAGGCGGGCCGCCCCAGATCTACGGCGACGGGGAACAGTCGAGGGACTTCTCCTACGTGGGGGACGTAGTCAGGGCGAACCTGATGGCGGCGGAGGCCGGGGAGGAGGCCGGGGGGGCCGTGCTGAACATCGGGGGCGGGCACCCCCGGACCGTCAACGAGGTGCTGCGGGCGGTGTCCGATCGGGTGGGGGTGTGGGTCGACCCGGTGTACCTCCCTCCCCGCCCGGGGGACGTCAGGAAGTCGCATGCCGACATCTCGGCAGCCGCCGAAGTGATCGGATGGAGCCCCGAGGCCCCTTGGGACGTGTCCGTGGCGGCCACGGTCGAATGGTTCCGCTCCGGAGCGGCGGGGCTTTCCGGGGAGTGACCCCGGTTGAGGCTGCCCCGAGGTAGGCGGGTCCCTCGCGGTGCCTACTTTGTGAAATTTTTCACGAAGCCCTTGTAAAAATCGGATTCATGGGGCAGTCTTGGGGTTCTGGGCGTGCCCCCGCTGAAAAGGCCAACCGGAATGAGGGCGGGCGACACAGCGTTGGAACGTCCGAGGGGCCATGAAGATAGATCTTGGCCCATCAGAGCTTCGACCCGAGGCTCGATCTTCTGCACGAGGAGGGATTATCCGTGTCCTTAGCGGACACCATCGACAAGGTGGACTGGCAGGACGAAGCGCTCTGTCGGGGCTATGACAACATCGTTTTCTTCGGCGACGAGGGCGAGTCCGAGCTCGAGAAGCAAACTCGGGAGCAGAGGGCCAAATCCATCTGCAAGACCTGCCCGGTTCTCGAGCCCTGCCTGGAGTTCGCGATGGAGACCAATCAGAAGTACGGCATCTGGGGCGGATTGACCGCCAAGGAGAGAGCCTCTCTGAAGAGACGACGGGCTCGCGCCCGCCGGGCTTCCTAACCTCTCCACACCCGCACGCCGTTCGGGCCTCGCAGGGACGGCCTCCCGCGCGTCGAACCTGAGGACGAGGGGTTGATCGTTTCGTTGCTCGCGCCGCGTTGGGAGGTCAGTTGACACGCTTCGCACCCACTCGCATCAGTGGAAGGCTCAAGGCCTCCGCCGCGGCCCTAGTTGCGCTCGCTCTGACCGCTGCCCTGCTCGACGCGCCCGTCGCCGAGGCTCAGACGCCACCGGCCGAGGAGGCTCCGCGGATCGAGATCCTGAACCCGATCGACAAGACCTCGGACTCCGAGACGGACGAGAACCGCCCCGTCCTCTCCGACCGGGCTACTCCGGAGGACTCCACCTACCGTCTCAGCGCCTGGGTGAAGAACGCGCCCGAGGACGCCGAAGTCCGCTTCGAGATCGACAGCAGTCTGGTGCTCCCCCCAGCCAGGGTCACGGCTACCCGGAGCGAGCAGTTCCCCGACACTTTCGAGGCGGAGTTCAACTTCCCGGACACCGTCGAGAACGGGGCGCAAGAGCTGAGGGCCTACCTGGAGGCAGCAGATTCCGAGCTCGACACCGACACCGAGTTGGTAACCGTTGAGCAGGGTTTCCCGGGCGGTGAGTCTGATGACGCCCCTACGGTCGACCTGATCATTCCAGGGGTGCGGATGGTGGAGGGCGAAGAAGTGCGTGACGGCGGGCCCGTCGGGTTCTACAGGCAGGGTGATCGGCCCTGGGCCGGCATCTTGAAGGCGGTCTCGAGCGAAGAGACGACATTCGTGCAGTTCCTGTACTCCACCGCCACCCCCGGGAAAGAGCCCAGGTGGTTCGGATGCGCCAGCGCCAAGAAGGCTGCTGCGGAAGAAGGCGTGAAGTGCGTCCTTCGCGACCGTCACGGCCGTAGGGACGTCACGGCCATAGGTGCGATCGCCAACAGCAGCCCGGGCGAGGAGAGGTCGGCGGAGTTCGACCAAGCCTCAGATGTCGAGCGGGTGGCCCCATACCTACAGGTCGCCGGATCCGTGAACCTCTCTCCCGATGAGCAGAAGGTCGAGAAGGCAGACGTGGGCGAAAAGTGCTCGGACCTGGTGACGGTCACTGTGCTGGACCAGAATGCGCGACCGATCCCGGGAGCCAACGTCGACGTTCACGCTTCGGGGCCTTCGGATGGAACGAGGTTCGGTCAGGGCCCCTTCGACAGCAGCAGCACCGCTCAGGCCCCCAACGACTCTCACAGGACCGAGCGAGGGCATGACTGCAGGGGATTCGCGCCTTCGAAGGATGCCATCGCCGACCAGGGGGAACACAACGACCCCTTGCGGGATGACGTCAAGCACATCGAGTCGACCCCTTCCGGCGGCACCTCGGACAAGGGCACCTTTACCTTCCAGGTTTTTTCGCCCCGGGGCGGCACACCTCACATGGTGGCCTGGGCCGACCGTAACGACGACGACATCCAGAACCTCAGGGAGGCTGCAGGCGGAAGCGCCGTCGGCTGGGGCC
>JAUJNU010000082.1 GCA_030448085.1 Actinomycetota bacterium | reverse complement strand
CGAGTTGAACAGCCGTCCCTGCGCGACCCAGTCGTAGCCGTGGACGCTCGTCCAATAATCGTCCGCCACGCTCGCATAAGACTGGGCGTCGACCAACGCCTGCTGCGCCGGGGAGGAAGTTCCGAGAGTCACCCACCGGTCGTCCGAGTCGGTGGCGATGGCCCCGAGGCGTGAACGGTTGCGGTTGTCCCTGGTCTCCTGTCGTCCGTCGGCGCTTTTCAGCTGGTACGAGCTGCTCTTCCTTGTCGTGACGAGTGTTGTGAGCCCTAGGAGGTCTTTGACGTCCGAGGGATCGTCGTCATAGAGCGTCCCGTACCCACATGCAGCCGTACACGCCTCCGTGGCATGAACCCGCTCGAGCACCGTCCCATTCGCGGCGTCTATCAGGTGGAACCAGTGGCTATGGGGGAGCTGGGTTTCGACCCTGTAGAGGTAGCGGCCGGTGTGGGGATCGATGAGCAGCTCGCTGATCCGGTTCCCCTCGGCCCCCAGCTCGCGCTCGGTCGCCGCCTTGGCATCGGCCCCAGTGAGCCGAACAGAGCTCGTGGCAGAGACGTCTTCGTAGTGCGAACCCGCGACGAGCCTCACAGCGCCCCCCTCGCTCCGCAGGAGGGTGACCTGCCCCCCCAGCACCTTGGCCGAGCGGGATCCAAAGACCTGCTGATAACGCTGGTAGGAAAGCCCATACGGCTTCAGCTCGAAACCGGTGGTTCGCCTCATGTCGCCGGGCACCCGGTAGCCGGCAGCCTCTGTCCCCGTGCGTACGAAGAAGGCGTCATCTGAGGGACCTGCCGTCACCGGAGTGGCCATCCCTGCCGCCAGCGAGGTCAGGCCCACCGCCGCGGCCGCCAGCAGAACCTGTCGCTTGAACATCAACGCCCCCTTGAAGGTGATTTCGTCCTTCTGGCACCTTAGGGGCGGGATGTCCGATTCTCAATAGCCGAAGAGAGCTATTTCCACCGACCGGATATGACTAGTCCCTCCCGGGGTGTCAGCAGGAGGGCATCGGCAGGGAGGTCTCCGGGTCTTCGACGCCTTGGAAGATGACCGTGACCCAGAGCCGCTCAGAGGTCTGGTGGGCGGCGATGCCGACGTGGTTGTACCCGCCCAGGACGATGTTCGCCTTGTGCGCAGGGCTGTTCATGAAGGCCGCGTGGAGCGTGGTTACGGTAGCCCCGAGACCGACGTTCTCACCCAGGCGCTGCCAGTTCTTCACGCGGGTGCGGAGCTCTTCGCTCGTCGAGTGATACAGCGTTCCCGTCGGATACATCTCGTCCGTGTGCTCCCGGGCGGCCCGAGACAGCTCGGGGTCGAGCCGGAGGGGTGCGACGCCTGCCGCGGCCCGCGCCTCGTTCATCTTCTGGGCGAATTCGGTTTCCTCGGGCGTGTAGTCCCAACACGTCTTCACAGGGTCCTCCCCCGGGCCGACCGGCTCGGTCGGATCGACCGGGTCCGTGGAGTCCGTAGGGTCGGTGGGATCGGACGGGTCGGTGGGATCGGTGGGATCGGGGTCGCTCACCGGCGTCGATGCTCGATCCGAGCGAGCCTTTAGGCACAGGACGTTCTCGAATGGCTCCCGCAGAGGTGTGAGGGCGAAGTACCTCCCGCGCCTCGACGGCAATCGGGTGCGGTAATAGCCCTCGGTGGTGGCGAAGACCGTCTTCACTCGGGCTCCGTTGCGGAAGATCTCCACCGGCATCCTCCTCCGGCACCTCTGGAACCCATCCGGGACCGCGATCCGGCCACGGGCGACGCGGGGCAACGGGCGCCTCATCGTGATCCGCCGCAGGTGCTCCACGGGGGTGACCGGGGTCGAAGCGGAAGGGCTCGGAGTGGGAGTCACCGCTGGTGTTGGCTCCTGCGTCACCGGGCCCGCTGGGTCATCGAGGGGCCCCGTACTCGCAGAAGGAGTGGGCGATGGTTCCCCCCCGGTCTCACCCGAGGGTGAGGGCAGTGGTGACGCAGGGGCCGACGGCGCGGGCAAAGGTGCATCCGAGGGGGTGGGGCTGGCGGTGGCGGACGGCGATGTCACGGCCGAAGGCGACGGGGAAGGAGTGGCCGAGGGTGTCAGAGGCGTGAGCCCGGCGAGCGCGCCCCACAGATTCAGGCGGCCGCCCGTCACGCTCTTGCCGCTAAGGGCCTCGATGCGATCGACCCCGCCCAGAAGTGCGTCCCTCAGCTCGGCCGCGGAGGCGTCCGGCCCCGCGGCGAGCAACAGCGCCGCGGCCCCCGCAACGTGAGGGGTGGCCATCGAAGTCCCGTGGAAGTAGGAGAGGCCGAAAGCTCCGTCCGTCCCCGGCACCGTGCTGAGGATGTTGACGCCCGGAGCGGCGAGGTCGACGCTGTTCGAGCCGTGGTTCGAGAAAGAGGCGAGGGTGTCGCTCTGGGTCGAGGCGGCGACGCAGATGAGGTTCGGAGACGGGAAGTTGCAGGGGTACGAGGGCGTGGCGTCGTTGTCGCTCCCGTCGTTCCCAGCGGCCGCGATGAACAGTGTCTGCGGAGCAGAGTCGATCACGTCTCTCATCGCGGTGGAGGCCCCCGCCCCCCCGAGGCTCAGGTTCACCACACGAGCCCCCTGCTCCACGGCATAGGCCATGGCGTCGGCGATGTCGGCCGTCGAGCCGGAGCCGGACGCATCGAGGGCCCGCAGGGGCATGAGGGAGACCTGCCAGCTGACTCCCGTGATGCCGATGCCATCGTTGCCCCGTGCACCGATCGTGCCCGCAACGTGACTGCCGTGCCCGTTGGGATCCTGCGGGTCGTTCGTGTCGGTCACCCAGTCCCAGCCACGGTGGTCGTCGATGTACCCGTTCCCGTCGTTGTCGGCCCCATCCGTTGCCGCCGCCCCCGCCTCGCCCGGGTTGACCCAGATATTCGGGGCGAGGTCGGGATGGCCGTAGGCGACACCGCTATCGATCACAGCGACCTTGACGTTCATCGACCCCTTCTGCAGGGCCCAGGCGGCGCCTGCATCTATATCGGCGTCTGCCGTTCCGGCCGTTCCATTGAGGCTCTGCCCCCCGTTCTCGAGCCCCCACAGGAGGCCGAAGCGGGGGTCGTTGGGGAGGTAGTCCATCGCCTCCATCACGTAGTTGGGCTCCGCGTAACGAAGGGTCTCGACACTGCGAGCCTCACGGCGCACTTCGGCCAGTGAGCGACCACGCCTCGTGCGAACGAGCCAGGACCCGTCGGCGAGCGCCCTCACCGGCCTCACTCCCAGCGTGGCGAACGCCTCCTCACGCGCTAGATCCCCCGTGCCGGGCGTGAAGTTGAGCACCAACTGACGGGGCACGCGACGAGGTCGCCTTTGCTTCTCACCCTTCGGGTCTTCTGCGTCTCCGGGGCCGCCATCGTCCTCACTCACGGGGGCGGGGGCTCCGGCGATCTCTTCCGCATCGAAGATCGGAAGCGCCTGGCCCTGTCCCCCCAGACGGCGAGCGCCGAGCGGCTGCCCGCGGCGC
>JAUJNU010000081.1 GCA_030448085.1 Actinomycetota bacterium | reverse complement strand
GCCGTGTTCGCCTCGGCCATTTTGTGATTGTCTTCACGGCGCTTGACCGCAGCGCCTGCGCCTCGGGAGGCGTCGAGGATCTCGCCGGCGAGACGGTCCGCCATGCTGCGCTCCCTGCGCTTGCGCGAGAACATCACGAGCCACCTGATGGCAAGGGTGGCCCCACGCCTGGAGGCAACCTCGACGGGCACCTGGTAGGTGGCTCCACCAACCCTGCGGGAGCGGACCTCGAGCAGCGGCTTGATGTTGTCGACCGCCTTCTTCAGCGTCGGAAGCGGGTCCTTGCCGGTCTTGTCGGCCACCTTCCCCAGGGCCTCGTACACGATCCCCTCGGCGAGGCTCTTCTTGCCCCGCGTCATGATCCGGTTCTGCACCTGGGTCACGAGGAGCGAGGAGTAGATCGGGTCGGGCAGCAGTTCGCGCCTCGGGGCCGGGCCCTTCCTAGGCATCAGCTACCACCTGCCTTCTTGGCCCCGTACTTGGAACGGGACTGAACCCGGTCCCTCACACCGGAGGTGTCAAGGGCTGCCCGGATGACCTTGTAGCGAACGCCGGGGAGGTCTTTGACCCTGCCCCCACGCACCAGGACGATCGAGTGCTCCTGAAGGTTGTGCCCGATCCCAGGGATGTAGGCGGTGATCTCGATGCCAGAGGTGAGGCGGACGCGAGCTACCTTCCGAAGAGCGGAGTTCGGCTTCTTGGGGGTCGTCGTGTAGACGCGGGTGCAAACACCGCGCCGCTGCGGCGAGCCCTTGAGGGCCGGCGACGTCGACTTCTCTTTCTTCGACTGCCGGCCTTGCCGGACGAGTTGCTGAACAGTCGGCACAGTCAATCCTCCAACCGGCTCATGCCGGTAAGTCGCGGGCCTAGGCCCATCCATGCGCAGCCTGGTGGCTGCACCTCACCTCTATGGGCTTCCGGGGCGCTCGCCGGGGCGGGCGCAACCCAAAGCCGTTTTCCTGCGCTGGGCGGGAGATAGGGGCCGGATCTCCAGCGAGCGGAACTCGCGATCCGGGTGTCCTCCCGACGACGCTAGGAGACCGCCCACCGATTCCTCAGGGAAACGGAACATCGTGGGACGGGCTCGTTCGGCGATCAAACCCGACTGCGGCGGTTCCCGGGGCAACCGGGCCTGCCGTAGCTCACCGAACTCTGGGCAACTCTAGAAACAACTCCGCCACCGTGCGGGCGGGCGCGCCCCGCAAGGACGCGGCCCAGGAAGGATAAGGTCTCCGGCCCCCACGGTCAAACCGGCAAGGCCCTCAGGGCCGTGACGAAAAAGCTCGGCAAAAATGTCACCCTAAGCAGGTTTTTGGCACAGTAGGGCCAAAAACACACCATACTTCCCGTAAGAGGGGGAACCGGGTGCTAGGAGGGGAACCGAATGGATAGGAATCGCTCGCGCAGCAATCCGTTACGCCTGATCGCGGTGATGATCACGATCGGCCTACTAGGGGCGAGCTTGATCTCCCCGCCGGCAGCCATCGGGGTGGGTAATGCCTCCGACGTCCAGGATGGGCTGACGGACCTTGATTCCCGGATCGGAAAGGTCCTCCCCACGGCTGCCCAGAAGCAGATCGTGAAGGGCCTGGGGGCCACCGCCCGCTGGAACAAGTTCGGGACCCCCCATACCTTGATCAAGTACGGGGACTTCCTGGCTACGGGCCTCCAAGGCACCGCCGTGGAAGCAGCCCGGAGCTGGATAGACCAGAACCGCGACCTGTTCTTACTCTCAGCGGATGCGGTCCGCGATCTCCAGCTACTGAACGACTCCCGAATGGCCCGCAGCTCGGGTCACGCCGTCATCTTCCGTCAGACCTTCGGCGGCCTCCCCGCTACTCAGGACGGCATGATCACGGTCGGGATCACGAAAGGCAAGGTTGGTTTCGTCTCCTCCTCGATCACGGGGATAACCGACGCTCCCGCTCCTGCAGAGCTGACCTCCATCCAAGCTTGGAGGAAAGCTGCGGAGAGCGTGGGCCTCATCGTCTCAACCGACGACATCTCCGCCGTGCAGCAGCGCGCGGGATGGGACTACTTCGGGGTAGATGGTCTTGCCCAGCCACAGCAGTCCAGGCTAACCGCCCTTCCCATCCCCGGCGCCCAGGCGCTGCCCGCCTATGAGGTGAACGTCGTCGACGTGGAGGATGGGGAGACCCTCGCCTACACGATGTTCGTCGACGCTCGAAGCGGCGAGATCCTGGTCCGCCGGAACGCCGTGGACCACCTGGCGGAGGAAGCACCGCCCCAGGGAGAGTCCTTCCAGGGCAGCTACGACCCCGACCCCGCCAAGTGCGGCCAGGGCGAGTACGAGGGGCCGTACGACGTCGAGGCGGGCACCGGGTCCATCACGGTCGTCGCCGCGGCGGACATGCAGACGGACGACATCGTCCTTCAGCTGCACTACGGCAAGGACAACGTCGTGGCGAGCTCCGACACCCTTTTCTCCCCTGAAGGGCTCGTCTACAACCCCGCCGGGGGGGTCCCCCCCGGGAAGTACTTCGTGAGGATCTGCCCCTTCGACGACGCTCAGACGCCGCCTCACGCCTACGCGGGGGCCATCGGTTGGAGCGAGGCTGGTGACGAAGGGAACTTCCCCTACCCGCCCATGTGGAAGTACTTCGAGGACAACCCCCCCATCTCCCTCTCGGACAAGGACAACCGGGTGGTGGGGTGCTGGAGCACCGAGGTCTTCGGAAGCCGGAATCGGATCCCCGGCTGCGATCTGGGACTGATCAACTCCGCCTCGAGAGCCCCCTGGGATCACGATGTGAGGTTAGACTTCCCCACCTTCACCACGAAGGGGAACAACGCGTCGACCGCCGAGGCCTGGGGCAGCCCCTTCACGCCTTTCGAGCAGTACCGCCCCACAGACCCCGAGCGGAAGTACAAGTACCCCTGGACCAACCAGTGGCACGACCAGAAGTGCAACGACGCCACCTCGATCGGCTCTCCTCAGCGCAACGACATCGATGCGGCCGTGAGCAGCCTGTTCGTCAACCACAACCGGATGCACGACTGGTCCTACTACCTCGGGTTCACCGAGCGCAACTTCAACATGCAGGAGAACAACTTCGGGCACACCGCGCCCGGGCCGTTCCCGTTCGGGCGCCAGAACGACCCCGAGATCGGGAACGCTCAGGCCGGAGCACTCAGCGGCCGGGCGCCCCTCTACCTGGGCCGTGACAACGCGAACCAGATCACCCTCCAGGACGGGATCCCCGGGATCACCAACATGTACCTGTGGCAGCCCATTGCGGCTGGCTTCTATCCACCTTGTGTTGACGGCGACTTCGACATGTCGGTCATCGGCCACGAGTACACCCACGCCATCCAGAACCGGATGGCTGCAGGGCCCGACTCCGGGCTCAGCGGGCATCAGGCACGGGCCATGGGCGAGAGTTGGGCGGACCTGACCGCGGGCGAGTACCTGGCCGAGTGCTACTACAACATGGGCCCCGGCGGGCAC
>JAUJNU010000080.1 GCA_030448085.1 Actinomycetota bacterium | reverse complement strand
TTGGCTCGGCCCGCCAGGCGGGCCGGCTGAAGGCGCGCCGGGCTTCGTCCACCGGCAGGTTCCGGAAGGTCGCCAGGACCCGGTCCGATCTCAACGGAAGTGACGGGATCAGCTACCGGCTGGGTCTGCGGGGTAGGGACTTCAAGGTGGTTGCCCCGCCCCGAGGGCCCTGTCGCAGGGCTGCCTCCGAGGTCATCTCGGTTCACCAGCGGGGCTAGTCGGGGCCTCAGCCCTCAGGGGCAGGAGCTCCCTGCGCAAGTCCTCGCCTCGGCGATGGTCGCCTGCAAAGCGGGGACTATTGGGGGGTCGTTCCTGGGTTCCCCGTCGGCAAGCAGGTTCACGAGCTGGTGGGGGTCCTTCTCCAGGTCGTAGTACTCCCTGAAGTCGATGACCTCTCCGCTGCCTGAAGTGGACTGTGCGTAGTACTCGATGTACTGGTACTCATTCGTCCGGATGGAGGCCCAGGACGGCTTGTACGCTGGGGGTCGGCTGTTTCCGAAGTGCTCCATGAACATGATCTCCCTCTCTTCCGGTGCCAGCAGAGACCTTCCGTCCATCTCCGGTCGCGCTTCCGGCGGGATCCCGGCGGCCTCGAGCACCGTAGGGGCGATATCTATGTTTCCTGCGAAACGCATGTCTTTCCGCTCGCGTGGCAACGCGAGCGGGTAACGCGCCAGGAACGGCACCATCACGGACTCCGTGTAGGGAACCCTCTTGCCGGTGAAGCGGTGCTCCCCGAGAAGGTGCCCATTGTCGGACGTGAAGAAAGCCAGCGTGTCCCTCGTCTCGTCGAGCTCGGCCAGCGTGGTGCTCAGCCTTCCGATCATCTCGTCGACCGACATGAGCGTCCTCACCCGCTTGGTGAATATCAACTCTGTCTTCTCTTGAGAGAGGTGGCGCGCTTGCCTGATGTAGAGCGGCTTGTCAGACAGGTCCCACTCGGTGCGGGCCGGGTCTATCGGCCGATCGGGAACAGGCAACCCCCGGTGGCGAATGGCCGCTCTGTATGGCTTATGTGGTGCCGAGGGCGCGACGTAGAGGAACCAGGGGGCGAGGTCATCCCCCTCGAACGACCTGAGGAAATCGTCGGCCTTATCCGAGATGAAGTCGGTGGAGTGCTTGCGGACCATCCGGACCCTGCCGTTGGTGTTGAACGGCTTGTTGTAATACCCCCGGGGCGAAGTAGCCCACTTGTCGAAGTTCGGAGGATCGCGCTCCACCCTCCAGGCCCTGAAGTACTTGCCGGCGATCGCCGTCCGATAACCGTTCTGCTTCAGCTGGTACTGCATCGTTGTCGTCGGGTCCATCAGGTCGGGCTGGCCGTTGTGCCTGATGCCATGGTTATGCGGATACCTGCCGGTGAAGATCGACCCGCGGGAGGGGCAGCAGAGAGGCGTGGCTACGTAGCCGTTCGGGTACTTGGTCCCGAAGAAGCGCTGGGTCTTCGGCATGTACTTCAGCTCACCCCGGGGTCGTTGATCGTCAACGACGATGATGAGGACGTTTGGCGACAGGCCGGGGAGGGCGGCCCGGGGCGCGCGTTGGAGGTCCCCACTCCCTAACGAGAGGGTTATGAGGAACACGCCGAGGAGGAGCAGCTTCGAGCGTTTGAAGTTCAAGTGCCTTCCTTAGGAGCAGGCCGAGGACCCCTGTAGATGTTCGGCCACTTCACGGTACCGCCCTACGGGAACAAGGTGGACCCCGTCGAAAGCCCCCGAGGAGCGGATCGCTTGGATCTGCTCGCATGCAAGGTCCACGCCCACCTGGGGGTCATGGAGCTTGTCGACGATCGCCTGGGGGATGTTGATCCCGGGGATCATCGCGTTGACGCGCTGCGCCATCCGGCGGCTGGCCAGCACGAGGACTCCTGCGTACATCTTGCCGTCGTACGAAAGGGTCTCTCGCCATCGAACCAAGCGCTCGATGTCGAACTGGATCTGCACGAAGATGAAGTCTGCACCCGCGCGCCAAGCCAGGGGTCGGTTAGACCGGGTTACGGTGCCGATCCGAAAGTCGGGGTAGCCACTGAACAGCGGCCCGGTCCCGAAGAAGCGAACCTCGTCGATCATGCCTCGGACCGTCAGGTCTTCGGTCCGGCGCCCCTCCTTCGGCGCGTCACCGTAAACGAAGAGGAAGTGATTGACCCCATATGCGGCAGCGGTCAGCAGGTCCCGTCTGAAGCCGAGTACGTTCCTGTCTCTTGCGTTGAGGCAGGCGATCGAGAGACCTCCCAGGTACGCCACCTCGTGCGCGACAGACACGCTCGAGACCGTGGCTCGTCCGAGATGGTTGTCCGGTATCAGGAAGCCGTCGGTAACCGGCTTCAGGATCTCGATCTGCTTACGCACGTGCGCGATATCCGGTTTCCTCGGAGGTTCGATCTCGCACAAGATGCTGAACCCCGGCGTGTCCAGGAAGGACGGAGGTGGTTCTGGAGGCGGATCCGCGTGTGAAGGCATCCCCCCGATATACCAGCTATGGCGTGGGAATCTCTTTCTTTACCTCTTTGACGGTGCTGTGTCCCTCGTTCACGGCGCCGTCAACGTTCTCGTTCCCGGTGGGTGTCGTCTCCTTGTCGTCTGACCCGGGAGGAGGAGCTTCACCCCCTTCGCCACTCTTCTCTCGGCCCACACCTTCATCGATGACCGGGAGATCGATGGGAAGCTCAACCTCGGTCTCCACTTCCAGTGGTTCCACGGTTTCCTCTTCGACGTCTGCCTCTACCGACTCAGCCTTCACCTCGTGGACGAGCGCGCGGGGGGCAGCGGGAGCCTCAGGCGCCCTCGAACCGGACCGGGGCTTGGCCGCCTTCTTGGTAACGACCTTCGGGTCCTCGCGGTTCCGCTCCGGCTCGAGGTCTACGCCCGGCCCGGCGGAAAGAGCGAGCGCCAGCGCCACAGCCGAGGTGGCTACTTTCTCGACGAAGACGCTGTTTATCGGAGACTGCATGGCGGTGGCCGCGCCCGACCCGAGCCGGTCGCGCAGGCTTAGGGTGCCTAGGATCGTGATGCCGAGGGCCCTCTCCCATGCCTTCTTGAACGAGCGACGGGCTCGGTGCAACAAAGCCTTGACCTGCACGGGGGTCATCTCGAGACGGCGGCCCATCTCCTCGTGGGAGAGCCCTTCCTGTGCGCGGAGCATGAGAGCCCGCCGATGGAGCGGTGACATCTCCTCCAAGGTCCCCGTTATCTGGAGTCGTTCCTCGATCGATGAGCCCGACGGCCCAGGGTCCGCGAAGGAAGTGTTTTCGTAGTCAAGCAGCTGGGTCGTGGGAACGCTCCGAGCCCTGCTCCTCAGCTGGTCTACACAAACGTTCGTGGCGATGCGGGAAAGCCAGGCCCCCAGTTGGTAGCGACCGTTGAACCGGGAGAGTGCCAGGTAGCCTCTGAGGAACGCCTCTTGCGCCGCTTCTTCGGCCTCCTGCCCATTCCCGAGGATGCGACGGCAGACCCTTAGGACCCGGGGAAGGTTCCGCTTGTAGATCTCGTCATAGGCGGCGGAG
>JAUJNU010000079.1 GCA_030448085.1 Actinomycetota bacterium | reverse complement strand
GACCGGGTGGGAGTGCCTGCCGCCCTCGCCGGCGGGGCCGTTCACCATGCCCTGCTTCGCGCCGGGCTCCGCAGCCTCACGAGCGTCGTGGTCGACTCGGACGAGCCGCGTGAGTCGCACCACTTCGCCTGCCTTTTGACGAACGGCGCCGACGCGGTGTGCCCGCGCCTCGCGCTCGAGTCGATAGCGGCGCTCGCTGCCGGAGGCCGGCTCGGGGGCGATACCCCCTCCGAGGATGCCCAGGACAACTTCGCCTCGGCGGTCGAGGACGGGCTGCTGAAGATCATGTCGAAGATGGGGATCTCGACGCTCGACTCCTACAGGTGGGCACAGATCATCGAGAGCCTCGGCCTCGCTGGGGAGGTGGTCGAGCTCTGCTTCGAGGGCCTGTCCGGCCCCCTCGGTGGAGCCGGCTTCGACGCGCTCGGCGAGGCCGCGCTCGCCCGCCACCGGGCCGCGTTCGGCGGGGACCGGGCTCGGCTCGCGACCCCCGGCTACATAAAGTTCAAGAAGAGCGGCGAGTTCCACGCCCTCAACCCCGACGTCATCGGGGCGCTCCAGGAGGCGGCAGGGTACGGAGGGGCGGGAGAAGACGCCGTCGCCGACGACCCGGAGATGGAAGGCGCTCATGCCCTGCGCCAGGCCGTGAAGGGCGACCGCGCCGCCTACGACCGCTTCTCGGCCCTCGTCTCGGAGCGTCCGCCGGTGGCGCCGCGCGACCTCCTGGAGCCGGTGCTCGATCGAAAGCCCATCCCGATCGACGAGGTGGAGCCGGTCGAGGCCATCACCGCCCGGTTCTCGACAGGCGCCATGTCCCACGGAGCGCTGTCCGCCGAGGCGCACGAGACGCTCGCTCAGGCGATGCACCTGATCGGAGGTAAAGCCAACTCCGGCGAGGGAGGCGAGGACCCCGCTCGCTTCGGGACGGACAAGAACTGCCACATCAAGCAGGTCGCGTCGGGGCGCTTCGGGGTGACGCCCGGCTACCTGGCCTCGGCCGAGGAGCTGCAGATCAAGATGGCACAGGGATCGAAGCCGGGCGAGGGCGGGCAGCTCCCGGGGAAGAAGGTCTCTGCCGAGATCGCCCGCATGCGCCACACGGTGCCGGGCGTCGCGCTCATCTCTCCCCCGCCTCATCACGACATCTACTCGATCGAAGACCTCGCGCAGCTGATCTTCGACCTCAAGCAGGCCAACCCCGAGGCCCCCGTGTCGGTCAAGCTGGTCTCTTCCGAAGGGGTCGGCACCATCGCCGCCGGTGTGGTCAAGGGCTTGGCCGACGTGGTGCACATCGCCGGCGCCGACGGCGGGACGGGGGCCAGCCCGCTCAGCTCGATCAAGAACGTCGGCATGCCGTGGGAGATCGGCCTGGTCGAGGCTCAATCCTCGCTCGTCCGCAACGGGCTGAGGGCCCGGGCCCGGCTGAGGATCGACGGCGGCATCAAATCGGGCCGGGACATCCTCATCGCAGCGCTCCTCGGAGCGGACGAGTTCTCCTTCGGTACCGCCGCCCTGGTAGCCGAGGGATGCATCCTCGTCCGCACCTGCCACCGCGACACGTGCCCTGTCGGGATCGCGACGCAGAACCCGGAGCTGAGAGCGAAGTACGCGGGGACACCGGGCATGGTGGCGCGCTACCTCACGTTCGTCGCGGAGGAGGTCAGGGAGTTGCTCGCTCTTTTGGGACTGCCTTCCCTGGAGGAGGCCGTCGGCCGCACCGACCTCCTGCAGCGGCGCGAGGTGAGCGACGCGAGGGCTGCCGGGCTCGAGGTGGAGACACTTCTGGCGCCGGTCGAGGGAGGCTCGGCGAACGATGGGACGGGGTCGCGGCGCTTCGAGGCACGGGAAGAGATCCAGCTCCCCCGTTCCGGGTTGGGCGACTCCCTCTACACAGACGCGATGGCCGCGCTGGCCGAGGGCGAGGTGGCCGAGCTGCGCTACCCGATCTCGAGCGCCGACCGGACCGTGGGAGCGCGGGTGGGCTGTGCGGTCGCCGCTCGTTGGCCGGGCTCCCGGCCCCCGGGCCGCGTGGCGGCCCTGTTCGAAGGCGAGGCGGGGCAGTCTTTCGGGGCCTTCCTCTCCGATGGGATCGAGCTGACGCTGAACGGCGAGGCCAACGACTACGTGTGCAAGGGCATGGGCGGGGGCCGGGTCGTGATCAAGCCGCCGGAGAACGACGCGGGCGATCCGGTGCTCGCCGGGAACACCGTCCTCTACGGCGCGACCGGCGGACAGCTTTTCGTGGCGGGCCGCGTCGGAGAGAGGTTCGCCGTCCGCAACTCCGGGGCGGTCGCCGTCGTCGAGGGGACCGGGGACCACGCCTGCGAGTACATGACCGCCGGCGCCGTCGTGATCCTCGGCACGGTCGGGCGCAACCTGGGAGCCGGGATGAGCGGGGGCGAAGCCTACGTTTACGATCCCGAGCAGAACCTGGGGGCCTCGCTCAACACCCAGCTGGTGGCGGCCTACGACCCGGCCCCCGGACAGCTCGTGTCGTTGGAGAGAGTGATCCGCAGGCACCTCGAGGGGACGGGCTCTCCGCTGGCGGCCTCGATTCTCACCGATTGGGCCTCGGCCTCGGCTCATTTCAGAAGGGTCGCCCCGGTCGCCGAGGTAGCCCGCCTGGAAGCCCTCTTCGAGGGCACCATCACCTCCCCCACCATCTAGCCCCGTCGCGTTCTGAGTGGATACAGACCCCATATGTGTCCGAAAACTCGACAAGAACCGGTTACGTGGGGCCCGACAGCTCCTTGGCTCTCGAGAAGACCGCGTCGAGCATGGGGATCGTGAGCTTGCCGGTGAACGTGTTCTGCTGACTCGGGTGGAAGGAGCCGAGGAGCGTGTACGGGCCGATCGATGCTTCGGTGAGGTGACCGAAGCGCGGCCGGGGTGAGGGAACCTCGATCCCGAGCTCCTGCGCCACCCGCAGGGCCGCGTCCCAGGCGAAGGCCCCGAGGGCGACTATCACCTGGAGCTTAGGGAGAAGCCTCATCTCCCTCACGAGGTAGCCGAGGCACCTGTCCCGCTCCTCGGGGAGAGGCTTGTTCGCCGGCGGAGCGCAACGGACCGCGGCGGCTATGAAAGCGTCGCTCAGCTCGAGCCCGTCCCCCACGTGCGTCGAGTGAGGCTGGTTCGCGTAGCCGGCGTTGTGCATAGCGCGGAAGAGCCAGTCACCTGACCGGTCCCCCGTGAAGATGCGGCCCGTTCGGTTACCGCCGTGCGCGGCCGGCGCCAGCCCGACCACGAGCAGGCGAGCCTGGGGGTCGCCCATGCTCGGGATCGGCCGCCCCCAGTAATCCTGGTCGGCGAAGGCCGCTCTCTTCGTGGCCGCGACCTCCTCGCGCCAGACCACGAGACGAGGGCAGGCGAAACAGTCGACGACCTCGTCGTGCACGAGCCGCAGGGAATCCTTCATCCGCCCCAGATTAGGAGAGGGCAGAACTGGTTCTTGTCGAGTTATCGGACACATATGGGGTCTGTATCCACTCAGAACGCGGGCGGGGCTAGGGTTCGGGGGTGAGAGG
>JAUJNU010000078.1 GCA_030448085.1 Actinomycetota bacterium | reverse complement strand
GGCCAGGGCTGGTGGGGCGAGCCGCTCGACGGCAGCCGCTATCTCCGCCACGCGCTTGCCCACGAGCAGGTCGTGCGGTACGATCAAACGGATGTGCGCCATCGTGCCAGTGAATGCCGTGGACGCCGTGGGGACGCTGCGGCGGCGTCGGCCCGGGGTGGCGCCCGTCGCATGCTCCACCGCCTGGAGCTCGCGCGTGATCGCCGTCGAGGTAGGGAGGATTCATGCGGGTGTGCCGCTGCCGCATTCTGCTCGTCGCGCTGCTGCTCGTCGTGGCCGGGGGGGGGGTGGCCGCACCGACCTCGGCGACGGCGCGAACGGCCGACGATCTGGGCTGCTCGTAGGACGTGCGCGTCAACGCGATCTTGATGTCGAAGGGGTCGACCGTAGGTGGCGATGCGAGGTCCTCCCACTCCCCCACCCCCGGTTTCTCCTGGATCGCGAGGGAGTCCTCGTACGTCTCTGTGTCCCAAAAGGTCGTGGGGTCGTCGTCGAACGCGCGCTCGACAGCGTCCGAGTGCTCGACCTCGTCGCCGTGGGGGTCGAGGTCTTTGCCCGCCTCAACTTCGAGCAGCCGTGGCTCGGCCCCCCCGTTGTTCGAGGCTCGGGGGCTCAAGCCGGGCCCTGGGGTGGGCTCGTCCCCGAGCTTCGGAAGGAGGAACGCGGCCGCGATCGCGATCGCGGCGACGCCAGCCAGCCCGACCCATAGGCGGCCGCGGCCTCTGGGTCGCTCCTCGGTATGGACCCTTCTCAACTGCTGGGTCTCGACTCGTCCTCCGCCGGGAAGTGCCCGTTCCAACGCGGAGCCCATCTCGCCCGCGGACGAGTACCTGTTGTCGGGATCGGGCGCGAGCGCCTTGCAGATCGCCGCATCCATCGGCTTCGGGATGTCGCCTCTCAGGCTGCGGAGCGAGGGAGGTTGAACGGGTCGAGCGGGGACGCCGGGGGTCGAGGCGAACGGAGACCTCCCTCCGAGCAGCTCGTAGAGCACCACGCCGAGCGAGTAGAGATCCGCGCGGGCGTCGGGCTCGGTGCCCCTCGACAACTCGGGAGCCACGTACGTGAGAGATCCGAGGATCGACCCGGTCGTGTCGAAATCTCCGACCGCGTAGGCCGCCCTCGCGATAGCGAAGTCCGACACTTTCACCACGCCCTGGTCTGTCAGCAGGATGTTCGAAGGCCTAAGGTCCCCGTGAACCACGCCCAGCGAGTGGGCATGGGCGAGCGCCTTGCAGACGGTGATGCCGAGCTGGAGCGCTCGCTCCGGATCCAACTGGGCGTCGCTCTTCACATCCCGGATGGAGCCCCCGTCGCAATGCTCCAGGACGATGTAATGCTCGTCCGCGCCTTCGTCGCCCGCCTCGCTCCCGGTGTCGTAGATCTGCGCGATGTGGGGATGGGACAGTGACGCCGCGTCCATCGCCTCTTTCCGGAAGCGCCTCAGGAACGAGGGGTCTGCAGCCAGGTGCGAGTGCAGGATCTTCACGGCCACGGTACGGGCCAGCACCTCGTCGCGGGCCTTCCAAACCGTGCCTAATCCGCCGGTGGCGATGGGGGACTCGAGCCGGTACCGGTCGGCGAGGGTCTGAGGAGGCATCAGGTGATGCTAGAGCGAGTTGCTAGTTGGTCGCGCTTGCTTGTCCGTCTGCGGTGGCGCGGCCCCAGTTCTTTATCGCTTTGATCCTTCCCACGACGACGGTGTCCGCTTGCCGACGGATCGTGAGGCGGATGACTTTGTCTACCCCCACGTCGAACTCGATCAGCTTCGCGCCCTCGGCTTTCACGAGCTCTTCGGCCTCGCGCTCCAGCGCGACCTTGTTGTTGTTCTGGTTGTAGTTGGCGCTCAGCGATAGCTGGTTAGCGATGTCACCCGCTGTGGAATCCAAGCGGAAGATGTTGACGATGATCGACCCTGCGTCGAAGAGGATCACGCCGACGACCACCAGGGTGATCACCCACTTGACGACCCCACCCTGCTCGCTCCGCGTCCGTCTCATCCCTTGATTATTCATCCTCGGGGGCCGTCGCTCCAGCTTTGGGACCACGTTTCCTTCCTACGAGGTCCTTGACGAGTCCGATCTCCTTCACCCCCAGGGCGAGGCAGAGGGCGGGATAGGCGAGCACCCCCGTCAACACGGGGACGACCACCTGGGTCAGACGTGCGAGCGAGCTCTCGTCTCCGGCCCCCGCGAGGCCGCGGCTCACGAGCCACACCACGGCCCCCATCCCTGCCGCGGCCACGGCGATCCTCGCCCCGCCCAAGGCGAGATCCTTCAACCCGAGGACCCCCACACGCCGGCTGAGGGAGTAAGCGAGAAAGCCCGAGCCGAAGACATAGCTAAGCGCATGACCCGCGGCCAGGCCCTCGACGCCATAGAGATGGAAGAGGGGGAAGTCGGCCGCGACGTTCAAGATGACCGCCCCCAGGTTCACGAGGAATGGCGTGCGGGTGTCCTGCAGCGCGTAGAACGCCCGGAGCAAGAGCTGAAAGAGAGAGAACGGCACCAGCCCCAGGACGAAGACGCGCAGCACGCCAGCGACCAGGTCGGAGGAGCGCTCCGTGGCTGCGCCGTGCTCGATGAGGAGACGGACCACCGGCTCGCCGAGGACGAGGTATCCGACGGCGGCTGGGAGGACGAGGAAGATCGTTGCTCTGATGCCGGTTGCGAGGCGTTCCCTGAAGCCGTCCCAGTCGGCGGCAACCGCGAGCTCGCTCATGCCGGGGAGTAGGGCTGTGATGATCGAAACCGCGAACAAGCCGTGAGGCAGCATGAAGAAGATGAAGGCGTAGACGTACGCGGCGTACCCCCCTTCCTGTCCGGCGGCCAGCACCTGGACGACGAGGTACCCGATCTGGTTCGCCACCACGTAGCCGATGACGAAGACGGAGAGCCGGAAGAGCTTCCTCACCGAAGGGTGACCCAGCTGCACCCGGAAGCTGTACCTCCCGAGGCCTCGAAGGAACGGCACCTGGAGGAGGGCCATGGCCACGACGCCCGCCGTGGTGCCGAGCCCGATGAGGAGGAGCTGGCTGTTGGAGACCTGTCCTGCCGTCACGGTGTCGTAGGCCTGGCGGAACAGCAGGAACACCGCTATGACGATCAGGTTATTCAGGATCGGCGTGAACATGGGTGCAGCGAACCTCTTGTGCGCGTTCAGCAGCCCTGCGGTCAGCGCGGCGAGGCCGTAGAACACGATCTGCGGGATGAAGAGGCGCAGCAAGAAGGTGAGCACCTCTTGCTGCTCGGCCAGGCGTGGACCTTCGACATTCAAGGTGTACAGCTGCGCGATCAGCGGTGCGGCCAGGATGCCGAGGATCGCCAGCCCGGTTAGGACGATCAGCGATAGTGAGATGAGTGAGCTCGCCACCTCCCATGCTCGCTCTTTACCCTCGGTCTCCCGCAGCTCGACGAACACGGGAACGAACACGGAGGTGAGGACTCCGCCGAGGATCAGCTCGTAGATGATGTTGGGGGCCGTGTTGGCGAGGTTGTACGCGTCGGCGAGGCTGCCGCGCTCTGCGATGCCGAGCGCGGTGGCGATGGCGAACACCCGCAGGAGTCCGGTTACGCGAGACAGGATCGTCCCGAGG
>JAUJNU010000077.1 GCA_030448085.1 Actinomycetota bacterium | reverse complement strand
GCGCATAGTCGCCGAGCAGCGTCAGCACGCCCACCACCGCGCACGCGGCGGCGGGGCAGGCAAGGGCCCCGGCGGGCCCCAGCCGCCCGCGGATCGCACCGATCGCCCGCCCGAGCCGACGCTCGCGGCTCGCCAGCAGGAGCGCCCACAAGAGCCCCCCGGCAAGCGAGCACACGCCGCCGCCGGCGAAGCCCTCCCAGGACTTCGCCGGAGAGATCGAAGGAGCCATCTTGTGCTTGCCGAACCTCGTGCCGACGAAGTAAGCCCCGATGTCATCGAGGGCCGTGATCAGGATGTAAGCCGTGAGGAGCAAGGCCCCGTCCTCGCTCAGCGTAAGGATCGAGACCGCTCCCGCTCCTCCTCCGCCGATCCACACGACGGCCAGCAGCATCCATCCGGCGTCGCCTGCGGCGGTGGGTCCCCGGCCCGGCCTCATCGACAAGAGGAACGAGCCGTACGCGGTGATCGCGATGATCCCGACCAGGAGCTCGGGGCTCTCCGGGAAGTGATAGGCGATGAACATCATGCCGATCCCGCAGGCGAGGGCGAACGGCACGCTCACCCGGTGGCCGGTGTGGCTGAGGACGTCCAGCAGCTCGAACAGCGCAGTGCCCACGACAGCAAGAGCGAGATAGAAGAAGCCGCCGGGGCCGAGGATGTTGAAGATGACGATCAGGCCGAGGAGCACGAGGGCCGTGATCACGGCTTGCGCGAGTGACCTGCCGGGTCCGGGATCCGATGCCTGGGGGGAGGTGGGAGGGGGCGGGGCGGGCGGGGAACCGGAAGGTGAGGCGGCCGGGGGTGGGGCGTCTACCTCGGACACAGGAGTAGCCCTAGACCTCTGAGAGCTCTGATTCCTTGCGCTTCAGGTTGTCATCCACCTCGCCGACGTACTTGTCGGTGAGCTTCTGGAGTGTCCCCTCGGCGCCCCGCTCCTCGTCCTCTGGAAGGATGCCCTCCTTCTTCATGCGCTCGAGCTCCTGCTTCGCGTGCCGGCGAACCGCCCGCACCGCCACGCGGCCCTCCTCCGCCCGGGTGTGGGCCACCTTCGTGAGCTCCTTGCGGCGATCCTGGGTGAGCTCGGGGAAAACGAGGCGGACGACGGACCCGTCGTTGTTGGGGGTGATGCCCAGGTCGGAGGCAAGGATCGCCTTCTCGATGCCCGAGATGGAGTTCGGGTCGTAAGGCGCTATCACTATGAGGCGAGGCTCCGGCACGGACATGTTGGCCACCTGGTTGAGCGGCGTCTGGGTGCCGTAGTAGTCGACCGTGATGCGATTGAGAGAGGTCGGCGTAGCCCGCCCGGTCCGGATCGAGGCGAGCTCGTCCCGGTTCACGGCGACCGCCTTCTTCATCTTCTCTTCAGCATCACGAAGAACGGATTGCTTGTCCTCGGCCACTTGTCCTCGCCTCCTACTCGTCTCCGCCCGCGTGGACCAGCGTCCCCACGTCTTCGCCGGAGAGGATACGCATGATGTTGCCCTGCTTCAGGTTGAAGACCACGATGGGCAGCCTGTTGTCCATGCACAGGCTGATCGCCGTCGAGTCCATCACCTTCAGCCCCTGCTTCAACACGTCTATGTATGGGAGGGTCGAGTACATCTTCGCCTCCGGGTTCACCAGCGGGTCCGAGTCGTACACGCCGTCGACACGCGTCCCCTTGAGGATCGCCTCCGCACCTATCTCGAGCGCCCTCAGCGCGGCAGTGGTGTCGGTCGAGAAGTAGGGGTTGCCAGTGCCTCCGGCGAAGATCACGACCCGCCCCTTCTCGAGGTGGCGGATCGCCCGCCGGCGGATGTAGGGCTCGGCCAGCTCCTGCATCCAGATGGCCGTCTGCACCCGCGTCTGGACGCCCTCCTTCTCCAGCGCGTCCTGCATCGCGAGCGCGTTGATGACCGTCGAGAGCATCCCCATGTAATCCGCAGTGGTGCGGTCGGTGCCTCGAGCCGAAGCCGAGAGGCCACGAACGATGTTCCCGCCCCCGATCACGAGGGCAAGCTGGGTACCGAGGGTCCTCGCCTCGGCTATCTGGCGCGCTATTGACGCGACGATGCGCGGGTCGATCCCGAAGCCGTGCTGCTTATCGGCGAACGCCTCGCCGGACAGCTTCAAAAGGACGCGCTTGTACCTCGCTCCGCTCGAGACTCCATTGGCTTCAGCCATCGAGCGCTAGGAGCCCTCGCCGACCCTGATGCGGGTGAAACGGCCGATCGAGACGTTCTCGCCCATGTTCGTGCGAGCCTCGTCGATCAGCACCTTGATGGTCTTGGACTTGTCCTGGATCCACTCCTGGTCGAGGAGCACGTTGTCCTTGTAGAAGGCCTCGAGCTTGCCGGCGACGATCTTGTCGATGACCTGCTCCGGCTTCCCCGAGTCCTTCGCCTGCTTCGCGTAGATCGCAGACTCCTCGTCGAGAACGTTCTGCGGGACCTCGTCCCTGTCCTTCCAGGAAGGGTCGGAGAAGGAGATGTGCATCGCGATGTCCTTGGCCAGCCGCTCGAACCGCTCTGTCTTGGCGACGAAGTCGGTCTCGCAGTTCAGCTCGAGCAACACCCCCAGCTTCGAGGGGTAGTCGGGCTGTGGCTTGTGCATGTAGGCGTAGACGATGCCCTCGCTGGCGGCGCGGGCCGATCTCTTCGCGGCGTCGGCCAGCCCCTTCTCGCGAAGGAGCCTCATCGCCGCGTCGAGGTCCCCGCCGGACTCCGTGAGGGCCTTCTTGCAGTCCATCATCCCGGCGCCGGTCGCGTCCCGCAGCACCTTTACATCTTTAGCGCTTATGTCTGCCATGTGCTCGCCTTTCGTCTCTCTAGCTGTCTTCAGGCTTTGGCGAAGGATGCGAAGAGTCGCCGGGCTCGTCCTTCACCGGCTCGGGCTTCGGATCGGGCGTCGTCGAGGTCCCGGGGTCGCCTGCAGCCGGGTCCGGCGTGGGAGTGGTCGAATCGAGCGTGCGGGTCTCGCCGCCCTTCTCCTCCGCCGCCATCTCCGCCTCGAGCTGAAGCTCCCACTCTGCCTTCGGCTCCGCCGCGGCTCCCGGAAGCACGTCCTCGGGGGCCGCTGCCGACTCGGCCGCGGGCTGGGCGTTCGGGTCCGGCGGCCTCATCGAACGGCCCTCGATCACGGCGTCCGCGACGATCCTCGTGAGGAGGGCGCCCGAGCGGATCGCGTCGTCGTTGCCGGGGATCCCGTAATCGGCATCGTCCGGATCGCTGTTCGTATCCAGCACCGCCACGACGGGGATGCCGAGCTTCTTGGCTTCGCGCACGGCGATCTCTTCCTTCTTGGTATCGAGGATGAAGACCGCTTCCGGCGCCCGATTGAGATTGCGAAGGCCGCCGAGGTTGCGCACGAGCTTCTCGAGCTCGCGACGCAGCTTGAGCGCCTCCTTCTTCGGAAGGGCCTCGATCGACCCCGTCGCGACCATGTCCTCGAGCTCCCTCATCCGCTTGATGCGCTCGTGCATCGTCCGGAAGTTTGTGAGCATGCCGCCCAGCCAACGGAAGTTGACGTACGGCATGTCGCAGCGAGCCGCCTGCTCCTGCACCGCGTCCTGAACCTGCCTCTTGGTCGCGACGAACAGGATCGTCCCGCCTCCGGCGACCAGGTCACGAGTGAACGTATAGGCCTTCTCGA
>JAUJNU010000005.1 GCA_030448085.1 Actinomycetota bacterium | reverse complement strand
AGGCGACCAAAGATCTCTTCGATACGGAGCTCCTCGCACGCTCCGAGTGGATGGGCCGGGCGATCAGTGAGCTGCCGATCCGCACCGTGGAGCTGCGACATTCGAGGTCGGGGATCGTGAGGCGGATCCCCCGCACCCTGTGGGCTTGCTGCACATCGTCTGCGCCTGAGAGCGGTTCATGCGGCCCGCGTTCGGGTCGGAGCCGGCGGGCCGGGATCGAACGAGGCACCGATGACCTGGCCGGCCCAGCAGCATCAACCCTTGCGCTGCAGGTACACCAGGCGCTCGAACAGGTGAACTGAGGACCCACGTTGCGCCGCCGGCCCGCCAGCTTCGCTCCATTGAGGACCAGGGCCTGTTCGCTCACCGCGCGAGCAGCGAACACGACAGCGAGGTTGTTGAGCCTGGGCCCGCCACGTTGATCAGCACGAACAGTGCGATCTCGTGATGTCTCTTCTCCTCCCGCCCCCAGCGAAGGTCAACGACTTGTTCAGCAGATAACTAGCGACGATCCCCGCCCCGTACGAGATCGTGTTGGCCACAGAAGGGGAACGTCTCGAATCGGACGAAGATGTTGAACAAGCCGAAGTCGAGCAGCGTCGTGGCGATGCTGACGAGGCCGAAGGTGGGCCTTCCTCGAGATCCGCGGTCTTCGGTGGCGCACCCGCATCTATGTGCTTGAGCGTTGAGGCGGCGCCTCCATGGCCGGACGATGAGCACGCCGAGGGCGGGAACGGAGAGGAGAAGGCCCAGCCATTCGGCCCACGTCCTTTCGGGGTCAGGCGAACATCCGCCTCCGTCGGCACCACCATCATGAGGGTGGGGGAGGCGAGGCAGGGCCCTCGGCCCCTCAACCTTCCAGTTCGGGAAGTGGAGTCTTGATCCACGAGGTGTCGCCTCTGGCATCGGTCGTGAACGAGATGGAG
Organism: Actinomycetota bacterium; assembly: GCA_030448085.1. Next base: position 51,868 of record JAUJNU010000005.1, on the reverse strand, counting down.
TCCTCATCTATCTCGGCAGCGTATGACTGCCCCCCGTGTGGCAGCGGCGTTCGGGGCAGGGGTTCGTTGGTGGTGGCGATCGACGCCCATCTCTCGTCACCTTCACGCACGAGCGGCACATCAGGGCGGTCGGTCACCGAACCATTTGATGTTCCCCTCTATCCATTCCTCCTCGGTCCAGGCGCACCGGCTCGAACTCGCACCACGACCTGACCGGGGAGGCGACGTTGAAGATGGAGAACTGGGCGACATCTCCTTGGTGGGTCAGGTCGGGCCGGGCCAGGGCCAGATCAGCCGTCGTCTGGTTGTGCGTTATGTAGTAGGCGACGTCGAACAGCCCTGCATGGTCTGTCCTGCCTGCAGGTCGAGAGAATCGTAAGGAAGCCCGGGATCGGATTAGACGGCTGCTCGGCGACCTCGGCGCCATGAGGAAGTGGAATGGTGTGGTGAAGCTCGACTCGGAAGTACACCCCCTCCATGGACGCTTGATCGGGTCCAGCAAGGAAGCGACATCGGCGAGACCGAAGACCTGAAGATGCCGAGCTGGGAGGAGGGCTCCCATCACCCTTCGGGGGGAGCTCGTCCAGACGAGCTGTGAGGGCCTGGAGAACGTCGAACACAACGGCTTTCCTCGTAGCCGGTGTAGTTGTACTCGATCCATGAATCGATGAACGTCTCTTCCTTGTTCCAAAGGATCAGCCCGTCGATGCGATGGTGACGGTAAGGGCGAGAACCATCGCTACCGGTGCGGCCCTGCTGGGGGTGAGGCGGTCTCCGATGAGACGGACGGAGGTTCCCACGAAATAGGCGCAGCAGAGGAAGAGGCCGATGTACCAGAACGGAACGAACCTTCCGTTCCATACGTGCCCTCCGGCAGGAAGCGGTAGAGGAGGCCGCCCCTGGCGCAGGGATGAGGAACACGAGGATCCTCGCGTCTTTCTTTCTTCCAGCCTGCGAGGATGACCTTCCCTGAGCCCCAACCCCGATGACCCAGATCTCTCAGGCAGGAGGTTTTCGACCCCAGTTATCGACTGCCAGCGCATGTTGGCGGTGTAGCCAAGTCGGACGACGAACGGGATGGCCCAGAACGCGGTGAGGGCGGGCGAAACCGAAGACGACGCGCGAACCTGGACGCGCGCCTCTCCAGCTGTGGTTCTTCACTGCAAGCCATAGGAACAGGGGCTTGCCAGGATGACCATGATCACCGGCACGAAGGTGACGAGGACCGCCAGAGCCAGGACGCCCGCCGCAAGGACCAGCCGCGCTTTCTGCTCTCTGTACGCGACTCGATAGGCCAGGCCCACGCGAACAAGGCAGAGCCCGACGCTGAGAGAGAAGGAGTATTCGCCGGCCATCGAGCTCGGGATGTTGCCGCCGTAGATCGTGAAGCTGTCCATGAAGAGGAAGCCGATCCCGATAGCGGCCCCGATGATCGGCGCCGGGAAGCGCAGTCCTGGGAGACGCATCAAGAGGTAGATCGCCACCGGCAGAAGAAGGTGCCTAGAACCGTCCCCAGCAGAAGGAGATCTCGTAAGGGATGAGCCAGCTTAGGACCGCCTGGAAGGTGGCTACCAGTGGGAAGTAGAAGTGGAGCATCGGGAACCCGCGAACCATCCTGGGGACCATCCGGCGAACATCCCCTTCGGGAGAAGCTGCGTCTTCAGGTAATAGAGGAAGCGCGTAGATGTGCGCCGCAGTGTCGCCCCCGGTCGTGGTGGTCATCGAGAAAAGTAGCCCGGGCTTGAAGAAGACGAGGAAGAGCCCCAGCAGCAAGGCGAAGATGCCGAGGTCGAACATCCGTCTCTCCCGCTGGACCGAGGCCGGGTCCCTCTGGGCGCCGGCGCCGGGGGTGGGGCAGGGGGGGGGAGCGGGCCTGCATAGGGTCGGGAGCAGCGGCGGCGACCTCCGGAGCAGCAGCGCTCCCGGCAAGCGTGTCGCTGCCGCCGGCGCTGTTACCGCTTCTTCTTCTGCGGCTTCGGGAGCCGAGGTGGGGCTCTCCTCCCTCTGGGCGTTTCTAGAGGGAGGATCTACCCGCCGTAGGGTCCACGTCTCTTCCTGGTCTGTCACGGGGGGCTGATGCGGGCGGCCTCGATGGCCGGCGCTGCTCCTCCTCTGGTCCAGAGCACCAGTGGCTGCCCCGGACCCCGCTGATCGACGTTGGGAAGAAAGCGCCTTCAGGGATCTCTTCTGGCCTGGTTATCGGATAGACCGGGCTCCCAACCCGAGTCGGGGGTCCCGCACGACCACCTGCACCTCTGAGTCGACCCTCGAGCGGTTGGTCTGAAGAAGACGTAAACGAGCCGTGACTCGTCCACCGAGAGGTGGGGAAGTCCATCTCCTCTGTCGCTTCGGCATCGAAAGCCGTTTGCCCCCGGCTCCACGGCCCGTCTGCAGGACGCCTGAAGTAAACGAGTTTGAAGGTGGTGCTGTCCCTCAGGACCATGTGAGCGGTCCCTTGGGTGTCATAGGCGACCGAGACCGCGCCGATGCCCTGTTGGGTGGGGACCTTTTCCTCCTCGCCCCAGACGTAGGTGCCGGCGGCGGGGTCGAACGCTCCGAGGCGCGAGTGCCACCCCTGGAACTTGTCGCCGCGCCGGTAGGTGGCAAGCAGGGTCGAGTCCGGGCCCGCATCGATGGTTGCCAGGACCGGATAGTTTGTGCCCGCCGGCGCGAGCGCGCCTTCCTCGATCACCGTCGCCTGTTCGCCGTCGGGGTTGACCGAGGCCCAGTACGGCTGCTCGCCCTCGCTCGAGCTCTTTGCCCAGATCAAGTTAGCGAAGCCGGTCCCCTCGTCCCAGGTCAGGTCGACGACGACCGACCGCTCTGCAGCCGCATCGAGCTCCAGAGCCGGGGACGCCGCCCAGCGGTCGTCCGTGGCGGAGAGCATCACGTAGCTGATCGTCGTCCCGTTGTGCAGGCCGATGTGGATCCTGTCCGAGGCGTCGATAGCGGCGGAGAACGAATCTCCCGTCACTCCCTCGACGAGCTGGGGCCGGCGCCATCCCCTGCCCTGGTTCGAGCGATCGCTCACGATCATCAGGCCCTCATCTGAGGGATAGAGAGCCAGGAGGGAGCCATCCGAAGTGCGGAGCAAACGCTGCTGCCCGATCCACTGGGTGTGGGTGGCGTCCGGCTGGGTGTTCCTCGCAACCTCGCGCAGGGGCGATTGCACCACCCCGCCGTTGTTGACGGCGGGGTCGGATGCGACGGGCTCGTTCTTCATGAAGGTCTTCGTGATCCCCCAGATCGCCATTGCTACTCCGAGAAGGATCAAGCCCAGCCAGAGCCAGTTCGTCCTGGGGTTCGGGGCCGTAGCAGCCGTCCCATCCACACGTTGGGCTGCCTCGGCGGCTGCCGACTCCCTTTCCATGTCGTGGTCGGACGGGGTGGGTGTGGGGGTCGCGACCGTCGCTGCCGGAGTGACGGTGGTTGCCGGAGCCGTCGCCGCAGGAACGGCCGTGGTTCTCGAGCCAGGGATGTCGGCGGTTGCAGGCTGAGGGCCGGGGGTCTCGGCTGCTGGTGGCGCTGCGTGGACAGGCGGTGGTGCCGCCTCGGGCGCCGTGGTGGGGGGAGCCGTCACGGGGGAGTCGGCGACCTCCTGCTGCTCTTGTTTCAGCGTCTGCTGCGTCTCCGACGGGGTGACCGACCAGGCCGCCTCCTTCTCGACGACGTAGACGCCGGAGAGCCGGGCCCCCAGCCCGGATATCAACATCTCCCATACGTCTACCGATGGCTCCTCCTCGAGGAGCATGATCACCCTTTGATGGGTGTTGAAGGTGGGAGCGACCTGGCCATCATCGAGGTCGAAGAAGTCCTTGTGCCTCGACACGAGGCCGTCCACCCGCATCTCACCCGTCAGTTGGGCGACCTCTTCCTCGGTGAGGGAGGCGATGTCATCCAGCTCCGAGCTCAGCAGCGGGACGGTCTCGGGCGAGGCGCCGGGGAGGGCGACGATAAGGATCAGGTCGCCCTTGTCGTCGATGGCCATCGTCCCCTCGGTACCCAGCGCGGGGAGGGGCCCGCTTCCCATCACGATCAGCCGAGCACCGAACACCGGCTTGCCTTCCTCGAGCCGCCGGACCGCGACCTCGAGGTATTCGTTGCCGTTCTCTGCCTGTGCCTCCGTGTCTGCCATGCTGCAAGGATATGGGAGCATGGCTAGGGCCGGAGGCATTTTGTCCCATAGCCGCCGATCGGGGCGGGACGAGGCCGTTTGAGTGATCTTGGCCGCGCCGCGGCAGTGGCACTGCGCTGAAGCAGGACGACCGGGGCTTGGGTGTCGCAGGGGTGCTCGGGGGGAGCTAGCAGGCTCCCCACATGCCACGCTTCGCTTCTCTCGCCTCCCTCTGCAGGCGCCTGAACCATTCCTCTTTCTCATCGTTCGGCGCGTACATCTCGACCCGTGCGTACCCTCTTCGGATCAAGGTCGCGTTGAAGAGCTTTCCCTCTACCCAGATGTAGATCAGTGCCCGGTCGTAAGGGTCGATGGGGTCGTCCCCGTAGGCGACTTCCACGATGCGTCCACCAAGCTTGCGCTTCGTGAACCGGCTGGCCTGGGGGCCGTAGCACTCCGGGGGCGAGGTGTAGACCTCGGGCGTATCGACGCCGATGAAGCGCGCTTTGCGGCCGGGCCAGCTGGCCGCCCTTGTCCCGTAGCGGAGGGGCTTGAAGTAGCCTGTGTCGCCGTCGCTGATATGGGTCGTCTCTGCGCTGTGTGCGTCGTTCGGCACACGCCCGGAGGTTGCCGTAACGCCGAAGATCGCGCCCCAAAGGGCGAGGACGATGATGAGGCTGATCCTTTTCATCGATGACCCCCCTCGGTCCCGATGTCCGGCTCGCGCCGGGTTCCTTCGGCTAGGCGAGACGCTCCACGATGACGGCCATGCCCTGTCCTCCGCCCACACACATCGTCTCGAGCCCGATGGTCTTGTCGAGAGTCGTGAGGTCGTTGAGGAGGGTCCCCATGATGCGGGCTCCCGTCATGCCGTAGGGGTGGCCGAGAGCGATAGCGCCCCCGTGCGGGTTCAGCTTCTCGCTGAAGGGGTCTACGCCGAACTCACGTGCGGATGCGATGACCTGGGCCGCGAAGGCCTCGTTCAGCTCCACGACGTCGACGTCGTCGATGGACATCCCGGCTTGTTTGAGGACCTTTCGCACCGCCTCGATCGGTCCGACGCCCATGATCTCGGGCGCCACGCCCGACACCGAGGTGGCGACGATGCGAGCGAGTGGCCTGACCCCCAGCTGCTGGGCCCTTTCGTCACTCATGATCAAGACCGCGGCCGCGCCGTCGTTGAGGGGGCAGGAGTTCCCCGCCGTGACGACGCCGTCCGGCTTGAAGGCGGGGGGAAGGGACTGAAGCTTCTCTAGGGTGGAGCTGGGCCGGGGACCGTCGTCGTTCTCCACGACTGTTCCGTCCGCTTTGATGAAGGGGGTGATCTCCCGGCCGAAGAACCCCGAGCCCTGGGAGGCGACGGCTCGTTCCTGGGAGCGCTGCGCGAACTTATCCATGTCGTCCCGGCTCACCTGGTACTGCTCGGCGACGTTCTCAGCCGTCATTCCCATCGGGATGTAGACGTTCGCGATCTCGGCGTCGTCGCCGAACAGCTTCGGGTGAAGCTCATCGGCGTCGCGCGGGTAACCGTTCACCTGAGAGATGGACTCGACGCCTGCAGCTACGTAGACGTCTCCCTCCCCGGCTGCGATGGCGTGGTAGGCCATCCTGATCGTCTGGGTGCTGGAGGCGCAGAAGCGATTGATAGTCACGCCCGGGACGTGCTCCGGAAGGCCGGCGAGGAGGGCCACCCTCCGTCCGAGGTTCATCCCCTGCTTCTCTTGCGGGAACCCGCACCCCAGCATGAGGTCGGCAACCTCGCCCGGATCGACCTCCGGTCCCTTCTCCATCAAGCTGCGGACCGCGAAAGCGGCGAGGTCGTCGGGCCTTACGTCCGCAAGCGAGCCCTTGGCGGCCCGCCCGATCGGAGTACGCGTGGTTGCGACGATGACGGCTTCAGGCATGGTCGATCCTCCGGTTGTCGGAATGAGGGCGCGGTGAGGTAGGCAAGCCTATCGCCCGGCCGGATGATCTGGGTGCTCAGTACCCGAAGTTGGCTCGCCCTCTGGTGTTGGCGGGGTTCTGCTTCGGCCATACCACGCGGTACCCGGCGTGGCATGTCGGCACCTCGAGCTCGAACCGACCGTTGCGGTCCAGCTTGTCCCGATCGATCCTCGGCTCGGACCTATCGCCCCTGCGGAGGGAGACGGTGGTGCCGGAGTACGCGGGCTCGACCCGCCCTTCGACCTTGTAGGGGCCGGTACAGCGGCTGGGGAGGGCGTGGATCCTGACCCGGACGCGAACCTCCACCTTCACGATCTCCGAGAACGAGCCCCTGCATCCACTCTTCGGCTCCACCTTCGCCAGGTATTCCGCCCCCTTGCGGGACGAGAGCCCGAGAGACCATGAGTCCGACGCCGTGGTTCCGACCGTTCCGATCTGTCTGAAGACGCTCTTGCCGAGGACCTTTTTGTAGATCGAGATCGCCTTGGTGCCGGTGCAGGCGCCGCTCCCCTCCGCCTGGCCGTAGAGACGGAAGCCCTCGTTCAGGTTCACCCGAGCCTTCGATGACTCGATAGAAGTGGTGGCTTGCGGCTCGGGGGGCGGATTCGGGATCGTCGTGGTCGTAGTGCTGGGGATGGTGGTGCTCGTCGAGCTGGTGGTGGTCGTGTCCCCGCCCACCGTGGTGGTCGTGCTCTCGGCGACGGTCGTGGTGGTTGCGGGGATCGTCGTGGTCGTGGTGGACGTGGTGGTGCTGCCGGGAACGAGCCCGTTCAGAGGAACCGCTACCGGTACCAGCGCGAACTTCACGGTGTTGGCGTACCTGTCTCCCACGTTCTGAGGCTCAGCAGTCGGGGCTGCCCACTGGTACTGCTGTCCGTCGACCTCCGTGGTCGGCTTCGTCAGGAAGGCGTTGTCGGTGTCGTGGGTGATGAGGAAATGGACGCCGTGGCACCCGAAGCATCCCTGCTTGAGGTTCGTGGGCTCGCCGGCCTCTGTCTTGCAGGGCGTGCTCTCGTAGTCATTCAGATGCTCCGAAGACTGGGCGTCCCCGGGATGGGGGCGCTGGACCGGGTCGTCTCCCGTTCCATCATCGAAGCAGGCGTCGTCGCGGTAGTAGGGAATTATCGTGGGGTTCGAACCGGCCTGGACGTTGTTCAGTTGGAACATGTACACGAGTGAGCCGTTGTCTTCCTTCCCAGAGACCTGCTCCCAGTTGTAGATGGCAAGGGGCCTGCTGAATGTCGGGTCGGTGGCATCGAAGTATGCGGGGGTCCCAGTGACGGGCTCCTCGTCCACGTTCCCAACAGCTTCGTCGTTCTTCCCGTCTACCGGAACGCCCTCGGGAGTGTTCTCGTTGTAGTACCGGACCACCGTGTCGTGGTTGTGATCCCAGGATGTGTATAGCCCGTCTGGCGGTATGGGATGTACTCGCAAGAAGTAGCGGTTGACCACGAGGTCCCGATAGAAATACTCCCTCTTGGTGACGTTGGTTCCGGAGTCTGCACCCCATGTTTCTCGGATCGCTCTAACCGGCCCATACCGTTCGCCCAAGAGTGCTGAGTTGGCTTCCCAGTTGACTTGCTCATCCTCGAAGCCGACTCCGGTTAGGTCGCCGAAGACGCCGTCGGGGCTCTGCTGGAAAGCTCGTCCCTTCCACCGGTCGATCAGGTCACCTCCGTACTCACAAGACCTGTTCTCGAAGCACCCCGGCGGCGAGGCCGGCTTCACGACCTGCATCCCTCGCACCATCCACCGTCCCGTTGAGGTCCACCTATAGGAAGGCGTGGTCACCGTCGTGGCGTCCCTCGGGAAGCGATCGGTCGACTCTCTCTTGGTGGAGGGGTCGATGATGTAATTGTCGGTTCCTTCCTCATGCCTGGAACAGACCGTTCCGGGCAGGTTCGGGCCGTACGGGGCATTAGAGGTGCCGAGCTTTTCAGGGTCCTCGTCGTCGAAGGTCGATCTGTCCAACCACGCGTCGGCGGTCGCGTGCCGCTCGAAGTCGACGTAGCCGTTGCTCTCATCGAAGCTCGAGCCGCCGTCCTGCAGGAATAGGTAGACGAACCTCTGGTCACCCGTGAGTGGGTCCGTTAACCGGACTTCCTGGCGCTCGCGACTTGCGCCGGCGGGCGGCACTGCGTCGAAGGCCGCCTGCTGGCCGGCGTCATCGGCCATGAAGACGATCTCGTCGTCATCGTCGAGCCTTCTGACGGGATCCACGGACCGGTTCTCGCTGGGAGCATTCGGGTACATCGTTCCGTCTTCGGTTGGGTATCCCGCGTAGCAGTCGCCGGCGGTCTTCTTCCAGGTCTCCTCGTCCCACTGGTAGGTGAGCTCCTCGTCCGTTCCGGAATAGAAGCCGAAGCTAGACCTGCTGTTGGCGAGGAAGTAGGGGAAACGTTGGTCGACCTGGACCGGGATCTCCTCGAAGCTCGATCCGTTCCAGGAGAAGGCGGCGATCCTTTCGGGCCGCTTACCCAGCTCGCCCGAGGGGTCGGGAGCGACCAGCAGCTGACCGTTGTGGGCGTCCCGCACCTCCTCCTGAGCCGGTGGCTGGTTGCTTCCGCTTGGGTAAGGGTTGCCCAGCCCCTCTGCGGGCGTCCGTGACCACGTCGACAGAACCGCACCTTGCAGGATGATCGGCTCGACGGTTCGGTCGACCTCGGTCGAGGGCGCGGGGGCGGTCTGAGGGACCGCCGGCGTCCCGGGCAGGACAACAAGCCCGATAGTGGCCAAGAGTGAGATGGCCAAGAACAGCCGCAGCTTCATAGATCTCCCCCAGTTGGTCCGCCTGAAGGCGAGCTTACCCAGGCGCGGTTACAACATTCTTCGGCGTAAAGGGGGGGTCTACCTGCGTGAAGACGTAAATGGGGAGTGGTTGCCCCAGCGGGAGGCTAGCGGGAGATGGCGCTGCAGGAGTCCACGAGTTCGGCTCCCCACTCTTCGGCGGACAGCTCGTGGGCCTGGTCCTGAACGTCGTTCCGACGCAGCCAATCGCGACGCTCGTCCTTTGACTCGGGGTCTGACTCGAACAGTAGGCCTGCGACCTTCAGCTCATCCAACAACAGCGCGGAAGTCATCTGGGCGGCCCTCCTTGTAGTTCGGCGTCGGCTTCACGTTACGACCCGCACGCTAGCCAATGGTTACTTGACCGTCAGGTCTAAGAGTTGTTCTGGTAGCCGCGCGCCTGCTGTGGCCCGAGTCACCGGGTGCCACTTGCACGGTGGGCGTTAGTTCCGGTATTAACTCTTCGAGCGAGTATCTGTAACGGATGGAGTGACAAGTGGGAGCCGGCGCAGGATCCAGGAAGCTCAGGCGCTGTCATGCCGCCCATCAGAGCGTTCTTCCTGTTGCTGGGGCTTCTGGTGGTTGCCGGGGTGCTGCTGACCCCTGTCCCGTCCGGAGGGGGCCCCGAGCCGCTGGCGGTGACAGCCTCGCCGGGCCCATCCCCGATTCACCTTCACCCACGACGCCGGCCACCCTGACCGAGTCAGAAGCCATAGCCCGCTTCAAAGAACTGCGCCCTGAGAGCAAAGGCCTATAGAGAAGCCGACCCTTCCTTAATTCCGAAGATCTATACCCCCGACAGCCCCGCTGGTCGGGTTGTGCTTCAGGAACTAGGGCAGCTCCGCGACGACCGCGTATCCGCGCGTGAAGGTGATGCCCTTGCGGCTGTCGGTGCGGCATCTTGGTTCGGACCGGGCTGTCTTGAGAGAAGTGAGCATCCAGGAACTTCAATTCGTGCGCAGGGGCAATGACGTCACTACGAAGGGGGAGCGCGAGAGGCTGGTCATCCGGTGGACCCTGGCGCGCCAAGGCAAGACCTGGCTGTTGTATGCGTCGACTATTACTGCAGCGAAAAAGCTGGCGGCCCGCGATGGGTAAGACCACGATTCTGACGTTTCTTGCGGCGCTACTTCTGGCTCCTCTTGGGACCGCCACAGCGCAAGAGCCTGGCGGGACCGCCGATGTCATCCTTGGGGCACGATAGAAGTCCGGGCGTGGAGGCTTCGATCCATGAATACGAAGCCCCGCCCGAGGTCGAGGGGGTCGAGGGAATCTTTGCGTTCGCAGCCTTCCCCAGTTGAGATGGAAGAGGCCGGTGGGCCGGAGCCGTTGGAGGTGCTCCCGGTGAATCCCCTTACTTGTGTTCCCGTTCAGATGACCGAAGGTGGGCCGTTGCTGGGGGCCGAGGTGGGCGGGCACGGCGGGGTCGTGCAACCTCAACTTCTCGTGGACCCCGCACAGGGACGTGAAATCAGGAAAGGATCGGCCGTCCGCCGGACCTTCGCCCGAACAAGTGGCCTTGATCGTTTCCGACGAAGCCAAGGCCTTGGCGGAGGAACCTCGACACGAGTCGCCCCCGCAGACCGTGGCCTGACGGGGCTTGATTCTTACGTGTGGCTGGAGAGAGAGCCTCGCCCGGCCACCGCCACCGCAGGGGTCGGGGGACTGACGGTGACCGCCGAGGCGCGACCCGTCCAGTACGTGTGGAGCTTCGGCGATGGCCCCGAGGAGGTGACCCTTCATCCGGGGCGGGAGTGGAGGCGAGGGCGACCGGGGAACATCGCTCACGTATACGAGACGCACGGTGATTACGACATCTCGGTGGAAGTGATCTGGGAGGCACGCTGGCGGATCGGTTCTGGGGCGTGGCGCTCGCTTGGCTACTTCTCGAACTCCGACGCGCGCGCAGCTATAGGGTCCGCTCCATGAGGCCGGTGCTGGTTCCCGTCGATTGACCGCCCGCAGGGGACAGAGGGCTGCGCGTCAGGGCTCGGACCGCCGGTGCCTTCGTTCTCGTGATGGCTCTTGGCTCGTGTGCCGCTGAGCCGATCAAGCTGAACGTCCAGTCTCCCGCTACGTTCCACCTGGAGCCGGGCGGCTTCGAGACGGCAACCGTCACCCGCGTCGTGGACGGGGACACGGTCGTAGTTGTCCTCGAGCGGCGCGAGGAAGGGCCGGGCGCCGGGGACGCTCCGATCGGGGTGGAGCAGCGCGTCAGGCTGACCGGCATCGATGCGCCCGAATCGGTGAAGCCGAACTCACCGGTCGAGTGCTTCGGCAAAGAGGCCTCGGCCGCCGCCAAGGCTCTGCTCGAGGGTCAGCAAGTGAGACTCGTCAAGGACGTGGAGGAGGCCGACCAGTACGAGAGGCTGTTGAGATACGTCTACATCGGCGACGAGATGGCCAATGCCCGATTGGTCGCGAACGGTTTCGTGTTCGCCTACACCTATCCCCCGAACGTCCGCCATTCGAATCTGTTCGCCGCTGCAGCACGAGGCGGAGGCGACGGACGCCGGCCTCTGGGCTCCGGACACTTGTGGTGGCCAGCCGTGACCACTTTGGGGTGGTCCATTCAGTGAGAGCTGGAGTCGGGCTGATCGTGTAAAAGAGGGAGAGCCGTATGGTTTCTCACCTGCCACAGTCGATCCATGGGAGGAACTATGCGACGGAGCATCGGCCTTGTCGTCACGCTCGCCTTGAGCACATCGTTGCTCATCGCTTCTGGGGTTGCGGGGGCGAAAGCCACCGTCACCCACCGAACGGGGCTGACCGGAGCGGAGGAGGGTTCCCAATCCTGGGGATCCGAACGCGACCGGGAGCTCGGTAGTCACTCTCAGCCGGCCGAGTCAGAGGGAGATCTGTGTAGACATCTCCTGGTCGGGCGTAAGCGGCGAAGACACCAATGATTCGAACGACGCCGTCACTGCCGCGCATATCCCGCGCTCCGATCGGCAGCGCAGGCCCCGTCGTCTTCACGATCTTTTCGGGGCAGAGCCTCCCCGAGTCGGGTAGCTACAGCATGTGTGGGCGCGCCCGTCCGAAGCTCGTGGCGGAGATCCGCAACCATCCCGAGGTTTTCTACGTGAACCTTCACAGCGGGGAGTTTCCGGCGGGCGCCATCCGAGGTCAGCTGGGAGATTGAGCTGCCAGGTCCCGATGACCCGGATCCCGCTCAGCGCTTTGGCGCGGGTCGGGCCCTGGGGGGCTGCCGCCTGAATGAGAAGGACCTCATTCGACCCGCCGGTAGACGCCTGGTTTAGCCTCGACTAAACTATTCATATGTCATATGAAAGGTCGGCTGCTTCTGTGACACCCCGGCGCCTGTGCCGCCGGAAGCCATGATGCCCTGTTCGGATTGCGCCGATCCGAGGCGCCGATGACGCCCGGCGAGGCCCAACCCAAACTGCGGGCTGAGATAGCCAGCGTGGTCCCCGGCCGTATCCGGCTGCGCATGCAGCGGGGCCCTGAGATGCTTGTTGAGCTCACTGCACTCGCTCAGACCTTGGAGTCCTCACCCGCGATCGCCCAGGTGACGGCCAGGCCCCACAGTGCCAGCGTCGTGATCGAGTTCGACCCTGGGGAGGAAGCGCTGGTCGAAGCGCACCTAGACGGCTTGGGGGTAAGCGGCCGACAGAGCACCACCGGGTCTCCTCTGCGAGATCCCGCGGCGGCCATCCGAAACGCCGCGACAGCTATAGACCTCGCGGTGGCGCAGACCGTTCCCGGAGCCGGGCTTCGGCTGCTCGTCCCTCTGACGCTCGGCCTTTTGTCGGTTCGGCAGTTGTTCCGTGGAGACGATCGCCTGAGCGATGCTCCGTGGTATCTCCTGGCCATGTGCGCGGCGGATTCTTTCTCCAGGCTGCAGCAGACGGCGCCGTCGCCTCGAGGGGCTGGGGCCGCCGGCGACGACATGTGAGGGGGTCGATCGATCCTTGCCCCCAACACTCAGGTTCTCAGGATCCAGACGTTTCCGGCCGGTTGTTTTCGTTGCCGTGACGCTGTGGACGTCACCATAGGACACGCCCATGAGTAGCAGCCCCAGGTCGTTCCGGAACACACCGTTGTCCACGAGCTTCCGGGCCGCCTCCGTTGTCGCACCAACCGTATACGGACGGATGACACATACGCGGCCCGTCTGATGGCCGTCGCTGAGAGCGATGACTGCGTAGCGAGGGTCCGCGTGATCCGCCCGGCTGGATCCGTGGCTATCGAATGGGCGCCCTCTCTCCACCCGGGCAGGCGCGAGCACGGCTGGTGGAGCTCTTGCGGGGAGCGGGGACGGCGTCAGGTTCCACGGATAAGCCAGCTCGACCGGCTCAGCGAGGCCGGCGCGCGCGACTTCGCTTAGCTGGGCTAGCGGGGGAGCGGCAGTGCTGGGGCGCTTGTTCGGCTTCGCTGTACCCGCTCCCATTGGAGCGCTCGTGATGCTGAGCGCTTCCATCCCGATCGCTCGTCGTGCTTATCGGAGTCTGGCCGTCGACCGCCGGTTGAACCTCGACGTGCTCGACATAACCGCCATCGCTCTCACCACGTTGCGTGGTTCGCTGTTGGCGCCGGCGTCGATCATCGGTCTCGTAGAGATCGGTGAGGCGATCCGTGAGAGAACCGCTCGGGCTTCGCCGCGAGCTGCTCGACCTGCTGGAATCCATCTCCGAGGTCACCTGGGTCGAACGAAGCGGCGAGCGTCATCAGGTCCCAGTCGAACAAGTCAGACGGGGTGATGTGGTCGTCGTTTATCCGGGAGACCGGATCCCGGTTGACGGACGGGTTCTGGAAGGAAAGGCGCTTGTCGATGAGCACGAGCTGACGGGAGAGGCAATGACTGTCCTCCACGAAGAGGGCGAACTCGTTTACGCCTCCACCTTGATGCGCGAGGGCCATCTGCACATCGCCGTCGAGCAGGTTGGAGCCGAGACACGGGCCGGGCGGATCGTCCAGCTCATACGCGAAGCACCCGTTCACGACACTCAGATCGAGAACTACGCCGGCAGGATCGCCGATCGCATAGTCCTTCCTCATTCCTTTTGGCCGGAGCCGTTCTGGTCCTGGCGCGTAATCCGACACGAGCTGCGGCCATCCTCATCGCCGACTTTGCCACCGGCATCCGAGTCTCGGTCCCGACCACCGTGCTTGCGGCTATCGCAAGCGCTGCGCATGCTGGTGTGCTCATCCGCAGCGGTCGGGCTCTGGAGCAATTGGCTGCTGTCGATACCGTCGTTTTCGATAAGACCGGCACCGTCACTGAGGGGAATCCAGCGGTGGTTGACGTCGGAGCTGTGACGCCAGAGGTAAGTGTGGAGGAGGTTATCCAGATCGCTGCCAGTGCCGAGCAGCGCCTCTCGCATCCCGTGGCTGAGGCCATCTTGCGTTACGCCGCAGAGCGTGGAATAAGTCCCGGTCGCCGCACCGAATGGCATTACGACATCGGCCTCGGCGTCCGCGCCCGCATCGGCGGGCTGAGGTGCTGATAGGCAGCGACCGGCTGTTGGAGCGAGCCGGCGTGGACATCTCCGCCGCCATGCGATCCCCAAGGAACTTCTCGTCAGTCCCGGATCTATGTAGCCGTGGATGGTCATCTGCGCGGTCTGATCTCATACGCAGACTCCGTCCGAAGAAGCTCAGCATGTGATAGCCGAGCTCCGTGACAAGTACGGGATGGAGATTCACCTCTTGACCGGAGACAAGTCCGAGACCGCCCGCGTGGTGGGGCATCACCTCCGGATCCCTCGGGGGAACGTACGCGGGGAGCTTTTCCCCGAGGAGAAAGCGACCCTGGTGCGGGAGTTGCACCGGCGAGGGCGCCGCGTCGCCTTCGTCGGCGACGGGATCAACGATCTTCCGGCCCTTACTTATTCCGATGTATCGGTGTCCTTCGGTGGGGCCACCGCCGTTGCTCGAGAGACGGCCGACATCGTCCTGATCGAGGATGATCTGACCGCTCTTCCGACCGCCGTCTCCGTGGCGGGACGCACTACGGCTTGTCCGACAGAACATCGGGATGATCGTGGGCATCAACATGATCACCGGCGTCGCGGCGACATTCGCGGTCTGGCCCCACGGCGGCGGCGGTTCTTCATAACGGGACAACCGTGGTTGCAGCGGTCAACGGGCCGCGACCACTCCTCCAGATGGGAGCCACAGAAGGAGCAGGGATACAGCTAGCGAAGGAGACGTGAGTGACATGAGAGAGAGAAGATCCGAGGTGTGGTAGGGCATCCGCATGGGGGCGGGTTGGACTATGGGAGCGGGCATCGTGATCTCGGCGGCTGCGATCCTCAGGGAGGGGCCACGAGACCTTCTCAAGACGGCCATCAAGGCGGGGCTTCGGGGCGGTGAGGTGGCGGCAGAGCTTGGCGAGCAGATCCGCGATGTGTACGCCGAAGCTCAAGTAGAGCGGACCGCTGGGTCTCCCCCTACCGATTGAAGCGTCTCCTCAATCCTCGGTATCGGGGGCGCCTCGCCCTTTGAGGGAGCGATGGGGGTGGATCGTCGGAAACGCATCCAGGGCTCTCGACACCCCGGGGGTTGGTTAGGCCGACTCGGCAGCGGCCTTGATGCCTTGCAGGCCGCCTTCCTGCCCTCCTGGAGGTCGGCATCGCGACGGCCCGCTGCGCCGGGCGGGGCTTGGACCCCGCCGGGTGAATGGGCTACGCTTAGGCCGATATCCGGCGCGAAGGGGGGAAGCGTCATGCGGAGAGCTTTGGTGGTTTCGATGCTGTGCGGGTCCATTGCGATGATGGCCTCGGTGCTCCCGGCCTCGGGGAGCCCGTCCACCGGCCAGGAGGAACCGGGCTACGGCCGCCTACTCGCCACGAAGGTGGTCAGCGAGCGCGCTGCAGCCCGTATCCGGTACCGGGATGAGCGCCGCCAGGTGACGGACCTGTTCGTGAAGGAGCAGGGCGTCATCACCCGCTATACGTACCCGCTGGGGTATTTCGACACCGTTTCGTCCGTTCTCCTGCCCACCGGGCGCCAGGTGGACGTCTCGCCCGCCCGGGCCACGGGGGGGTCCGAGCCGGACAGAAGGAACCTCAAGGAGATCTTCCAGAAATGCTTCGAATACAACCCGATCGACTATCACGGTTTCCATTGCTACCGGGCCTACAAACCGTCGGTCCGAGACGGCAACCGCTCCTACAACTACCGGGTCTTCTTCTGGAAGGGGTCTGGAAACGCCCGCAACCGAAGGGACCTGGAGCGGATGGCGCTGGGTTTGGTATTGAAGAGTGACACAAGGGCTCACGCCACCGCCCAGATGACGGGTGAATTCCAGCCCCATGAGACACATCCTTCTGATTGCCGGAACGTGAACCTCACGCTGAACCTCGCGTACAAGGGAGTAGGCGCCTCGGTGGGAACGAGCTTCAAGCGGTGCGACACCTATTTCGGCCCTGTTCCGGACAACTACGGGCTCAAGCGGTTCATCTTCCACTGGAAGGGCGAGAAGCCGGGTGACGTGGTTGTGGGGATGGCCGGTGGGGCAGAGTTCAAGTTCATTCCCAATAAGGGCTACGCCGCCCGCCGCGTTCACAACTACAGATCGGACTTGTAGCTTCAGCCGACCCTAGGCTCGAGGTCGTTGGGCGGGGCCCGGAAACAGGTGCCCTGCCCGGGTGACCCCCGGGCCGGTGGCAGCCCGAAAACTCGCCAGGGACAGCGGCCTAGTCGTGGCTGGTGTCGACGATGCAGAAGATGTTGCCCTCAGTGTCCGCCATCACTATGAAGTCGGGGTTCTCCGGGTAGAGGTCCCAGTCCACACGCTGGCCCCCGAGTGAGATCAGTCGTGCCACCTCGGCAGCTTGTTCGGCCGCGCTATCGACGAAGAGGTCGATGTGAACGCGCGGATGCTCCTGTAAGGGGGATTCGCTTTTGTCGACGGCGATAGCCGTTCCCTCTCCGTCTGGCGGTATGAGCCGGATGAAATCGGTGTCGGGCCCGACCTCATGAGCAGGAACCAGTCCAAGGGCTTGTTGCCAGAACTCCGCGGCGCGGTGTACATCGCCGGCGCCCATGACCACACTCCGGAGTTGCAACATCGCCCAATGATCTCACTGAACTCCTCCAGGCAGGCGCAACCGCCCTTCCCCCTCGTCGTTATCTAGGTCAGACTGGTCCACGCGGTGAACGGCTCGAGCAAGGAGAGAACTATGCGTACTACGGGTCGGACGAGAGCTGCTGCGGCAGCGTTCCTCCTAATCGCCGGAGCGATGACTGTCCTCCCCAGCCCGGCCTCTGCTGGGGCGAACGACACGTGCCATGGTCGGGCTGCGACGATCGTGGGCACATTCGGGAACGATCGCATCCTGGGGACCGCGGGCGATGACGTGATCGTGGCTAGGGCGGGAGCCGATGAAGTCTTCGGCCGTGGTGGCAGAGACATCGTGTGCGCCGGGGGCGGCGGCACCTCCACCCGCTATCAGAGCTGCGCCAGGGGCGACTACGACAAGGTCTGGGGCGGCAAGGGCGCTGACCTGCTCGACGGCAGCGGATGCGATGACCGTCTGATCGGTGGCGAGGGAGGGGACCGGCTGTTCGGGGGTGAAGGGAACGATGACCTGCGGGGAGGGGGTGGCGATGATCGCCTGAAGGGTGGCGAGGAGCCGGACGACGTACGGGGTGGCGCAGGGGCCGACCGAATCCGGGGCGAGTACCTCAACTATCAGA
The DNA here is from genome assembly GCA_030448085.1 of Actinomycetota bacterium. Next base: position 34,359 of record JAUJNU010000005.1, on the reverse strand, counting down.
ACGCGCCCGGCCCGGTGCGGGTCGACCTGGCCGATGGGGTAGCGACCGGAGAGGGAAAAGACCGGGTAAGCGGGGTGCGATCGGTAGAAGGGTCTCGCTACGGGGATGTGCTCCTGGGGGATGCCGGCTCGGACTCCTTCGGCGGGGGGAGGGGCGACGACTTCCTGGGCGGCAGGAAGGGCGGTGACGGCTTCGGTGGGGGCCCGGGGGACGACGTGATCCGCGGGGGATCCGGCGCGGACGGGGTGGGCTTCGTGGGTGCCGAGCGAGGCGTACGCGTGAACCTCACGCGCGGCTTTGCCCGGGGAGAGGGGTCGGACCTCCTTCAGGGCCTCGAGCACGCAAGCGGGAGCCGGTTCGACGATGTGATGATCGGAACGTCGGGGGTGAACTCATTCACCACGTATCAGGGCGCGGACACCCTGAAGGGGTTGAAAGGAGACGACCGTCTCTACGCCGGCTTCGAGCAGGAAGGATCCGACGCTCAAGCCGACACGATCCTGGGAGGAGGCGGCGAGGACTTCATGTTCGGTGGGGGCGGAGAGGATTCCTTGGACGGTGGCGCGGGCGATGACTTCATGAACCTCGGCAGGGGCGATGACGTCGGGCACGGTCGGGGTGGGGCCGACGTCATGTTCGGGATCGATGGGAACGACGAGATGCACGGCGGCCGCGGGGACGACGACCTCAACGGCGGTCGTGATCTCGACACCCTCGACGGCGACGATGGCATCGACAGATGCGAAGAGGGGGAGCAGATGCAGGAGTGTGAGGTCCCGTAGCCCGTAGCATGTAGGCCGTGAAGATGAACCCGCGTGCCCGGATCATCCTGGGCCTGGTTCTGGTGGTCGGGATACTCACGTACGCGGTCGTGGTCGACCTAGGCCTGAACGCAGGCAGGATCCATCGGGGAGTGACCGTCGGGGGTGTCGATGTCGGCGGCCTCACCCCGTCCGAGGCGGAGATAGAGCTGAGCCGCAGGGCCGACCAGTTGAGCTATGCCCTTCTTTCCTTCTCTCGCGGAGACGTCGTCTGCCGGTTCTCGCCCCGGGAGGTCGGCTGGCAGGCAGACGAGGCGGCGACGGCCAGGGCCGCACACTCGGTGGGAAGGGATGGGCCTTTGCTCACATCAGCGGTGAAACGTCTGCGGGCTTGGTTCGGGGGCGTGAAGGTCCGATGGAAGGTCTCTCTCGAGGGCAGCAAGCTCGACCGGACCGTCGAGCGCTGCGGCAAACTCGCGCTGGCGCAAGGGCTGACCCTCGACAAACAGGCTTTCAGGAAGAAGATCAAGACGGTCGTCGTCCAGTGGCCGAGGCGGCCTTACAAGATGCCCGTCGTGGAGAGTGCCTAGGGGCTCGGCTCGGGCTCCGGTTCGCTCGACGAGGGGCTAGGGGAGGGTTCCGGCTCGGGCTCGTCGGTGGGCTCTGGCTCTGGCTCCTGCGTCGGTTCGGGGTCGGGTTGCTCGGTGGGTTGCGGGGCGGGCTCGTCTTCCTGCTCCGGTGCTTCGGAGCCCCCTTGGGGCTCGCGATCCGACTTGCGCTCCTGTTCCTGATCACTGGGGCTGGGTGAAGGGGTGGGCGACGAGACGACAGCAGGCTCGGCTTCGGCGGTGATTCCTTCTTCGGGACTTCGGTCATCTGCCTTCTTCTTGTTCTTATCGTTGTCGCCGCCAGCTTCGTCCTTCCCCTGCTCTTCTACCGAGACCTCGGGCTTTCCGTCGCGGTCGGCCCGGGCCTTCTGCCAGAAGTAGGAGACGCTGAGGAGACTCAGCAGGAGGAGGGTCACGAGGCTGCCCGCCAGGAGCCTCGGCTGCCTCACTGGCTCTTCGTCATCGGGATCGGCATATGAGTGCTCCGCCGCTGCGGCAAGAACGAGCGGGCCTCCCAGGCGTGCGGCCCCCAGGACCTTGGCCAGTGCGTCCCCGTCGGGGAACCGCTCCTCCGGGTCTTTGGCAAGGCATCGAAGAACGACGGCGTCGATTCCCGGGTCGAGAGCGGCATTGTGGGTGCTCGGAGGCTCGGGGACCTGGTCTATGTGCGAGATCGCTACAGCCGTCGGATTGGATCCTTCGAAGGGCCGGCGCCCGGCAAGAAGCTCGTACAGGACTATCCCGAGGGAGTAGACATCCGAAGCGGGCGTGGCAGGCACACCGGCCACCCTCTCGGGAGCGATGTAATAGGGAGAACCGATAGCGGCACCCGTAGCGGTCATCCGTTCGCCTGTATGAGTCGAGGCGATCCCGAAGTCTGCGAGCTTTGCCCGGCCCTCGTCGTCGAGCAGGATGTTGCCGGGCTTGATGTCCCGGTGGATGAGGCCTACAGCGTGGGCCGCTCCGGCTCCCCGGGCCGCTTGGCCCACGATCTCGAAAGCCCTCTCGGGGAGGAGGGGCTCACGCTCGGACCGGGCGAGGGCGCCTCCGGGGACGAGCTCCATGACGAGGAAAGGGGCGTCGTCGTGCTGGCCGAAGTCCAGGACCCTCACGACGTTCTGGTGCGAGATGAGTTCCGAGCTACGGACTGCGCTTCGCTGAAGAACCGCACCAGGAAATCGGGGTCTTGGGCCAGGTGAGAAGCCATCAGCTTGACGGCGACCGGCCGCTGCAAGCGCTCGTCTACCGCCTGCCACACTTCTGCCATCCCACCGCTGCCCAGGGGGCCTCGAGGCGGTAGCGGCCCTGGATCGTGTCACCTGGTCGCCGTGCGCATCAGTACCTGTTTACCTTTCCGAACCCGAGGTAAACCCTCCCGCGTGCAGGGAATGGCAGTATCGGGGCAAATCCTTACGTGTTGTTCTTCGGTCTAAACGGGGGAGGCTTAGATGCGTCGTTCGATCTCTTTGATCACTCTCGCCGCGGTTCTCGTGGCATCGCTCTCCTTGCCGGCTACGGCTCAGACCCCGGAGGGACCCCCGGTGGTCTTCGACGGGGTCAGGGCTTATTCGGTCACGCCCCCGGGGCAGGATGGGACGATCACCCCTAGGGAGTTCGCCGAGGGGGATTACTGCCCGCACTACTCAGACCAGCTCGAGATGTACGCCTCGCTCATCGAGGACGAGGATAACGACGTCACCGAGGAGGAGCTCCTCGACTACTTCCACTCGCTCCAGTTCGGGCCCGGGGAGACCATCGAGCGGACCTATTCCCCGGACTCGGGAATGACGATCTACCGGGACGGCTTCGGCATCCCGCACATCTACGCCGATTCGCTCGAGAAGGCCAGCTACGCCCTTGGATACACGGCCGCTGAGGACCGCATCTTCCAGATGGACATCTTTCGCCGAGCGGCCAGGGGCACTCTTTCCGAGTTCCTCGGCCCTGGAAAAAACGACGCTTTCCTAAAGATGGACATCGACACCAGGCGCGAGGGCTACACCGAGGCAGAGGTCCAGAAGATGTTCAACCAGCTGAACGACAAGTTCGGCGCCTCTGGGGCCAAGATCCAGGCTGGCGTGCAGGCTTACACCGACGGCGTGAATGCCTACATCGGGAGGATCCGCACGCGCCCCGAGCGGCAGCCGGTCGAGTACAGCGCTACGGGTAACCCCCCCCCGGCGCACCCGCGGGACTGGACCCCGACCGACACGATGTTCATCGTCATCCTCCAGCTGAGGGCGTTCGGGGAGACGGCGGGCACCGAGCTTCAGAACGCGGGGATCTACAACCACCTGCGAGGCAAGCTGGGGAAGAAGCAGGGAAAAAGGCTTTTCAACGAGCTCCTTTTCCAGAACGACCCCAACTCGCCCACGACGATCTCCCGCAAGGACGGAGATTTCTCAACGCAGAAGCTCGGACCGGTGGACCCTCGCTCCATCGCAGTGCCGGATCAAGCGGAGAAGGTTGCAGAGAGGACCCAGGAGAGGGAAAAGAACCGGTGGGAGGTCCTCGAGTCGCTCGGATTCCGCAAGCAGACCTCCAACGCCCTCGTTGTCTCGGCGGAGAGGTCGGAAAGCGGCAACCCACTCCTGCTTGGTGGACCTCAGGTCGGTCACGCGGTGCCGTCCTTCTTCCTCGACATCGACGTCCACTTCCCCGGCGTCGACTTCCGCGGCCCGGCCGTCCCCGGAACGAACGCACTCATCCCGCTCGGCAGAGGCCGCGACTACGCCTGGACCCTCACGACCGGCTACTCGGACGCCGTCGACACCCGGGCCGAGCTCCTGTGCGAACCGAAGGGCGGCAAACCGTCGATGGACTCGAACGGTTACATGTTCCGGGGCAAGTGCAAGGCCATGAAGGAGCGAACGGAGACCTTCATCGTCAAGCCCCCGCCCACGAACCCGGGGACGCCAAGGACCGAGAGGAGGACCTTCTACAGGACGCAGCACGGGCCGGTCTTCGAGCGAGCCACGGTGGACGGGAAGCCGGTTGCCTTCGTAAAGGAGCGCTTCTTCTGGAAGAAGGAGATCGACTCGCTGCCTTCGTTCTATAAGTGGAACGCAAAGGTTCGTTCGATCGAGGACTTCGCGAAGGCCGCCCGTGGATTCACGATGTCGTTCAACTCGTTCTACGCAGACGCTGAGGACACCGGCTATTTCCACGTCGGGATGTACCCGGTCCGCAAGGAGGGCGTGCACCCATCGCTTCCCACTTGGGGCACCGGCAAGTGGGAGTGGCAGGGGCGAAGGTCCTACAGCAAGCAGCCGAAGATCATCCGGCCGGGCCAGGGCTGGCTCTCGAACTGGAACAACAAGCCGGCGCGTCATTGGAACAACCAGGACAACTTCAAGTGGGGCGTGATCCAGCGGGTGCGCTTCCTTCAGAATCACATGCAGACCCTCATGAGCAACGGTGGGAAGGTCGCGCTGTCCGACCTAGTCGACGTGATCCGGGTTGCGGCCACCCGAGACGCTCGTGGCGCCTACCTAGGTCCTCATATGGTTCGCAAGGCAGCCAAGGACATCGAGGTGACGGGGAAGCCCCAGCAGTACGGGCCGGCGCTAGAGGTGGTCAAGGCATGGATCTCGACCGGCGCTCATCGAAGGAACGCGGACCGGGATGGGGTCATGGACCAGGGGCCGGCGTGGGTGATCTTCGATGCCTGGTACAACAACCTCGTCCACGCGATCTTCGACGACGAGATCGGCGACGAGGGTTATCAGCTGATGGCCTCGGATGCTCCCATCACGAACTACAACCCACAGAACGGTGGAGGATTCTTCTTCGACTTCTCGTCTTACGTGCAGAACATGATGCGGCCGCAGCTCCGTAGGGACCGCTTCTCGCGCAACCTCTGCGACGACAAGGAGACTGAGACGAAGGAGTCCTGCACCTACCAGAGCGCGGTCGCTCTCAAGTTGGCCCTCGAGCAGGTCGTCAAGGATCAGGGCGAGGACATCAGTACCTGGGAGAAGGATGCTGAGAACATCACCTTCGATGAGCTCGGGGCGGGTTCGGTCGAGGACATACCCTGGCAGAACCGGGGGACGGAGAATCACCTCGTGGAGCTTGTCGAGAAGGCTCCCGACGCCCTGCCCTGATGACTAGGGTTCGGAGGCCGGTCGCTAGCCTCACCCGATAAGCTCGGGTCGATCGAACCCCCAGGTCAGGAGGCAACGGTGTCCGTGGACCCTCGCAAGCTCCCAGAGATGCCCGAATTGATGATCGCCGGGCCCGGTGAGCTGCACGAGGAGGATCTCGACGTGCTCGGGCGTCAGGTGATCGCCCATTACGGCGACGTCTGGACCGCGGCGCACAACGAGACGGTCGAGGAGCTCGGACGCCTGCTCGGAGCCTCGGAAGCACCCTACCTGATCCCCGGAACCGGGACCACGTGTCTTGACGCCGCCTTCTTCAATCTCTTCGAGCCCGGGCAGAAGATCGTCGTGGCGAACACCGGGTTCTTCGGGACCCGGGGCCTCGAGCTCGGAAGGGCCCACGGGCTCGAGGTAGTCGAGGTCCCTGTCGAGGTCGGGGCGCCGGTCGACCCGGCCCGGATAGCAGATGTCGTCGACGGGGCCCACGGCGTGGTCACGGTTCACGTCGAGACCGCAACCGGGGTCAGGCATCCGATCGAGGAGATAGCGGCCGTGGCGAACGATGCTGGGGCGGTTTGCATGGTCGACGGGATCGCCTCGGCCGGCGGAGAGATGATCGAGGTCGATGCCATGGGCCTCGGGGCCTTGGTGACCGGCACCCAGAAGGGGCTCGAGGCACCGCCCGGCCTGGGCATCCTCGCCTTGGGCCAACGGGGAAGGGAGCGGGTCGAGGCTCGGTCAGAACGCCCCCGCACCTGGTACCTGGACCTCGCCACGTGGGACTGGTACCGCAAGGAGTGGGGGTCCTGGCACCCGCACCCCGTCACCATGCCGACCAACCTCGTCCTGGCTCTTGCTTCCAGCATGAGGCGCATCACGGAGGAAGGGCTCGAGACCTGGGTGGCCCGGCGGGCGGACCTGGCGAAGCGCTGCCGGGAGGGGCTGAGGGGCCTCGGGTTGCAGCCTGTTCCCCAGGCGGGGGTTGAGGCGAACCTCGTGGTGGCGGCGTGGGCCGACGATCCCGCGGCGATCCAGAAGCACCTGCTCGGTAAGGGCGTCATGATCTCGGGGGGCCTCGACCCGACCCACGGCAAGGCCATCCGGGTGGGCTTGATGGGACGCACAGCTTCCGAGGAGATGGTCGACAGGGTAGTGGGACTTATCGGGGAAGCGCTGCGGCGGTAACGCTTCCGCTCGCGGCTTGCTTGAGGCTGCGGTACAGGATCGCGGGATCTCCCAGGCGTCTCCTGAGGGCTCGTTCGAGGCCCGCGATCGGGTAGAGGTTCTGTGGCGCGCGAGGGTCCTTGTGTGCCTCCGAAGCAAACCTCGGGAGCGTGGCCGTAACTGCATCCGCGACCCGGATCGCCTCCTTGACGTCCCGGTCGGGGCTGCACTCGCACCTGACCACACCAGACCAGGGATGGCCGATCTCGCCCGGCAGTCGCAAGTACCAGGAGTAGCGACTCCACCGCCCCAGGGTCAGGAATAAGGGGGTCCTGGTGCCGGGGGTGAGGGCCGTGATCACACCCTCGACCTCCGGCGGCAGGTAAGCGACGTGGTGAGTCTTGATGTAGCCGATCGCTCCCGGAACATTGATGTTGGCCTTCAGAGGGCCGTCGACGACCGTCAGCTCGGCCTCCTGTTCGCATGCGATCTCGGTCTCGAGCTGACCCATCCGCAGCTGTATCGCCAGCCAAAGCTGCTCTGGTGTGTCCCCCTCGGCTTGTCTCACCCCGTAGACGGCGTTCCGGCAGCGGACCTCGATCGCATCGCGAACGGCCGAGAAGACGCCCCTTTCGACGGAGGTCTGAATCACCTCGGCCCGCCCATCGCAGGCGATGGCCCCCGCCGCGTAGGAGGCGCAAACCGCGGGACGCGCCCGGCCCGCGCCCGTCTCGATCCATAGACGTGCATCGATGCGACGGACGCCGTCCGTGAAGAGAACACGCTTAGGTGGCCGGGTCCCGGGGGCAGGGGGCAGGGCCCGCCACTCTTCGACGGGAAGCTCCACCTCGAGGTCCGTCTTGCCCTCGGAGAGCTCGAGCATCTCGCCTTCCATGGGGGAGCCGTACTCGGTCGCCCAGGCCTCTACCGAGAACCTCATGCCGACACCTTCTCGATGGTGGAGGTGCGGGTGTCCTTGCTCACGCGGAACTGGATCGGTATGCGTTCGGCAAGTTCGCGGACGTGCGTGATGACCCCGACCATCCTTCCGCCGGCGGCGAGATTCTCGACCGTTGCGGCGACGGTCTCGAGTGTCTCGGGATCGAGCGTGCCGAAGCCCTCGTCGAGGAAGATCGCCTCGAGGTGAGCGGCCCCCTCCGCCGCGAGCTCCACGAGTTGATCCGAGAGCGCGAGCGCCAGGGAGAGAGACGCAAGGAACGTCTCGCCGCCGGAGAGGGTCTTCGCGGAGCGGGTCTCGTCGGCGTTGTGCCGGTCGGTCACCAGGAAGTTCCCGTCGCCGTCGATCGTCATCGCGTACTGACCGCTCGTGAGGTCCTTCAGGATGGAAGAGGCACCCGCCGCGAGCCTCTGCAGTGCAGTGTTCACTATCCAACTCTCGAATCTGCCGGCCTTGGCGGAAAGGTGCTCCCCGAGCGCGTGAGCCAGGTCCTGCTCGGCTTTCGCCTGCTGCAGCTCCTTGGACAGCTTCTTCTTGGCGGCTATCCCTTCCCTGATCCTCTTCTCCTCTTGGACCGCGTGGGCATGGGCAGTGACCGCCGCCTCCGCGGGGTCGCCTTTCGATATGTCGAGCTCACATTCGAGGCAGGAGGCGTTGATGGCTTCCAGCAGCTCGTCCTTGGAGCCACGAGCAACGGCGGCCGCCTCGGCGGCTTTTTCCTCCTCCTCTTGGAGGGCCGGAACCAGCTTCTCAGCCCAAGTGATGAGCTCCACCCAGTCCTCGGCCAGTCCGGCTCTTTTCGCGGGTGGCGGCTTCAGGGGAACGAGGTCGTCCCGGGCATCTTCGAAGCCCTTTCGAGCAGAAGCTTCGTTGGAGCGGAGAGAGGTGACCTCTTTGCGCGCGGCCCCCACACCACGACGGAGGGTCTTTTCATGTGCCTGGGCCCTCTCCAGTGCTTTCTCTGCACGCTCGACCCGGAGCAGGGCATCCTGTAGCTCGTCGAGGTCACGGTCCACTCCGAGCGTCTCGTCCACGTCGTGCAGCTGCTCTTGCAACAAGGCAACGGTGGCTTCGGCCTGCGTCACCTTGGCGGCCGCCTTCTGTCGCTTCGTGGCGACCGCGTCCGCGTCGGCCTCCGCTCGAGCCACGAGAGAGCGCATCTTCCCGAGATCGTGACCCGATCTGTGATCGGGTAGCACGGCGACGGCCTGTAGGCAGACCGGGCACGGCTCGCCCTCCTTCAAAAGCTCCGCCAGGTGCTGGGCCTTGTGCTGGTTCTCGGCCTCACGCAGGTTCACGGTAGCGGCGGATGCGGCCTTCTTGGCCACCTCCCATGCTTTGCCTGTTGCCGCCGCTTCTTTCTGGAGTGCGGTGAGCGCCTGAGCCTCCGTCGCGAGCCGGGCGTCCAGCGACGTCCGCTTCTGTTGCGCCTTGATCGAACCGGTGATCTCGCTCTTCTCGGGCAGTTCCTTGCGAGTGGCAGCGGCTTCCTCGAGTGCGACGCCGGCCTCCTCGAAAGATGTCTCGGCTTCCTCCAGCAACTTCTGGGCTGCTTCTATCAGATCGGCCAGAACCTCGACCTCTTCGGGCATCCTCAGGTCCGCGATGAGCCGGAGCCACCTCTTGGTCTCCTTCTCGGCACACGTGGCCTTAGTGATCGCTTCATCGAATTCGAGAAGGCGGGGAGTCGCCCCCGCTATCTCGTCCCGCAGGGCCCGAAGCCTCACAACCTTGCCCTTGGCCTCCTCGAGCCGCTCCGCTGTTGCGAAGCCGAGGTCCTGCTCCAAGCGCTGCTCGGCAACGGCAGCGCGGTTCTTGGCCTCCGCTGCCTTGAGGTTGGCGTTCTGACGCATGGATTCGTAGAGACCCAGGTTGAGGAGCTTGACGAGCAGGCCCTGCCGATTCTTCGGGTTGTCGTGGAGGAAGCGAGCAAACTCTCCCTGAGGCAGGACCACGCACTTCGTGAAGTGGTCGAACGTCAGGCCGAGCAGGCGAGTAACCTCTGCCGTCATCTCGTCGGCATTCTTGGCGATCACCTCTCCTGCGCACTGAAGGGTGGCGTCCCGGGTGGTCGCCCCCTTGCCGGTTCGCTTGACCACTCTTACGGCGCTGTAAGCCCGGCCCCCGAAGGAGAAGTCGAGCCTCACCCTTGCCTCTATCTTTCCCTGGGTGATCACCGGGTGCACGAGCCCCTGGCGGTCGTAGCGGGGGACCGAGCCGTAGAGGGCGAAGCAGATCGCGTCGATGACCGTGGACTTGCCGGACCCGGTCGGCCCTACGAGCGCGAAGTAGTCGGCGCCCTCGAAATCGATGACGGTGGTGTCCCGGAAGCTCGTGAAGCCCGTCAACTCAAGCCGAAGCGGTCGCATGCGCCTCCTCGTAGAGCTGGTCGAAGAGTGTCAGCAAGCGCTCGTCGGAGATGTTCCTTTCCCCGAGATAGGCGGCGAAGAGGTCGTGCGGGGAGAGGGCCTCTCGCGTCTGGCTGGGCTTCGGCTCGTCGTGGTCGGTCGGCGCATCGACGATCACCTTCACCGCGTTGGGGAACAGCTCCCTCACCTCGTCCCCGAGGCCGACCCGCGTCATCTCCTTCACGTAGACGCGCAGGTACTCCTCGCCTCCGCTTCCCGCCACTGCCCGGAGGTCTTCAAGGGTTCCTGCGATCGTCCGGAGGCGCCGGCCGCTGCTCAGCTCCACGGGCCGGACGACGGCCGGCACGCCCGGCGTCGCCTCGACGAGAAGGACGTGTCGCTGTGCCTCTGCTTCGCCGAAGTCGAGCTGAAGGGGCGAGCCCGAGTAGTAGATCGGGCAGGGCCCCGGCATCTTCTGCATCTTGTGGAGGTGGCCGAGGGCCGCGTAGTGGGTGGTGGCCGGGAAGATCGTCGGATCGACCCAGTAGTCGAAGATCGTTTGCGCTGTTCTTTCTCCGCCTCCGAGCTCGCCACCGGCGATGGTGAGGTGGCCGACGACGAGGTTCACGGCATCCGGGCTGAACCCTTCGGTTATCCGGCCCACCAGCCGTCGCATCCTCTCTGCGAACTGTCCCGTCAGCTCGTCGGCGTCGTTCTTCATGAGCTCGTCCGCCTTGACGATGTAGCGCTGGGATAGCCATGGGATGAGGGCGACCTTGGCCCTGCCCCCGTCGCCCGCTTCGATCTCGAGACAGTCCTGCCCGATGAAAGGGTGGACCGTGACTCCAGCGAGCTCGAGCAACGGCCGCAGCGCGGCCAGCCGTCTCTCGTTGTCGTGGTTCCCGGGGACCACCACCACCGGGGCATGCGCGCCCAGGTCCATCAGGGCACCGAAGACGATCCGCTCGGCCTCGGCCGAAGGCGACGTGGTGTCGAAGAGGTCGCCCGCAACGATCACCAGGTGAACGTCCTCGGTCCTGGCGATCTGGACGATCTCGGCGAGGACCTCCTCGTGCTCCGCGGCGCGGCTACGGCCGGCGAGGGACTTGCCGACGTGCCAGTCGGCGGTGTGCAGGATCTTCACGACGTGGGGAGGCCCTCGAACGGGTCGTCGGGCTGGTTGGCGGCCGAGGGGTTGGCGCCCGCTTCGCTGGGACGGCTGGCCCAGGCCGGGAAGGGGAACTCGAGGACCAGCGGGACCGGGATCTCGGGTTGGGCCACCATCATCGTTCCGGGCTTCATGATCGTCGCCCGCTCCCGGGCCGGTCCCCGCAGGAAGCCATACTGCCCGCGCTCGGCCTCCGCCGAGTCGAGCCTGCCGACGACCCTGATCGATGACTGCCCGACGATGCGCCCCTCGACCTCGCTCGCGGTCTGCTGTGCCCCGACGAGGATGATCCCGAGGGACCTGCCCCGCTCCGCTACGTCGAGGAGGATCTCTTTTATGGGGCTGGTGCCTTCCCGCGGCGCGTACTTGTTCAGCTCGTCGAGAACGAGGAACAGGAGCGGCCTCGCTTGGCCGGCTCGCTCTTTGTCCTCGAACGTCCGGCGCAGGATGACGCCCACTACGAATCGCTTGGCGCGGTCCGGCAGGTTGTGGATGTCCACGACGGTCACCTGCTCGTCCAGCCGGACCCGGTGCTTGGCTGCGTTCGTCACGTCACCGCGGATCAGCCGTTCTAGTGGCCGCACCGCGCCAACGAGCCTGCGCACGAACGCATTGATGGTTCCCGCGCCGATGACGGGCCCCGCCCAGTCTTCCTCCTGCACCATCTTCACGATCAGGTCCACGAGCTGCCTGAAGGTGCGGATCTCTTTGCCCTCGATCCTGACCCCGCCGTCATCCAGCGGGATCGCCTCTCGCAGCTTGGCAGCCACGTTGTAGACGACCATGGTGTAGTGCTGGCGGTCGTCCTCGGAGTCGGCGAAGACGAACGGCAGGAGCTCGTCCCTGCAGAACTCCTCGATGGTCCAGAAGAAGGAGGTCACCCCTTGGGTGCGGGTGGAGACATCGGGGGCGGCGTTCCGGTCTCCGACGCGGGGAGGAGCGAAGAAGGCCGCGCTGGCGAACGGCCCCGGCTCGAGGCCGAGGCGCCGGTAGCGACGACGGTCTTCGTCGGACAGCTGGATGTTCGTGTGATCGAGGAAGAGGAGGTCCTCGCCTTTCACGTTGAAGATGAGGGCCTTGGTGTTGACGGCCTCCTCTCCGAGCACGCCGGAGTTAAAGAGGCTGTAGAGGAGGAACGTCGCATAGGTCGTCTTCGTGGCCACGCCCGAGATGCCGCTGATGTTCACATGAGCCCCGCGCGTGCCGTCTATGAACTCGAGGTTCAGGTAGAGGGGCTCGTCCGAGCGCGTCAGACCGGCGGGAAGCTTCTTGTCCATCCCGTCGAAGAACAACGCCTCGTCCCTCTGCTTGCCCTCGGCGCGATTAACGCCGGCCCCCGGGAGCGGTGGGACGAAGACCTCGGGCTCCACCCGGGTGGCGGTCACCTGGGCGGCCTCGGAGACATCCCCGGGAAGGATCCCGTCCTCGATAAGGAAGACGTCGCTATCGAAACGTGCACCGTCGAGGCGCGCCCTTACCTGGGAGACGATCCCGTAGACGCGGACGGGCTCGCCCCCGGGAGGGTGGCGCTCTGTCGTGACGACGTCGTCAAGCTGGAGGTACTGACCTTCGGCCAGCCCCACCCAGAACTCGAGCGGGGTCGAGTCCTCCGTACCTAAGACTCGTCCTACGATCCCTGTTTCCTCTTCTTGCACCCTCGCGCCCCCAGAAGCTTGACCACCCAAAAGCTGCCTGCTATCAAGGCACAGCTTATGCAGACCCTGGGACAGAAATTGGGTCATTTTCGAAGACCGGGAGCCTTTTAGGCGAAGTCGCCTCGGGTAACCTCAGGCGATGAACGAGAACCTGCTGGCCGGGAGGCGTGAGCGCCTGAGGGATGCCACCGTCATAGCCATATTCCGGACCGCTTCCGCCGAGCAGGCGATAGAGGGCGCGGCCGCCGCTATCCGGGGCGGGTTCGAGGCGGTCGAGGTGACCCTCAACAGTCCGGGGGCTACGGATGCGATCGCAGAGATCGCTCGCGGGGGCTCGGCCCTCGTCGGGGTGGGGACCGTTACGGCTCCGGAGCAGGTGAAGGAGGCCCACGACGCCGGGGCGGAGTTCGTCGTAACGCCCGTGGTCGTCCCGGAGGTCGTGGAGGCAGCCCACAGCCTGGCGCTGCCGGTCGCGATGGGGGCCTCGACGCCGACCGAGATCTTCACCGCCCGGAGCGCAGGCGCCGACTGGGTGAAGGTTTTCCCGGGCGAGCTGCTCGGAGGCCCCGACTACATAGCCGAGATCCTCGGCCCCCTGAACGGCACCCCGATGCTCGTGAGCGGCGGCCTGACCGCCGAGAACTACCTCGGCTACCTCGACGCCGGCGCCGAGCTCGTCGGCTTCGCCGGGTCGGTGTTCGGCAAGGAGATCGCCGCAGAGGGGCGCTACGAAGAGTTCGAGCGCAGGGCCATCGAGGTCTGCCGCCGGCTGGACGTCTACCAGACCAGCTGATCGTGGCAGCCGGCTCTCCGGCCGCCGGGATCCCGCTTCGCCTCCTCCGAGAGGTTCCGCGCCCCGAGGCCGCGGCGCGTGCCCCCGGGCGGGCGAACCTCATGGGCGAGCACACCGACTACAACCTTGGGCTCGTCCTTCCGGTCGCTCTGGAGCTCTCTACCTGGGTGGCGGGCTCCCGCCGTGATGACCTCGTCGAGCTGCGTTCTCTGGACGCCCCAGGCGAGGCAGTCGTCGACCTGTCAACGGGGGTGGGCCCGACCGATGGATGGGGGCGCTACGCCACCGCAGTTGTGAGGGCGCTGCGGGACGAGTCGATCCCCTTCCGGGGTCTGAGCGGTGTGGTCGCCTCCGACGTCCCCCTTGGCGCCGGCCTCGCCTCCTCGGCCGCGTTGGAGGTTGCTATCGCGTCGGCCCTCGCGGAAGAACCGCTCGACCCGCTGCAGCTGGCCAGGGTCTGCCGGCGCGCCGAGAACGAGTATGTGGGGGTCGCTTGCGGGTTGATGGACCAGCTCACATCTACGGCGGCCACGGATGGACACGCCCTACTCCTCGACTGCAGGGACGAGACCTACCGGCAGGTGCCGCTTCCGGTCGACCTGGCCGTCGTCGTGGTCGATTCGGGCACGAAGAGGTCGCTCGGCGACGGCGCGTTCAACGAGCGGGTCGAAAGGGGGAAGGCCGCGGCGGCAGCGCTCGGCCTCGGCTCCCTTCGAGAGCTCGGGGTGGGGGACCTCGAGGGTTTCGCTTCGGATCTGCCCGAGGAACTGGCCGGATGCGCGCGTCATGTGGTGACGGAGAACGAGCGGGTCCGAAGGACTGTCGCGGCCTTCGAGGATGGATCTCTCCTCGTTGCCCGGTATCTTCCGTGGCTCGCACGAGAGCCTGAGGTCTGACCTGCAGGTCTCCACCCCGGAGGTGGACCTGCTGGTGCAGATCGCGGGGAGAGACGGAAGGGATCATCGGGGCCCGCCTCACGGGGGCCGGCTTCGGAGGATGCACGGTGAACCTGGTCGCCGGTGGCCACGCGGAGGACGCTGCGGCTGGTGTCGATCGCGGGGCGAGCCGCGGGCCGTCCGGGCCGCTCGCCCGCGGACGGGCGCCCGCCCCCCCCCCCGGGGGCCGAGACCCTCGGCCCTGTCTAGGCGCCCTGCACCTGCTGGCACGCCTCGTTGTTCTCGAACTCTGTCTGGATCTCGGTGCCCTGAAGGCTCGCGAAGGGGTCGCCCAGTGAGCCCAGCGCCGCCTGGAAGTCCTGGTTCAGCTTGTCGATGCCCGCCTTGAACTCGGCGGCCGACCCGGTCGGGACCGACTCCAGGTTCGTGATCAGCTTGTCGGTCTCGGCCTTCACCTGCTCTAACAGTCCGATGTACGTGTCGAGGAACTCCTGTGCGCCCTCGGCGGGGGGGACCGGGATCTCCGAAAGCTCTCCGATGAAAGTCTCGGTGCTGCTGGCCATCTGCTCGAATGCCTCCCCGACCTTCACCTTCGTCTCCTCGGGCGGAAGCTTGGTGCCGCTCGCCTGCAGCTGCGTCAGCTCGGCGGTCGCCCCCTGCAGCTCCTGCTGCCAGCTGGAGGTAGAGGTGCAGACCTCGTTCGCGAAGGAGGCGGCGTCCCCACCGGCCGCGGGCTGACTGGCGGCGACGGTGGTTTGAGGAGGGGCGGCGGAGTCCTCGCCGTCATTCCCACATGCCGCCCCGAGTAGGGCGAGCATGATGCTGCCTGCAACGGCAGCTCGTCTCGTGCGCATCATCCATCCTCCTTCTCTCCGCGTTCCCTAGGCGGGCTAACCCGAGCCCCTTTTGGCTCTCGTAGGCTTCCTCGCCACCGTCTTCTCCCTCGCCACCGTCTTCTTCCTGGTGCCCTTGGCCCGGGCCCGCTTGTGCTGGGGGCTTGCCGGACCCGGGTCCGAAACCGTAACGCTTCTTTGGTCGGGCACGAGACTCAACAACTCGGCGAGGGCCTTCTCCACACCCTCCGCGAGGAGAGCCAGATCCGGGGCCGCGTCGTAGTCGCCCAGGAACCCGAAGCCGATCGTGCCGTTGTAGGAGAGGAGGGCGATCCCTATCGTGGTGTTGTCCGAGAGCGGAAGGACGGGGTAGACCTCCTGCATCCTTCGGCCGAGCGTGTAGAGGGGGATCTGAGGGCCGGGCACGTTCGTCACGACGAGGTTGAAAGCGCGTTGCCGCGCTACCAGCCTCGACGCCTGGGCGATGATCGTCGGGGGCGCGTACTGACCGAGGCTGGTGAGGATCTGTGCCCCCACCGCCTGGCCCGACGACTTGAGGCCTTTCATCCTCTCGCTGACCAACGCCAGCCTCTTCAAGGGGTCCGTCTCGTACACCGGGAGCGTCGCCCACATCGAAGCCACCTTGTTGCCGAGCTCCCCCTGCTGCGCGCTGGCGCGGACGGAGACGGGGATCATCGCCCGTAGCTCGAGGTGGTCGACCCTCTCACCGCGAGACTTGAGGAGCGTCCTCAGCCCCCCGGCCACGACCGCGAGCACCACATCGTTCACCGTCCCGCCCAGGCTGTTCTTCACCCGCTTCACATCGTTCAGATCGAGGAGCAAGGTTTCGAAGCGGCGGTGAGGCCCGATCGGCCTGTTCAGCGTCGACGCAGGCGCGAAGTCGAGGGTGCCTCCGACGAAGGCTCCGAGGGCACGGGCTGCCTCCATGAGACGGTTCGGGAGCTTCGCAGGGTCCATGATGGTCGACTGCAGCGATCGTGCCGCCTCTGCCGGGGACGTGAGGCGCTCCCGGAGGGCATCCATCAGGAGCTGGTCCGAGGTGGGCTCGGGCGCCGGACGCCATCGCTTGGGCTCGATGTGCTGGGGCTCTGGAGACAGATCGAGGATCACCGACATGATGTCGGCCCCCGAGACCCCGTCGACGAGGCAGTGATGGGTCTTGGAGATGAGGGCGAAGCGTCCATCCTCGAAGCCCTCGGCGACCCAGATCTCCCACAGGGGCTTATGGCGGTCGAGCTGCTGGGACATGATCCGGGCCGCCAGGCGCTTCAGCTTGATTTCGTCCCCCGGCGCCGGAAGGGCGGTGTGCCGTACGTGGTACTCGAGATTGAAATGGGTGTCGTCCACCCAAACGGGCCGGCCCATGCCGAACGGGATGAAGGCGAGCTTCTGGCGGAAGCGCGGCACGAGCTGGAGCCGCCTCGCGATCATGTCCTTCACCTCTTCGTAGTCCGGAGGGGGACCGTCGAACAGCGCTATCCCGCCGACGTGCATGTGGGTGTCGGGGCCCTCGAGGTGCAGGAAGAGCTCGTCGAGGACTGAGAGGCGTTCGAATCTCGACATGTTCCTCATGCTAGCGCGATGGGTATGACAGCCTGATCGTGAGATCTCCTCGGATCGCGTTCCTCGCGCTCGCTCTGACCGCGCTGGCAGCATGTGGCCCGGGCTCGGAGGCCGAGGTGGCGCCGCCGATCACCCCCGCAGCGCCGGGCACGCTCAGGTTCGCGGTGCTGGGGGATTTCGGCACCGGGGGGACGCATCAGATCGAAGTCGCCCAGCGGATGTGCAAGTACCGCCAGACGCACCCCTTCGGCCTGGTCCTCACCACTGGGGACAACATCTACCCGGACGGGGACCCCGACCGGTTCGACGAGGCATTCTTCCAGCCTTACAAGTGTCTCTTCGATGCGGGCGTGAGGTTCCGCTCCACGCTCGGCAACCACGATGTCTTGACGAACAACGGGCGTCCGGAGTTGCAGGAGCCCGCGTTCGGGTTCCAGGGGCGCAACTACGTTGTGAGGCGAGGGGGCGTGAGGTTCGTGATGGTCGACTCCACGAACCTGCAGAGGGACTGGTTAAGGCAGGCGACCCGAGAGGAGCAAGGGGATAGATGGACGGTCGTCTCCTTCCATCACCCGGTCTACTCGCCCGGCCCCCATGGCTCCACGGATGGGCTGCGCCCGTCCCTCCCCAGGCTGTTCCGTCGTCGCGGCGTCGATCTGGTCCTCAACGGACACGACCACCTCTACTTCGCGTCGAAGGAGCTGAGGGGGATCAGGTACGTCGTCACGGGCGGTGGGGGCAGGAGCCTGTATGCCTGTGGCGGAGACCGCTGGTACTCGGCCCGCTGCGTCGAGAGGTACCACTTCCTGTACGTGGTGGCCGGCCCGGATGAGCTGAAGGTCAAAGCGGTGCCGGCTCACGGCAGCCCCTTCCATCACTTCACCACGAGAGGCGTCACCCCCGGCAACTAGGTCAGTCGCCCCAACGCTCTTTGCCGTAGGCCTTCAAGGCCGCCAGATAGAAGATGGCCTGGCTGGGGACGTGCGGCTGTGCCACCATCACTCGGATCGGCCCGCCCTCCCTGGATCTAGCCCATGCTTCTCCGAGAAGGCCGGTCTCCGCGGTGGTCGTCTTCTCCGCGACCCACCTGAGGCCCGTTCTTACCTTCTCGGTCTGCCTCCCGCTATCCGCCCAGGCGTGGGCGTTGCCCAACAAGGCCCTCACCTCGTCGCCACCGGACAGGGCCTGCCCGTCCATGGCCCTTCTGACGGCTTTCCAGTTCTGTGTCGCCTGAACCGCCGATGCCTTGCTGCCGGGGGCCGCGAATCTCACAGGCCACAGGAAAGTGCCCCCCGTGCCCGGGTCGCGGGTGTAGCAGCCGCAGGCCTCGTCGAAGAACTCAGCGCGGATGGCAGCCCTCAGTTCCTCGGCTCTGTCGTTCCATCTGCGGGCGTTCTCGAGCGAGGCTGCGGTGTTCCGCACCTTCGCTGCCTTGACCGCGCTCTCCATGCCCAGCCATATGGATTGAGCCCCCACCAGCGTCTGCCTCTCGTCGCTGCTTCCTTCTTCATGCGCTCTGCATTGCAGGTTGTTGAAGGGGTCTTTGCACGAGGCCACCTCGGTCTGGCGCACGGCCGCCCGTTGGATGGCCTGATAGACCTCGCCACCACGCGCCCGAAGCAGGTAGTCACCGTCTCCGCTCATGGCGTAGTGGTCCCATAAGGTCCACATGCCGAGGCCGGTGCTGTCGATCTCGTAGGGAGCGGGACCGCCCGGGATGCCGTCGGAGTAATAGCTCTCCGCCCAGTTGCCCGGAGGGGTGTTCTCGGGGTTGGCGTCGCCCGTCCTCACCTGAAGCTCTGCGTACCGAAGGTTGTGCCTGCGAACCATGCCGCCGTGCCCGGCAACGTCGAGAGCCCTGTTGATGTAGGCGCCGTGCCTCAGCCAGTCCAGCCCGCGCGGCGGCTGCGTGGACACCGACGCCACGATCAGCCCCGACCGCGCCGTGGCTTGGCGTACCGAGATGAGCGCCCGGAGGCTGAGGCGAAGGACGGAGCGGGGAGCGGCCTTGGGGACGGGGACTTCGCCCAGCCATCTCTTCCACCACCTGGCCTTGGCTACGGACAGAGGCCGAGGCCCGCTCGCCCTAACCGCGGCGAGGGCGGACCTCGCGGCCTGGCGATCTGCTGCTGCGACCAGGATCGCGGTCGTCGAGGCGGAGGTGCTTCGCCTGAGGGACAGGTCGTCGGCAAGCGCTCCGTCGGCTTGGCCGGGCTCGGAGCCCGCGCCGGCCAGCTCCCCGTCCGAGGCATCGTCATAGGCGCTGAGCCCTGCCCCCGACTCGTAGGAGTCCGCTCCGACCTGGTGCTGGGATGATGCCGAGGCGAAGCCCATCATCAGAGCGACGCTTGTGGGGTCCCCGGTGGATTGATCGAGGCCGGTTCTCTCGTGGATGAGGGCGTCGGCATCCTCCAGGTATTCGGCGCCGGCATCGTTCCGGCTCTCGGTGCACCAATCGGAGGTGGGGGACTGTCTGGTCTTGCTTACCACCGGGTTGAAGTTGGCGAACGAGATCACCCGGGCTTGCCGCACTCGGGAGTCCGCTTCCCGCGTCACCTTTATGCGCCTGATCAGGGCATCCGGCTTGGCCGCAACCACGTCCCGCACCGTCACCTTCAGCCCGATCTTGTTGTTGCGGAAGGTCGTCCGGACCTCATCCCCGCCGGCGCTCGTGAAGCTCTGGCTGGAGCTCCACGTCCGGAGCCACGAGAACGCCCACGAGGCAGTGGATCCGGCCCGCCACGCGAGGCCTAGGAATGCCCCCTCGTTGGGAAGGGCACCCATCCGGGGCTGGGCACGATCGGTCGTCTTGTACTTGATCTGGTCGTAGAAGGAGGGGGACGGCCACTTCAACACGGTGACCGTCGCGTCGGAGTTAACGGCTGCGGTGAGCCGCTGGTTCCCAGAGGTCGCCGTGATGTCCGTGGGCCCGAACTCCTCGGGCGCCTTCTCCTCGTTCGAGCACTGCGCGACGGTCTGAGCCTGCCCGGGCAGCGCCGCGAGAGGGACCGCGGGCAGAACCAGCAGCAGAGCGAGCAGGGCACGCCTCACGCGGATCATCTTCATCATCTTTACTTGTATCGGGTCTTCGAGGTGCAAACCTTCGTCATCCGGGCAATCGGATAGAAGCCGCCCCGGGGGCGGCGGGAGATCCGGCGCGAGGGCCCGGGAGCTGGGAACCTGTCATACCCCCTGGCTACCCTTGGTTGTCATGGACATCCTCTTCTTCCTCGCGGCCGGGTTGGCGTGTGGCGCAGGCCTCACCTGGGGCGCCCTTGCCCTTGTCCAGCGGCTCAGGGGGGTGGTGGGCGGGTCCCCGACGGACATGTCCGAGGTCCGGCACGAGTTGGCCCGGTTGAACGAGTCGGTCGCCTCGGAGCGCGACTCGCTTCGGATGAAGCTCGAGGGGATCGACGGCAGGCTGACGCAGACGCAAAGCGCCAACGCGGACATGGCACGGGGGATCTTCGAGACCCTCGGAGATGTGCGACAAGCCACATCGAGCGTGGCAGAGCAGGCCCGTCAGTTCACCTCGTTGCAGGATCTCCTGCGCGCTCCCAAGGCCCGAGGTGGTCTGGGCGAGGCGATGCTCGAGGAGATGCTCCGCCAGGTGCTGCCCCCTAGCGCCTACGCGACCCAGCATCGGTTCACGTCGGGCCTCACCGTCGACGCGGTCGTACGTGCTGGGGGCAAGATCGTGCCGATCGATGCGAAGTTCCCGCTCGCCAACTACCAGCGGATGTGCGAGGCCACGAGCGATGGCGAGCGCACGGCGGCCGAGCGAGCGCTGGCCGCGGACGTCGACAAACACATAAGAGACATCTCCTCGCGCTACATCGTTCCCGAGGAGAACACGTTCGAGTTCGCCGTCATGTACATCCCGGCTGAAGGTGTCTACGCCGAGGTGCTGAGGCTCGCGCACCGCAAGACATCGGTCTTCCAGACCGCTATCGATATGCGCGTGGTGCCGATGTCACCTGGCACGATGTACGGCTACCTACAGACGATCCTGTTCGGGTTGAAGTGCCTTCAGATCGAGTCGAACGCCAGCGCGATCCTCGATTTCTGCGGGCAGCTCGAGCAGGACATGGAGCGGTTCGCCTGTGACTACG
The DNA here is from genome assembly GCA_030448085.1 of Actinomycetota bacterium. The sequence continues at coordinate 13,376 of JAUJNU010000005.1, read as the reverse complement.
ACACGCTGGGGCGCCACCTGGGGAACGCGCACGCGCGGTTCGGGGACGGCGCTCGGCGCCTCGACCTCTTCCGCGAGCGCCTGGGGCGTGCCGCCTCGCTGCGAGACGAGGAGGGGCAGACTCGCCCACCGCTCGAGGCGGTGGGCGAGTAGGGAAGCAGCCCCACCTTTACCGAGTGCCTACCGAGCGCCTACCGAGCGCTCCGTTGCATTGCCTCCCTGTGGTTGGCCCAATAGTGGCGGCGGATCGCAGGGCCCTGAGTCCAGCCCTTCGGAACCCTGATCGCCTTGTCGCAGGTGTGGCATCTGGGAGACTTCCTCTTCCTCTTCCCACCTTTCGTTACCGGCTTCGCTTTCGGCATTCCTTCACCTCCTGCGGCCCGGGAGTCGCGGCTCGAGGGTGAGGTTACGAAGAGCCTGTGACAGGTTCGCCCCCTGAACCGGCGCCCGTCGACACTCTGGTATCCAAAGGACATGCGGGCGCTGACGATCGACGGGCACGGTGATCTGGACCAGGTGGCGCTGAGGGACGCGCCGGACCCGGCCCCCGGGGCAGGTGAGGTCCTCGTCAACGTCAAGGCAGCCGCACTCAATCACCTCGACCTGTGGACCATCTCTGGGAGCCTCGGCATCCCGCTCGAGTTCCCCTTCGTCCTGGGCGCCGACGGGGCCGGGGAGGTGGCGGCGCTCGGCGAGGGCGTGCGGGGGGTCCAGGTGGGGGCGCGGGTGATCGTCAACCCCGCCGTCTCGTGCCGCGAGTGCGAGCTCTGTCGCGCCGGGGAGCAATCGGCATGCGTTCGTTTCCGCATGCTGGGCGAGCACCTTCCGGGGACGATCGCGGAGCTCGTGAAGGTTCCCGCGAGCAACGTCTTCCCCTTCCCGGCCCACCTCTCGTTCGAGGAGGCGGCGGCGCTCGGGGTCACCTACATCACCGCTTACCGGATGCTCTTCACGAGAGGACGCCTTCGCCCGGGTGAATGGGTGCTGGTAACCGGGATAGGCGGCGGCTTGGCGCTCTCGCTCTTCGGGCTCGCCCGGCGCGTGGCCGGCAAGGTGATCGTCACCTCGTCATCTGCCGCCAAGCTCGAGCGAGCCCTCGAGCTGGGGGCGGACGCGGGGGTCAACTACAAGGACGAGGACGTCGGCAAGGCCCTCAGGCGGCTGACCGGGAAGCGTGGCATGGACCTCGTTGTGGACTCGGCCGGGGGAGACGCGCTGGAGCCGGCGATGAGAGCGTTGCGCCCCGGAGGCCGGATCGTGATCGCGGGAGCAACCGCAGGCAGGAAGGCTGAGATCGACGTGCGGAGGCTTTTCTGGAGCCAGCTCGAGATCATCGGGTCGACGATGGGCTCCGACGCCGACGTGTCGGACATGCTGAGGATGGTGGCGGGCGCGGAGCTGCGCCCGCCCATCGACAGCGTCTTCCCACTAGAGCAGGGGAAGGACGCTCTCGCCCGGCTGAAGTCGGGGGCCCAGTTCGGAAAGATCGTGCTCACGGTCTGATCCCGGGCCGGGCTTCCTAGGCCACCGCGGAACGGATCGCCTTCGACACCGCCTCGGTAGCAAGGAGGCCCAGGACGTCGAGGTCGCGCGGCCCGATCGCGCGCGGGCCCGGCGTGGCCACGGCGAAGGTGACGTCCCCGTCGTAGCGGGTATGAGCCGGACGAACGGCGGTCGTGACCCCGTCCGAGCCCCTCGCCGCCAGCCACCGGACCTCCCTCTTGTCGAGGTTCGCCTCCGTCGCGACCACAACGAGTACCGTGCTTCCGAGCCCGGCCGACTCCATGGGGGCCGGGGGAGGCATGTCCCATGACTGCCGGCGAGGTTTGGTCCCGCCCGTTCCGGCGAGGCTCTTGCCGTCCGGGCCGAGGATGTCGCCGACGGCGTTGACGACCGCCAGCGCGTGAACGCTCAGATCTCCTTCGCAGGCCAGCCCTACACCGAGGCCTCCGGGGACGGCGTCCTCGAACCCCGCCCACTTCCCCACCGTGCAACCTGTCCCAGCTCCCACGGCCCCCGTCTCGATAGGGCCGGCCGACGCTGCTTCGCACGCGGCCCGCCCCCAGGAAGCATCCGGCCGGACGTCCGACCGGCCGGGGCCGAGGTCGAATACGACGGCTGCGGGCACGATGGGCACCAAGCCCCGGGGCGTCACGTAGCCGATGTCCTGCTCCTCGAGCCACGACATCACCCCCTCGGCGGCGGCCAGGCCGAACGCACTGCCGCCGGTGAGGAGGATGCCGTGGACCTCGGTGAGCTTGCGCTCGACATCGAGAAGGGGAAGCTCGCGCGAGCCCGGGGAAGAGCCTCTGATATCGCAGGAGGCAACATTCCCCCGCGGTGGCAGCAGGACGGTGCAGCCGGTCATCGACTCCGGGTCGGTCCGATGTCCTATGCGCCAGCCGGGGCTGAAGGTGGTCTCGTTCACGCCGCCGAGGCTATCCTCGCTCGCCTATGCAGATCTTCGACCACCGTGAGGTTGGCCCGCTCGCCTGCAACTGCTACGTCGTGGGAGACCCGGCGACCAAGCGCGCCGTCGTCATCGACCCCGGGGGCGACGCGGAGGACCTCCTCGGGGTCATCCATCGCCTGGGCCTCACGGTGACGGCGATCGTTGCCACTCACGCCCACTTCGATCACCTGATCGCGGCCGAGCAACTGCGCGAGCAGACGGGGGCCCCCTTCTATCTCCACGAGATGGACAAGCCCCTCCTCGCCTGGATGCAGGAATCGGGGCGGCTCTTCCTCGGGATCGACCTGCCCCCGGCCCCCGAGGTAGATACGGTCGCCCGGGAAGGGGAGCGGCTGGTGGCCGGGGCCGTCGAGCTCGAGATCGTGCACACCCCCGGGCACTCGCCGGGCTCGATATCGCTCGTTACCGAGGGTGCGGTTTTCAGCGGCGACACCCTGTTCGCCGGGTCGGTGGGACGAACCGACCTCCCGGGCGGGGACGGGGGAACCTTGCTGACCGCGGTGAGGGGCAAGCTGTTCTCTCTCGACGACGCCATGCTCGTCTACCCGGGCCACGGCCCCCACACGTCGGTGGGCCAGGAGAAAGAGACGAATCCGTTCGTGGGTAAGGGGGCCGGGGAGTGGTGGACGTAGCGGCTTAGTAGCCGTCGTCGTTCTCTTCGTCCCCTTCACCGGTGTCCGGGCTGTGGTCGGAGCCGTGGCCCGCACCGCCCTCGCCGACGATCAGCTCACCCGTCATGTCGGGGTGGATGTGGCAGTGGAACGTGTAGTTGCCGGGCTCGGACGGGACCGTGAAGCTTCCGCTTCCCGTGGAGCTTCCCTCGACCTTGACGTCGAGCCCTATCTCTTCTGATGTGAGTGTGTGTGGGGCGGTGTCCTCGTTCGTGAGGGTGATGGCGATCGTCTCGCCGGGTGCTGCTTGGATGCTCGCCGGTTGGAACACGAAACCCACGGTCTTCACCGCGACCGCGCGACCTTCTAACGCAGGAGCGGACGTACCCGGGGGCTCGTCGCTCCCACAGGGCAGTGCCCACCAGCATTAGAACCGCTGCGAGAGCGCGCAGCCATACACGACGAGTCATTAGATCGTCCCTAAACGATGTAGGGCGGGACCTTCGCCAGCGGGACCCCGGGGTACCGGTCCACCTCGCGCTCGAGCGTCAGCTTGAAGTGATCCTCACGGGAGGCGACCTTGCGGTCGACCTCGCGGAAGCCGAGCCTCTGGAGCCTGCGCACCTCGCCCGCGTACGACTTGCGGAGGAGCCTCCCCGGCCCGGTCGCGCAGACGTTCAGCGTGAGGCGCTGCGTAACTTTCTTCTGTTTTCCTTCAGCCATGCGCCCAGATTAGCAGGCTTACAGCCAACTCTTACGCTTGAAGTACGCGCAGAGGCCCAAGCTCACGACGAGCATCAGCACGATGGCGAACCAGAACCCGAACAGGCTGCCGTCGGCCGGGACCAGGGTGAAATTCATCCTGTAGACCCCAGCGATGAGCGTCCCCACCGCGAAGATCGCGGCCCACGCCGAGAGCTTGCGGGACTGGACGTTCATCGCCGCCGCCTGTTCGTTCCGCACCAGGTCGAGAACGGCATCCGTCAGGTCGTCGACGTTGCGGATCTGATCGTTGATGCGAAGCTCGTGGTCCTCGATATCCCTGAAGTCATGCTGGCTCTCCTCGGGGATGTAGCCAATGCCTTCCTTGGGGTGGATCAGCCTGTCAAGGACCCGGCCACGGGCAGGCGTAGCGCCGCAACCGGGCTATCCGCTGCTTGATCGTGTACAGCTCGTGCGTTGGATCGGCACCGTAGGGGTGTTGAGGGCGATGTCCTCGAGCCGCTCGACCTCGTCCTCGAGCTTGTCCGCCTGCTCTTGGAAGCAGTCGACGATCACGTCATGAGGGTGTGGATGAGGTGGGCGGCCCCCGTTCGAGGTGGTCTGGGTGGGCTTTCCACCTCTTCTTGGCCTCGTCGATGGTCCTCTTCGCCCCGTGATGGATCGTAAGGACGTAGCGTTCCCCGACGAAACACGCGGAGTTGGGCCGACTCCAGTTGGCTCTCGACCTCGTTCAGCTGGTGGAGGACGATGAAGAGGTGGTTGTCGTACGGCTCGAGCTTCGGGCGCTGGCGATCGTTCGTCGCGTCCTCCACGGCCAGCGGGTGCAGCGAGAACTCCTCGGCGATCGTGGCGACATCTTCCGGTGTCAGGTCAGTCACGTCCGCCTCGGCCCACAACAGGTTCCCGCTCGTGCTCCGCAGGTCCGACAGCTTGTCCAGGTCCTGGACCCGGACCCAACCGTCGTTCTGGGAGTGACACACCGCCATCAACATCCCCCGACAATAGCCGTGGCCCCCGTTGTGGCGACCCAACTGCCCGGTGGAGAGTCGGTTCGTCGTGGGGGAACGGGTGTTTCGCCACAACTCTTATCGTTAACCGAGGGCCGCGGGATCCGGCCGGCCCCAAAGCTGCCGAGATCCTGGAGGAATAGGGCGGTGCGACGACGACTCGTGGGCTGGTCGCTCTGTCTCGCTCTGTGCGTTGCTTGCGGGGGGTCCGGCAACGAACCGCCCCTCACGGCCCCATCTCCGGCGGGGAGCGCGACCGCGAGCCGTCCGGTGGCGACGACTCCGGGCTCGACGCCGACAGCGACCAACGCGGGTTTCAGGTTCATCGTGGTCGGGGACTTCGGTAGTGGCGACCAGACCGAGGCAGCGGTGGCGGCCGCGGTGAAAGAGGACGCGACCTCGGAGGGCATCGACGCTCTCGTGACCACCGGCGACAACGTCTACCCCGCGGGGGAGCCGGCATCCTTCGCGGCTGCGTGGCAGACGCCGTACGGGTGGGTCGAGGCGGCCGGTGTCGAAGTCATAGCGTCGCTCGGCAATCACGACGTTGCGAGCGACGGAGGGATCGGTGTGATGCAGCTCCTCGACATGCCCGGGCCTTGGTACAGCCGTAAGGTCGGCGACGCGGAGCTTTTCGTCCTCGACGGCAACCGCCCCACCGACCAGGCTCAGCTGGGCTGGCTTCAGAGGGCGCTCGGGGCGTCGAGCGCGAAGTGGAGGATCGCCGTCTTCCACCAGCCCGCCTACAGCTGCTCCGAGCACGACGGCCTGCCAGATATCCAGCAGCTCTGGGTCCCTTTGTTGGAAGCGGGCGGTGTCGACCTCGTGCTGAACGGCCATGACCACAACTACCAGCGTTTCGAGTCGCCTGGGGGAGTCACGTACGTCGTCACGGGTGGAGGCGGGAGCCGGCTCTACCCTCTCGACGAGTGCGAGGGGGGGCCGGGCCGGGTGGTGGGAGACGATCGGCACCATCATTTCGTCGTGGTCGAGGAGGCCGGTGGGTCGCTGCGGGTGGAGGCCGTGGCGACGGACGGCGCAGTCCTCGATCAGACGCTGATCGGGCCGGCCGCTCCTTGAAGCCGTCGATCTCCTTCCGGTCGGTCACCAAGACATTCGGGGGTCGGGCGGCGCTGGAGGACCTCTCGGTCGACATCCCCAGGGGACACGTGACGGCTCTGCTGGGGCTGAACGGCGCTGGGAAGTCGACCGCCCTCCGCATCGCGCTGGGACTCGTGGAGCCCAGCGGGGGGGCGGCTCTCATCGAGGGCGTTGCCTATCGTGACTTAAGGGACCCAACGGGCGTTGTAGGTGCGGTCCTGGAGCCCGCCATCTTCCATCCCGGCCGCAGCGGGCGCGATCACCTGCTGACCTCAGCGATCGTGAGTGGGATCGACCCCGTGCGGGTGGACCTCGTCCTCGATGAGGCCGGCGTCGGGACGGAGAGGGACCGCCCCGTCGGGACGTACTCACTGGGGATGCGCCAGAGGCTCAGCCTCGCGGCCGGCATCCTCGGCGATCCGCGCATCCTCGTCCTCGACGAGCCGGCGACGGGCTTGGACCCCGGGGGCATGAGGTGGCTCCGCACGTTCCTCTTGCAGATGAAGGAGGAGGGGAAGACCGTCCTTCTTTCCAGCCACTCCCTCTCGGATGTCGCGCGGATCGCCGATCGCGTGCTCGTGCTGCACCGCGGGCTGCTCGTTGCGGACGAGGGGGTTGCGGACCTGCTATCGAGCTCGCCCGGGCAGAGCCTCGAGGATGTCTCCTTCCGGATCATCGGCGAGCCGGCGTGAGGGCTTTGGTCGAAGCAGAGCTCCACAAGCTGCGGACCACGCGACTCCTGTGGGGGTTCCTCGGCGCCTCGATCGCGATCTCGCTGCTCGGGACGCTGCTTAACATCTCGGTGTTCGCGAAGCTGTTACCCGGCCTCCCGCTGGGAACGAACGCGGGGCTCCTCGCGCTTCTCGCCAACGGCGGCACGGGAACGGCCCTGGCTCTGGCTTTCGGCATCGCAGGCGTAGCCGCCGAGTACCGGCACGGCACGATCACCTCGACCTTCCTGGCGACGCCCTTACGTTCGAGAGTGGTGGCGGCGAAGGTTCTCGTGCACGGGCTGGTGGGACTGGTTCTCGGGCTATCGGCGGCCCTCGGCGCAGCAGCAGCGACGTTCGGATACCTCGCCATCAAAGGGGTCCCTATCGAGGTTGCGACCTCTGAGGTCGCCTGGTTCCTGTTGGGGGCGGTCGTCGCCACTGGCTTGTCTGGCGCCTTCGGCGCTGGCCTCGGCTGGGTCATGAAAGGGCCGGTCGTGGCGCTCGTGTTCGCGCTGGTGGTCGAGCCCATCCTCGAGCCGCTCTTCGCCCGATGGCTCCCGGGCGCCGGGCGCTTCCTCCCGACGAACGCGCTCGGCTCGGTGGCCGGGCGGCCTCTCGACGAGGCATTGCCGCGTTGGGGTGGCGCCGCCGTTTATCTCTTGTACGTCATAGCCTTGGCGGGAGCCGGCGCTTACCTCGCAAAACGCCGGGACGTGACCTAGGAGGCACCGATCCGCCCTACCCGCCTCGGCCCGGTTGTTGCCGCCGTGATGTTGCTTGGAGCCTGTGGTCCGGCGGAGGAGGTCGACAGGCTCTCCAAGGAGGAGTTCATCCGGCAGGCGGACGCTCTGTGTGCCGAGGCGAACGCGAAGCTCGACGTGATGGATCGGCCTGAGACCTACGCGGAGCTGAACGAGTACATCGAGCAGGTCAAAGAGATCGAGGCAGCGGCTCTCGCGGAGGTCGCGGCGCTGGAGCCGCCGGAGGAGGACGAGTCACTCGTCCAGGAGGCCCTGGGAAAGATCGCTGCCGCGATGGACCAGTTGCAGCAGTATCAGCAGGCCGAGAGGTCCGGCAACAGGATAGGCGCCCTTTTCTTCCTCCAGGCTGCGAACGCGAGAGCCAGCGAGGCCATCGCCATCGCCGAACGCTGCGGGTTCCAAGAATGCGGGGATGTTCCTACCAGCGCCCCCCGCGACTATCCCGAAGGCTGAGCTTTCGCCAAGGTGCACAAGTCCGGTTACCGGCTTTCGACCAGCGGGCGTGGCCGAGTGACGTTTCCGCGCCTAGCATTGGCTGGACTGCATGTAGGCGAGGGAGGGGTCTTCTCATGTGTTCCGGCAGGCATGTTCATCTGGGGCGAGTGGTCGTCGGCCGCTTCCGGCCAGGTCCGGTACCACATCGTGTCCGGCGACGAGTAAGGAGCGGCCGATGAGCAAGCGTTACGGCTATCTGGTGGCAGGGGAGTGGAAGACCGAGGGCGAGACCTTCGAGGTGCGCAGCCCCTACGACGACGCGGTGGTGGGTGAGGTCGTGAAGCCCGATGACGCCTCGGTCGAGGACGCGGTCGCGGCCGCTGCGGACACCTTCGAGCAGTCCCGCAGGCTTCCGCTCCATGTGCGGGCGGAGGCTCTCCGGCACATCTCGGATCGGATAAAGGAGCGAGCCGACGAGGTGGCGGAGTTGATCTCTCGCGAGGGTGGCAAGCCGCTCAAGTGGGCAAAGGTCGAGGCGGGCCGTGCGGTGTCCACCTTCCGCTGGGCCGCGGAGGAGTGCCGCCGCGACGGCGGTGAGCTGATGCGGTTCGACTCCGACGCGTCGGCGGAGGGCAAGGCGGGCCTCGTGCGCAGGTTCCCGTTCGGGCCCGTCCTCGCGATCGCCCCCTTCAACTTCCCGGTGAACCTCGTCGCCCACAAGATGGCGCCGGCCCTCGCGGTGGGTGCGCCGATCGTCATCAAGCCCGCCACCAAGACGCCTCTCGGGGCTCTGTTCGTCGGTGAGCTCTTCTGCGAGACCGACCTCCCGCTGGGCATGTGCTCCGTGCTTCCGATCGGGGGCAGCGAGGCGGGCGAGCTGGCCGCCGACGAGCGCTTCAAGAAGATCTCCTTCACCGGGTCCTCGCAGGTGGGGTGGGACCTGAAGGCGAAGGACCCGAAGAAGATCGTGACGCTCGAGCTGGGCGGTAACGCGGGCGTCATCGTCCACTCGGACGGGGACCTCGACAAGGCCGCCAAGCGCATCGCCTTCGGCGGCTTCTATCAGGCGGGGCAATCGTGCATCTCGGTGCAGCGGGTGCTGGTGCAGGAGTCCGTTGCCGAGAAGTTCACGTCGCTGCTCGTCGCCGAGGTCGGCAAGCTGAAGACCGGGGACCCGATGGACCCGGACACCGAGGTCGGGCCCCTGATCGATCACGATTCGCTCGAGCGAGTGTCGGCGTGGGTCGACGAGGCCGTCCAAGCGGGGGCCGAGGTCCTCACCGGCGGCAAGCGGGAGGACCCCTTCTACGTCCCCACCGTCCTCGGCCGAACCAACTCCGGGATGAAGGTCCGCCAAGAGGAGATCTTCGGGCCGGTCGTGACGATCGGGACGTACAAGGGTTTCGACGAGGCAATCGCCCTCGCGAACGAGACTCGCTACGGGCTCCAAGCGGGCCTCTTCACCTCGGACGTGAAGCTGATCTTCCAGGCGCATCGGGATCTCGAGGTCGGAGGGGTCGTCGTGAACGACGTCTCCGCCTATCGGGCGGACCAGATGCCGTACGGGGGGACGAAGGACTCGGGCGTCGGGCGTGAGGGGCTGCGGTGGGCCATGGCCGAGATGACCGAGCCGAAGGTCCTGGTCCTCTCCGACGTAGCTCTGTAGCCGTATGGGGCGATCTCGCCTGGCCCGCGTCCTGTGGGCCGCGCCCGCCTCGCTGGTCGGGCTGCTGCTGGCGCCGTTCTTCCGCCGGCATTACGTGTCGCGGGGCGTCGTTCTGTGCGAGGGGGCGGTCTGGCCGCGAAAGCTCGGGTGGCGGTACAGGGCGATCACGCTGGGTCACGTCGTCCTGTCCGTGCACGAGTTGGATCGGGCCACGTTCCGGCACGAGCTCGTGCACGTGGGCCAGTACGAGAGGCTCGGCCCCCTGATGTTCATCGCTTACCCGTTGGCGTCGTTGCAAGCAAAGCTCCGAGGTGGGCATCACTACCGCGACAACCGCTTCGAGGTGGAGGCGCGCCGGACTATTAGAGGTGCGCGATGCGTTGCGGCCCTCGGCGGGAGTGGTGCTTCGGGGGCGTATCCCGGAGGCTTCGATCAAGAGCATCGTCCGCCCTCTTTGTCCCCGGAAGGGCTCGAGCAGCTCGAGCATGCGAGCGTCGTCGGCCCTCGGTTCGCGGGCGAGGACCCAGGCCACGACACCGGGGAGGTTGAGATCCCACGATGGCTGCGTCCGGGTCTCCGTAAGCCATGCGCATCGCGGCAGCGGTCCAGGGACCGAGGCCGGGGAGGGGCCTGCAGCCGCTTCCGCGCCTCGGACGACGTCATCTCGCACGCTTCCTCGAGGCGCGCTGCGTGCTTCGCCGCCCGCCTCAGGATGTCGGCGCGCGAGCGCTCGATCTCGAAACGGTGGAAAGCCCAATAGGGGGAGCGCCGCGAGCGTCTTCGGGTGCAGGCTGGAGCAGCAGCTTGCGGGGGCCGGGTCGCGGGCTCGCCGTGAGCACGGACGAGCTTGCGGAAGCTGCGTCTGGCCTCCTTGCCGGACACCCTTGCGCCGAGGATCGTCGGCAGAAGAGCTTCGAAGACGGCACGGGAGCGTGAGATGCGCAGCCCCGGCAGCCGCCGATGGAGCTCGCTGACGACCGGGTGTACGGGATGCCAGGAGCAGCGGTCGTCGTGGCAGCCGAGGAGCTCCGGCAGGTGCTCGAGCGCCCATCCCGCACCCGGCCCCCATGCCCTTGCCTTGACTTCGCCTCCCGAGCTGTCGAGGTGCAGGGTCGCGGTTCCGTCCGGTGTCCTGGTCGCACGCCAGGCCTCGGCGGGGGTGAGCTCGATCGTCGGATCGCCGACCCCGTGCCGGAGCGGGCCCAGGGTGTGGAGGAGGTTCACCGGCTCGGGTGGCCGGACGACTCTCGTTCTCACTCGGCCAGCCGGCACACCGTTGCTCGTGCCGCTTTCGCCAGAGCTGCCGGGTCGGCAGGGAAGACCCCGTCGGGGCGCCCGCAGGCGGCCCACACCTCAGAGTGCTGAAGAAGGTCCTTGTCGAAGTAGATGTCGAGCTGCTCGGGGTGGCCGAACGGCGGGGTCGCTCCGATCGAGAAGGCGGTCGCGGCTTTGACGGTATCGGGATCAGCTCTTTTGACCTCGGCTCCGCAGGCCTCGAAGGCGAGCTTCGCGTCCACCCGGTTCGCCCCCGACATGATGAAGATGACCGGCCGTCCGCCGGCCTCGAAGACCAGCGTCTTTGCGATCTGGGCGACCTCGCACCCGATGGCCCGGGCCGCGTCCTCAGATGTCCGGGTTCCCTCAGGAAAGAGCCGGGGACGCACGTCTATCCCCCTGGAGCGTCCGGCTTCGACGACCCGTTCCAGGCGAGGGTCTGCTTGCTGATCGGTCATGACCGAAGACTAGAACCGACGGCGGACGCGAGAAGACCCCCGGCTTAGCGGGGGTCTTCTTCAGCTGGAACCAGGGTCAGTCGCGGGCCCGACCCGGGCTCCCTAGGTGGGACTTAGACGACTCTGCCCCTGTTCCCCGCGAACTTCCGGTAGATAAATAGGAGGATCGTTGCGACGATGATGGCGGGGATGAATGCCACTCCCTGGTTGTCGTTGTTCGGGGCGATCTGGTCCCAGAGGAACCCGCCGAGGACGGCACCGATGACCCCTAGGACGATGGTTCCGATGAATCCGATCGGGTCGCGCCCGGGCATCAACGCTCTTGCGATCAAGCCCACGACTGCTCCTACGAGGATCAGCCAGATGTAGAACATGATCTCTCCCTCCCTAAAGAAAATTCTCTGTCATGGTCTTATTACCCGGGGGGAAACAGCGCGAAACAGCCTGTTTTCGCGCCACTACCGAGCGTAGTCAGGAGACCCATGCGTCTTGCAAGGAAGGTGTGCGTCGTCACCGGCGCGTCCAGTGGCATCGGGAAGCGCATCGCGTCCGACCTCGCGGCTTCCGGCGCCTTCGTCTGTGCGGTTGCCCGCCGGGCGGAGCGACTGGAGGACCTGCTCGCCTCCGTGGGAGGCGAGTCGGCCGGCCACTCGATCTTCTCCGCCGACGTAACGGATCGTGAGCAGGTCGCGGCCCTGGTGAAGCACGTGGACGCCACCCACGGTCGTATCGATGTCCTCGTTAACAATGCCGGCATCTCGCTCGGCCGCGAGTTCCTCGGGACGGACTCGATCGAGGATCTCGAGAAAGTGATGAACACGAACTTCTATGGGGCCGTCTACTGCACCGCCGCCTTCTTGCCGCTGCTCGAGTCGTCTCGTCCCTCGACCGTGATAAACGTCGCTTCGGTGGCGGGGAGGTTCGCGTTCGGCAACGCGTCCTCGTACTGTGCTTCGAAGTTCGCCCTCGTCGGGTGGTCCGAGGCCGTCCACTACGACCTCGAGCCGAAGGGGATCCACGTGGGCGTCGTAGAGCCCGGCCCCATACCTACGGAGGGCTTCCCACAGAAGGACCTCGTGCGGCACCCGTTCCTGCGGTATGCCCTAGGCACCGACGAAGACGTGTCGAAGGCGGTTCAGAGCTCGATCCGGGGACGCAGGATCGAAAGGGTGGTGCCCCGCTGGTACTACCTCCTGCAGCTCCCGCGGATCATCTTCCCGCCGCTCTATCGGGCCGGGATCCGCAAGTTCGCTTCGCCGAGAGCCCCGACCGAGGAATAGGCCCCTCACCTATTTATCCAGCTCAGCGGCCATGACGGTTCTTTTCCTGGAGAGATAGTCCGGACCAGGTGATCGCGCTAGGGGCGCGTCCAGCTGAACGCTTGCTCGGAGTCTTTGCCGCGCCCGTAGCGCCGGTGGATGACCGTCGCTGCTTCATACGCGGGGCGCAAGACCTCCTCGTCTGAGATCTGGTGGAAGTTGTAGGCGTAACCCTCCTTCGTCACGTCTACCAGCGCGTAGCCGAAGGGATAGTCGCGCGGTATCCCCACCTCCATCGCGGGGACTCGATCGAAGTTCCGGGTCAGAGCGTTGCGGTGGGTGTGGCCGGCGAAGACGCCCCACACGTTCCCCGAGTCGACGACCGCGTGGAGTCGTCCGGAGTCAGCCTCGCGCAGTCCGAACAGGATGGGCGGGAAGCCGGGGAAGGGCTGCGGCGGGTGATGGAGGAACAGGAAAGCCGGTCCCGCCCCGGGGGCGGCAAGGTCGGCCAGTATCTCGTGCTGGGGGACCGAAAGCGCTCCCGAAACGATGGCCCCGCCTCGACCTTCCACGAACGTCCCGGTCGCGAGGTTGTAGGGAGGGAACGGCGAGGAGGCATGCAGGACCGAGTCGAGGATCGCGAACCTAAAACCCTCGTGCTCTGTCAGGACCCCGTCGGGTTCCCGGCCGAACGTTCCCTTGGAGTAGTCGCGTCCACTGAGGCTCCCGTCGCTCCGGTCGAGGACGTCGTGGTTCCCCATCATCGTCATGTAAGGCATCTCGAGTGCGCCCATGATCTCGAGCGCCTCGGCGAACTGCGGCCGGGTTCCCGCGTCGGTGCTGTCCCCGAGCTGCACCACGAGGTCGGCGCCGGACCTGTTGAGATCGGCGACGG